>NZ_JAMYTU010000011.1:0-168946 GCF_040322615.1 Mesorhizobium sp. M0119
GGAAATGGCAGTCGCTCCTTCGCTCAACTGCCTCTCCAAAGAATCCTTTCTCAGCCTAAACTCAACCCCAAAATCGCCATATGCGATTCCCCTGCACCTTGGGGGGAGATCGGTAGCTTCGGGGACAGCGCCCCTTCTGCACCCTACGAGATTGGCGAAAGCCGAGATGACAGCCAATCTCCCCACTAGAGGGGGAGATGTCCGGCAGGACAGAGAGGGGCGCGAAGAAACGCGACCTGACAATTCGTTGGGCAACGAGGCTCGGGTGGGACAGAATTCGCATTTTTTTGCCGCCGCAACGTATTTTGTTCTTGCTTTGTGCCGGCAGCTATGCTACTAATCTAAGTATGGTGCTAATTGGCTCCAACGACCCGCCTTTGAGGCGGGTTTTGTGTTTCCTGGCCCGAGGTTGGCGGGACAGCGCCCCTCTCTGTCCTGCCGGACATCTCCCCCACGAGGGGGGAGATTGGCAACTGCGGCGGTTGCTCTAAACGTCCAAAGCTCCAATCGCTGCCGCTGGACTCGTGTTACCCGGTGCCGGACAATACATCTTCATCGACTGAGTCCTTGTGAGGCGGCGCGAAAAAACCATGGCGGATGAGAGACTTCCACGCGATCCCTTGCTGCGCGAAGCCTATGCAAAGGCGTCGCGGGCGGAGGCGGCGGCGCGTCGGTTCATTCATCTGCGCGTGCATTCGGCCTATTCGCTGCTCGAAGGTGCGTTGCAGCTCGGCAAGATCGTCGGCCATGCGGTGCAGGACGAATGCCCGGCAATCGCCGTCACCGACACCAACAATCTGTTCGGCGCACTGGAATTCGCCCAGAAGGCGGTAAAGGACGGCATCCAGCCGATCATCGGCTGCCAGATCGACCTCGCCTTTTCCGGCGAGGCGAGCGACAGCCAGCGCGACCGCAGGCGGCAAGGACCGGAGATGCGGCCGGTTGTCCTGATCGCCGCAACCGAGGCCGGCTACGGCAAGCTGGTCAGGCTGGTCAGCCGCGTCTACCTCGAGACACCGCCCGGCGAAGCGGTGCATCTGACGAGCGAGATGCTGCAAGGCCATTCAGACGGTTTGATCTGCCTTACCGGCGGGCCGCGCGGTCCGATCGGCACTGCCTTGAAAGAGGATCGCCGCGAACTCGCCGAGACCCGGCTCCTGGCGCTCAAGGGCCTGTTCGGCGACCGGCTCTATGTCGAGCTTGAGCGGGTGTCCGGCTACGACCGCGCGATCGAGCAGTCGTCGGTCGACCTCGCCTACCGCCACGATCTGCCGCTGGTTGCCACCAACGAGGCGTTTTTCTTCTCGCGTGAAGACTATGAGGCGCATGACGCCCTGATCGCCATCGCCGAAGGCTCCGTGGTTGCGGCCGATAATCGCCGCCGCCTTTCGCCCGACCACTTCCTGAGAAGCCAGGCCGACATGGCGAGGCTGTTCGCCGACCTGCCGGAAGCAATCGACAACACCGTCGAGATCGCCCTGCGCTGCTCGTATTACCCGAAGACCCGCAATCCGATCCTGCCGCGCTTTGCCGGCCGCGATGTCGCCGACGCCGATGCTGCGGTCAAGGCGGAGGCGCAGGAGCTTGCCAGGCAGGCGCATGAAGGGCTGGAGGCGCGGCTTGCGGCGCACGGGCCGACGCCCGGCTATACCGTCGAGCAATATCGCGAAAGACTGGATTTCGAGCTCGGCGTCATCGAGAAGATGAAATATCCGGGCTATTTCCTGATCGTTGCCGACTTCATCAAATGGGCCAAGGCACAAGGCATTCCGGTCGGGCCGGGCCGCGGATCGGGCGCCGGCTCGCTGGTCGCCTATGCCACGACCATCACCGACATTGATCCGCTGCGCTTTTCGCTGCTGTTCGAGCGCTTCCTCAATCCCGACCGCGTGTCGATGCCCGACTTCGACATCGATTTCTGCCAGGACCGGCGCGAGGAGGTCATCCGCTACGTCCAGCAGAAATACGGCCGCGACCAGGTTGGCCAGATCATCACCTTCGGCACGCTGCAGGCGCGCGCGGTGCTGCGCGACGTCGGGCGCGTGCTGCAGATGCCTTACGGCCAGGTCGACAAGCTGAGCAAGATGGTGCCGTCGAACCCGGCCAATCCGGTCAAGCTCGCCGACGCCATCGCCAACGAGCCGCGCTTTGCCGAAGAGGCGGAGCGTGAGCCGATCGTGCAGACGCTGCTCGATACGGCGCAGAAGCTGGAAGGTCTTTATCGGCACGCGTCGACGCATGCCGCCGGCATCGTCATCGGCGACCGGCCGCTGTCGGAGCTGGTGCCGATGTACCGTGATCCGCGCTCGGACATGCCGGTCACGCAGTTCAACATGAAATATGTCGAGCAGGCCGGGCTGGTGAAATTCGACTTCCTTGGCCTGAAGACGCTGACGGTGCTGGACAGGGCGGTCAAGCTGATCCGCCGCCGCGGCATCGAGATCGATCTCGCCCACATTCCGCTCGACGACCCGGAAACCTACGCCATGCTGTCGCGCGGCGAGGTGGTCGGCGTGTTCCAGGTGGAAAGTGCCGGCATGCGCAAGGCGCTGATCGGCATGCGGCCCGACTGCATCGAGGACATTATCGCGCTGGTTGCGCTCTATCGGCCCGGGCCGATGGAGAACATACCGACCTACAACGCCAGAAAGCACGGCGAGGAGGAGATGGCGTCGATCCACCCGAAGATCGACCATCTCGTCAAGGAGACGCAAGGCGTCATCGTCTACCAGGAACAGGTGATGCAGATCGCGCAGGAGCTCTCCGGCTATTCGCTGGGCGAAGCCGATCTGCTGCGCCGCGCCATGGGCAAGAAGATCCGCGCCGAGATGGACAAACAGCGCGAGCGCTTTGTTTCGGGTGCGGTCGAGCGCGGCGTCGGCAAGCCGCAAGCCGACTTCATCTTCGACCTGCTGGCAAAGTTCGCCGACTACGGTTTCAACAAATCGCATGCCGCCGCCTATGCCGTCGTTTCCTACCAGACCGCGTATCTGAAGGCGCATTACCCGGTCGAATTCCTGGCCGCATCGATGACGCTCGACATGGGCAATACGGACAAGCTCGCCGATTTCCGCCAAGATGCGCTGCGCCTCGGCATCGAGGTGGTGGCGCCGTCGGTGATGACGTCGTTCCGGGATTTCGAGGTCGGCGAGAACCGCATCTTCTATTCGCTGGCCGCGCTCAAGGGCGTCGGCGACGCGGCGGTCGAGCACATCGTGGCGCGCGGCGAAAAACCGTTCAAGAGCCTCGCCGATTTCTGTGAAAGGGTCGATCCGAAGATCGTCGGCAAACGCGTCTTCGAAAGCCTAATCATGGCCGGCGCGCTCGACTGCTTCGGTCATGAGCGCGCGGCGATGATGGCCGGCGTCGAGCGGATGATGGGGCTGGCCTCGCTGGCGCAGCAGAATGCCGTCACCGGCCAGCACGACATCTTTGGCGCCTCGCTCGGCGCACAGTCGCAGGCGCTCAACCTGCCGGCGACCGAGCCCTGGCTCGCCGCCGACCGCCTGCACCGCGAATTCCAGGTGGTCGGATTCTATCTCTCGGCGCATCCGCTCGACGAATACAAGGCGGCGCTGCAGAAAATGCGGGTGCAGACCTGGGGCGAGTTTTCGGCCGCCGTCAAACGCGGTGCTGCAGCCGGCCGGCTCGCCGGTACCGTCACCACCAAACAGGAACGCAAGACGCGCACCGGCAACAAGATGGGCGTCGTGCAGTTTTCCGACACGTCAGGCCAGTATGAAGCGGTGCTGTTTTCCGAGGGGCTGGCGCAATACCGCGACCTGCTCGAGCCCGGCCGCTCGGTAGTGATCACCGTTTCGGCCGAGGACAGGCCGGAAGGCGTCAATCTGCGCATCCAGACCGTGCAGTCGCTGGAGGACGAGGCAAGCCGCGTCCAGAAAGCGTTGCGCATCTTCGTGCGCGACGCAGCACCGATCGGCACGCTTGCCGGCCAGCTTGCCGTGAAGGGCGAAGGACAGGTAAGCTTCGTGCTGATCAAGGATGACGGCCAGGGTGAGGTCGAGATCGAATTGCCCAGTCGTTATCGTATCTCGCCGCAGATCGCGTCGGCCATGCGCGCGGTGCCGGGCGTGGTTGAAGTGGAGCTGGTCTAAGAGTTAGCGCACGCTTATGAAGCGGCGATCTCCACCGGCTGAGGCGCCTTCCGCTGCAGGTTGAGCAGATTACCCATGAGGATCAGCAGGGCGCCACCGGCGGTGAAGGCGTCGATCTGCTCGTGATAGAGCAGCCATCCGATCACCGCCGACAGCGGTACGCGCAAAAAGTCCATTGGCGAGATGACGGTTGCATCGGCATAGACGAGTGCACGGGCCATGCAGAAATGCGACGACATGCCGGTGATGGCGATGAGCAGGATCCACGGCCAGAGCTCGAGCGGCGGGTTGCGCCATTCGTAAAGCGCCGGGACGAGGCCAAGCAGCGACTGGATGATCAGCATCCAGAAGATGATGCGCACGACGCTGTCCGTCCGCGTCAGCGACTTGACGAGGACCACCGAGACGCCGAAGCAGACCGCGGCTCCCAGCACGATGACATGTCCCGGATTGACCGCGCCCACGCCCGGACGCACGATGATCACAACGCCGATCAGCCCGAGCACGATCGCCGCGAGCCGTGGCCGGGAGAGCCTTTCGCCGAGGAAAGCGACCGCCAGCAGGGCGGTCCAGATCGGCGTCGTGAATTCGATCGAGATCAGCACGGCAAGCGGGATGAGCGTCAGGGCGTAGAGCCAGGCAGCCTGGCCGGTATAGTGGACGACGTTGCGGGCGATATGGGCCAGCGGACGCCCGGTGCGCATCGCCGCAAAACCGCCTGACATCATGACCAGCGGCAGCAGGATGAAAAAGCCGATCACCGAGCGCAGCTCGAGGACCTGGAAGACGTTGAGTTCGGCCGTCGTGGCGCGGCCGGCCACCGACATCGCCAGGAACGAGGCGATCGACAGCGCCATCCAGAACGCGGCCTTGGGGATCGAGGGTGCGGGTGCCATGCGGCTATGTCGCAAGCCGGAGCGCTCATCGCAACCGCTAGCCGACGCATTCGGCTGGGCCAGCCGTGCAGCGTTGCATGCAGTGATGTTGAAGCCGGAACCCGCCGCTGTGGGAAGCGTTGGTCCTTCAGTGTTTGCGTGCTGTGTTTTGGATACCAACGAGGAGCGGTCCGATGAAATCACTCGCACGATTTGTACTTGCCGGCTGCCTGACGGCCGGGGCTGGCGCAGCGCATGCCGACGATCCGGATTTTCTTCGCTCATTCCAGGGGAATTTCGCCGGCAAAGGCATCGTCAAGGTCACCACCGATGCCCCGACGGTGAATGTCTCCTGTCATTTCAATTCCGACGCGACGTCGAGCTCATTGTCGCTCGATGGCAGCTGCCGTGGTCTGATCGTGGTGACGCGCGCCATCAGCGCGGATCTCAAGTCCAGCGGGACGAAATACAGCGGCACCTATGTCGGATCGCGCACCGGGCCAGCGCAATTGAGCGGCAGCCGCTCCGGCAACGCGATCAATCTCGGCATCCGTTGGGCCAAGGAGGTCAATGGCGATCGCACGGCGCAAATGACGGTCGAGAAGAACGGCGAGGACGGCATGCGGCTGACCGTTATCGACGTCGACCCGAAAACCGGCGAGCGCGTGATTACCACCCGGATCGATCTGCGGCGCACCTGACTATCACTCCTCGACCGGTTCGGGCGGATGGGCATCGCGGCCCTTGCCGAAGGTATAGCCGGTCTCCACCGCCCTGCGGCCGAACTTGCCGCGCAGCGTGTCGATGGCGTCTTCGGCCATGGCGCGCTTGCGTGACTGGACGTCGACCAGATCGGGCGGGTCCGCCCGGTCGTCGTCGGAGAGATCGCTGACGCCAATGCCGAGCAGCCGGTATTTCGTGCCATCCGCTTCCTTGCGCAGCAGCTCGAGCCCGGTCGAGAAAATGCGGTCGGCCAGCCGGGTCGGATCGCCGAGCTGGCGATTGCGCGTGCGGATCTTGAAATCCTGGGTCTTCAGCTTGAGGACGACGGTGCGTCCGGCAATGCCGGATTTTTTCAGCCGGACGGAGACTTTTTCCGACAGCGCCCTCAGCACCGAAACCAGTTCGTCGACGGAGGCGATGTCGGTGTCGAAAGTGGTTTCCGCCGAGACGCTTTTCGCTTCCTGGTCGGGAACGACGCGACGGTCGTCCTCGCCGCGCGAAAGCCGGTAGAGCCGGTCGCCCATCACGCCATAGCGGCGCATCAGGTCGCCGCGTTCCATGCGCTGCAACTGGCCGATGGTGCGGATGCCGTCGCGCTCGAGCGTGACGGCAAAGGCCTTGCCGACCCCCCAGATCAGCGTTACCGGCTGCTCGGCCAGGAAGCCGATAGCCTCGGCCTCGCCGATCACCGAAAAGCCGCGCGGCTTGCGGAAGTCCGACGCCACCTTGGCCAGGAACTTGCAGTAGGAAAGGCCGGCCGAAACGGTGATGCCGATCTCCTTTTCCACGCCGAGTGCGAAGCGCGCCAGCACGACCGCAGGCGGCAGGCCATGCAGGCGCTCGGTGCCGGCGAGGTCGAGAAAGGCTTCGTCGATCGAGAGCGGCTCGACCAGCGGCGTCAGCGCCTGCATCATGGCGCGCACCTCGCGGCCGACGCGGACGTATTTTTCCATGTCCGGCGGGAGGACCACCGCTTCGGGACAGGCTTCGAGCGCCTTGAACATCGGCATTGCCGAGCGCACGCCATGGATGCGGGCGATGTAGCAGGCGGTGGATACGACGCCACGCTTGCCGCCGCCGATGATCAATGGCCGGTCCTTCAACGCCGGGTTGTCGCGCTTTTCGACCGCCGCGTAGAACGCGTCGCAATCGATATGGGCAAGGCGCAGCCGGTAAAGCTCCGGATGGCGGCCGAGCCGTGGACTGCCGCAGCGCTCGCAACGGCGTGCCTCGCTGCGCTGAAAACTCAGGCAGTCGCGGCAAAAACCGTGTTCGGGATTGTTGACAGGGGCCGCCATCGCTGCGAACATAAAGAGAACAAATGCAATGGTACGTCAGGACGGACGCCACGACAAGGCGGCGGGCCGGGAGAGAGCTCATGAATACGACCATAGCGCCGCTAGTGCCCGAGCTTTGGGCGGATTTCGAAGATCTTTTCGGTAAGCAAGGCGCCTGCTACGGCTGCTGGTGCACACATTTCCGACTGTCACCGGCAGCGCGCCGCGCGAGCAACCGGGAGCGCAACAAGGATCATATCAAGGCCCGGATCGAGGCCGGGCCGTCGCCAGGCCTGCTGGCCTTCGAGGGCGGCCAGGCGGTCGGCTGGATGCAGATCGGCCCGCGCGCCGACGTGCCTGAGTGGAATAACCAGGGCAGGGGGTCGGCGCCGCTCGACCCCGCCGATGCCAGCGATCCAGGCGTCTGGGCGATCTCCTGCTTTTTCATCCGCGCCAAGGCACGCGGCAGGGGCCTGTCGCACCGCCTGGTCGAAGGCGGCATCGACTTTGCACGGGAAAATGGCGCGCGGCTGCTCGAGGCCTGCCCGATCGACCTGTCGAAGGATTCGCGCTCGATCGGGCTGTTCGTCGGCTCGTCGCGGGTCTTCGAAAAGGCCGGGTTCCAGCGGCTGGTCGAGCGTAAACCAGGCCGGCCGCTGGTGCGGCTGGTGCTGTAACAGCCGCCGCAACAAATAGGCCTTCTCTTGCGGCTGTGATGGTATTTGCCTACCAGTGATAGAAACGGCTTGAGGGCCGCGATTAGTGAGGATCGACATGAAGCGCGTTTTGCCACTTGTTTTACTTCTTGCCTGCAGCGCACCGGCCTTCGGCCAAGCGGTCGACAGGCAAGGCGCGAAGCAGCTTTCCGACGATCTGGCGCACTATATCGGCAAGAAGCCGTTCGACATTGGGTTCGTGAAAATTTCAGTCGAGGGCGATGCCTACAAGATCGCTTTCGACTTCAAGCCGGTCACGGATTTGCTGGCAAAGCAGCAATCCTTCAAGTTGGACTCCACGCCTTACTTCGTTCTGGCGAAGCCGCGCAAAGATGGTCAGTGGGACGTTTCGGTGGACGTGTCTCCGAAGGGATCTGTTGATTTCGTCGGTCCGGAGGGGCCGCAGCACATCGACTTTTCCATTTCAAACAACAAGTTCACCGGTATCTATGACCCTGATCTGGCGGCCTTTGTGAACGCCTCGGGTTCCACTTCGGGCGTGACGATGGGTGTAAAAAGCCCGCTGCAGAATGTGGAAGCCTCTGCGGATGGCGGCGCTGGCAGCTTGAGCGCGACGAAATCAGCGAATGGCGGCATAGATTTTGCGTATTCACAGACAATGACCGGCTTTGCCGAAACCGTCAGACTGGACGATCCCAAGAGCGGTCTGAAATTCTCATACAATGTCAAATCGCCGCACGCGGCGGTGGATGCGACGGGCAAGGGCATGCGGACAAAGCCGCTGCTCGATTTACTTGCTTTCGCCGTGGCCAACGAGGATGAGGCCAAGCTCAAGGCGAACCAAGCGGAGTTCAAGTCGCGTCTGCTCGCCGCATTGCCGCTGTGGGAAAGAATAGACGGCACCTACAGCTTCAAGGATTTCGTGGTGGAGACCCAGCTCGGCAATTTCGGTGCGACACAGTTGAGCACGGCGGTCGGGATGGACGGTATCTTGCAGAACGGTCAGATAGCCTACGCGATCAAGGCCACCGGCCTGACGCTGCCGCAGCAGATGCTGCCCAGCTGGGGCGTCGCGTTGTTGCCGACGGATATCGACCTCAATTTCGGCGGTGCCAACATCGATCTCGACAGCATGGCGAAGAAAACCATCGAAACCCTTGATTTCAGCAAGGATCCACCGCTGCCGGCAGATTTCGGCGACCAGATTTCCGCTGATTTCCTGGCCAAGAG
The DNA here is from genome assembly GCF_040322615.1 of Mesorhizobium sp. M0119. Classification (NCBI taxonomy): domain Bacteria; kingdom Pseudomonadati; phylum Pseudomonadota; class Alphaproteobacteria; order Hyphomicrobiales; family Phyllobacteriaceae; genus Mesorhizobium; species Mesorhizobium sp. M0119. The sequence goes on from NZ_JAMYTU010000011.1 coordinate 8,898, forward strand.
CCCAAAGGCCATTCTCGGACACAGCACGATCAAGAACGGCAACATCGAGATTGTGATGGAAGGCGAGATGACCTTCCCCGGCAAGAAGCCGCGTGCGGATGTGACAATCGACATCACCGGCTACGATAAGATCGTGGAGACCTTGCAGACGGCGGCGAAGACGGACCCGCAGGCCGCGCAGTATTTTACCGGCGTGCTGGCGATCAAAGGGTTCGGCAAGGCACTGCCGGATGGTCGACTGGAATGGGTCGTCAACGCTAAGGCAGACGGTTCGGTCACGGTCAACGGCGCCATGCTGAAGCCGGCCGACCCCGTTGGGACGGACGACAGTGGGGATGAGGCAACGCCATAAAGCATCAGCACTGGCCCGTTGTCGGCGGCAAGTTCTTCGATCTGTCCGCGGTCGCGGGATCGCCGCTTATACCGAATGCTCATGATTGTCGTCGCCGAGCGGCAGCGCCCGCAATGCCTTGCCGACTGCGGCGGGCGGCGTTCCGGTCTCCTCGGAAAAACGCATCAGGGTCGGCTCGTGGGCAAGGATGAACTGCAGCACGCCGGCCAGGAATCCCGGCTCGCCCGCCGCCTGGCGGATGGAATGGGCTTCGATGCCGGTGATCGCCAGGAAGCGCGGCAGAAGTTCCGGATCGGCGGCGACGAAGCCCAACGCCTTTACGGCAATGGTTTCCGCTTCCTCGCGCATTGACGCTGCGTTTGCCATTGCTACCTTCCTTCATGGGCGGAATCGTTCTGTTTTCGCAGTAGTGGCAAGTGTCGCCGGCAGCAAGCTCGCCGACCTGGAATCCGAACGCTTTTCGGGCGGCCGGTTTCCGTTTCGTCAATCATATTGCCGTATAGTGGGAACAGGTTTGGTGCGTGCCGACAAGGGCGCATGACGGCACCCTTCGAGTGGAAGGTCAGCCGGGACGGGAAATCGATGCCAAAGAAGGTTATGATCGTCGAGGACAACGAGCTCAACATGAAGCTCTTTCGCGACCTGATCGAAGCGAGCGGCTACGAGACGGTGCGTACACGCAACGGCCTGGAAGCGCTGGATCTGGCGCGGCAGCACAGGCCGGACCTCATCCTGATGGACATCCAGCTGCCGGAAGTGTCGGGCCTCGAGGTCACCAAATGGCTGAAGGAGGACGATGATCTTCACGTCATCCCGGTCATCGCCGTCACCGCCTTCGCGATGAAGGGCGACGAGGAGCGCATTCGCCAGGGCGGCTGCGAGGCATATATTTCCAAGCCGATCTCGGTGCCGCGTTTCATCGAAACTATCAAATCCTACCTGGGCGATGCCTGATGTATCTTTCCAGCCGAGCCGGAGCTTTGTGAAATGACCGCGCGGATCCTCGTCGTCGACGACATCCCAGCCAATGTCAGGCTGTTGGAGGTTCGGCTGCTCGCCGAATATTTCGAGGTTCTGACCGCCACCAACGGGCCGGATGCGATCGAGATCTGCGAGAACGGCAAGGTCGACGTCGTGCTGCTCGACGTGATGATGCCCGACATGGACGGGTTCGAGGTCTGCCGGCGGCTGAAGGGCGACCCGGCGACATCGCACATCCCTGTTGTGATGATCACCGCGCTCGACCAGGTTTCGGACCGGGTGCGCGGCCTCGAGGCCGGCGCCGACGATTTTTTGACCAAGCCGGTCAACGATCTGCAGCTGATGACGCGCGTCAAGAGCCTGGTCAGGCTGAAATCGCTGACCGACGAGCTGCGGCTGCGCGCCTCGACGACACGCAATATCGGCATCGAGGAGCTTTTGAGCCGCAACTTCGCTACCGACGATGCGGTGCCGAAGGTGCTGCTGGTCGACGAGCGCAAATCCTCCTTCGAGCGCATCCAGAAGATGCTGCGCGGCCGTGCCGATCTCGACGTCGCCAACGATCCGCATGCCGGCTTCTTCCAGGCCGCCGAGCAGCCGTATGAATGCGTGATGATCTCGACGGCCTTCGCCGATTTCGACCCGCTGAGGCTCTGCTCGCAATTGCGCTCGCTCGATCGCACCCGTTTCCTACCGATCATCCTTCTGGCGGACGAGGGCGAGGAGGGGCGTATCATCCGCGGCCTCGAACTCGGCATCAACGACTATCTGATGCGGCCGATCGACCAGCAGGAGCTGACCGCGCGGCTGCGCACGCAGGTGCGCCGCAAGCGCTACAACGACCAGCTTCGCGCCAGCGTCACCCAGACCATCGAGATGGCGGTGACCGATGCCCTGACCGGCCTGCACAACCGCCGCTATCTCGACAGCCATCTGCAGACGCTGTTCGATCGCGCCGTGGCACGGCGCAGGCCGCTATCGGTGATGATCACCGATCTGGACCGCTTCAAGAGCATCAACGACGCGCATGGCCATGACGGCGGCGACGACGTGCTGCGCGAATTCGCGCGGCGGCTGCGCAAGAATGTGCGCGGCATCGATCTAGCCTGCCGCTTTGGCGGCGAGGAGTTCGTCGTGGTGATGCCGGACACCGACGGCGCGGTAGCCGAAAAGGTCGCCGAGCGCATTCGCGCCGAAATCGCCCAACTGCCGTTTGCCGTCGGCACCGAAGGCAAGGCCGTCGAAGTCACCGTCAGCGTCGGCGTGTCATCGGTCCTGAAAGGCGTAGACACGGTCTCGGCGCTGATGAAACGCGCCGACCTCGCGCTCTACGAAGCCAAGAGCGGCGGCCGCAATCGCGTCGTCGCCAAGGCGGCTTAGCACCGAACACCAATTGCCCAGTCAAAGCGACAAGGTTACGAATTTACCTTAATCCAAGCGATTTGCGAGGCTTGGTTAAGAAACGGTTGATTTCCATAAGTTGTTGCGCAAATGTGCAGCCCTTAGACGTAACCGGCACGAGGCTAGATCGCCGGTTCGACCCGAAGAATACCCCATGATGCTCAGGTCCGCCGCATCTCCTGGGTCCGTGGGGTCGGCCGGCCGGCGCTGGCACATAGTGGCCTCCTCGTACCGCTGCCAAACGCCGGCCGGCCCCCAATTTTCAAAACACATCAGGATTCTGGCGCCAATATCCGGAAAACGTTGGCTTTTTTGTTGTGGCAGATAGACCGCCCCTTGATCCGCACGCTGGGGGCGGGTGCGAATGTGCCTGCAGCCGATTGACAGGGCCTGTCTTCTATGCCGAAATTGGTTGGACCATTGAGCCATTTGTGACCCGTTGGCATGACCGAATTCGGCCTTTCCCCCATACAGGCAACTGCTCGCGACGACGCGGTGCTCAAGGCGCTGGCCGGCTTTGTGATGCGCGAAGCCCTCGGGCCCGGCCAGAGACTGCCGACCGAACGCATCCTTGCCGAGCGCCTCAAGGTGAGCCGCAACACCGTGCGCGAGGCGCTGACGCGCTGGGAAGGGCTCGGCCTGGTCGAACGGCGGCAAGGCAGCGGCACCTATCTCAAGGGAGTGGTCTCGCTGGACATGCTGCACATGCCGCTGACGCTGGCCGGCGGCAATGATTTCACCAGCCTGATGCAGACGCTGGAAATCCGCCGGGCACTGGAAGCGGAAGCCGCCGCCCTGTGCGCCGTTCGCGCGGGCCAGGCCGAGATCGCTGAGATCGCGCGTAAGCTCGACATTATGGAGCAGGCCTTCCACGCGCGCGCCGGCATGTCGGCGGAGGAAGATTGGGAATTCCACCAGTCGATCTATCGCACGTCCGGCAATCCGCTGTTCGAGCAGATCATCGCCGCCATGCACGAACTGTTCCATCGTTTCTGGGAGCATCCGCTTGGCGTGCGTGATTTCGGCCACGCCAGCTTTCCTTACCACCGCACCATCTACGAACGCATCGCCGCGCACGATCCGGAGGGAGCCCGGGCCGAGGCGCTCAAGCTGATCGCCACCGTCGAGGACGATCTGAAGCGCGGTGCGGCCAAACTCAAACTTTCAGGCGAGAAATGAGCGACCATTCCGCCGATTTCGAAAACGACTATCTCGCCGAGGCGGCGACGCTTCTCGCCCATGACGAGCCTTTCCCCGGCGGTGCGGTGGTACCGCCGATCTACCAGACTTCGCTCTTCACCTTCGCCAATTATGCCGAGATGGCCGACACATTCGCCGGCAGGCGACGCCAGCCGATCTATTCGCGCGGCGACAACCCGACGGTCATGGAGTTCGAGGCGCGTGTCGCCGCTCTCGAAGGCGCGGAAGCCGCCCGCGGCTTTTCCAGTGGCATGGCAGCGATCAGCGCCACGGTGCTTGCTTTCGTCGGTGCCGGTGAGCGCATGGTTGTCGTGCGCAATTGCTACGGCGATGCCTACAGGCTGTTCGAACGGCTGTTGCCGCGGCTCAACATCAAGGTGGACTATGTCGACGGTTCCGATCCGGACGCGGTCGCGGCGGCACTTCCCGGCGCCAAGCTGCTTTACCTGGAAAGCCCGACGTCGATGATGTTCGAGCTTCAGGACATAACCCATCTGGCACGGCTGGCCAAAGAGCAGGGCATCGTCACCACGATCGACAATTCCTGGGCGACCCCGGTGTTCCAGAAGCCGATTTCGCACGGTGTCGACCTGGTGCTGCATTCGGCTTCGAAATATCTCGGCGGCCACAGCGATACCGTCGCCGGTGTGGTGGCCGGTTCGGCGGCCCATATTCGACACATCAACGAGCAGACCTATTCCTACCTCGGCGGCAAACTTTCGCCTTTCGAGGCCTGGCTGTTGCTGCGTGGCCTGCGCACATTGCCGCTGAGGTTGCCGCATCACATGAAGAGCGGGCTGACCATCGCCGAACGGCTGAAGGCGCATGGCAATGTCGAGCGGGTCAACCACCCGGCCTATTCCAACCATCCAGGCAAGGCGACGCTTGCCGGCTATGCCGGGCTGTTCTCATTCGAGGTGACGGAAGACGTTGACATCCCGGCTTTCGTCGATGCGCTGAAACTCTTTCGCATCGGCGTCAGCTGGGGCGGCCATGAGAGCCTGGTCGTTCCGGCAAAGGCCTCGCTCGAGCAGACGCCGGGCCTGAATTCGATGGCGCGCTTCGGCGTCAGCCCGCGAACCATCCGCTTCAGTGTCGGATTGGAGAGTGTCGAAGACCTGTGGGCCGATGTCGCCCAGGCCTTCGACAGAGCAAAAAGATAAAGGAGCCGTTCAAAATGGGAGTGCTGAACATGAAGAAACTGAGCATCCTTCTTGGTGCCGTCGCGGGGCTGGCGATTTCCGCCGGCAGCGTGCTGGCCGATTCCACGGTCAAGATGGTCGAGGTCATTACCAGTCCGCCGCGTACCGAATTCCTCAAGAAGCAGATCGCCGAATTCGAGGCGGCCAATCCGGGTGTCAAGGTCGAACTCGTATCGCTGCCCTGGGGCCAGGCATTCGAGAAATTCCTCACCATGGTGCAGGCCGGCGACACGCCCGACATCGTCGAGATGCCGGAACGCTGGATGGGTCTCTATGCGACCAACGGCCAGCTCGAGGATCTCGGGCCATACATGTCCAAATGGGACGATGCCAAAACGCTGGGCGAACGTGCCAAGCAGTTCGGCTCGACGGTCGACAACAAGCAGTACATGATCCCTTACGGCTATTACCTGAACGCGCTGTTCTGGAACAAGAAGCTGTTCAAAGAGGCCGGCCTGGACGGTCCGCCGGCGACGCTCGATGAATTCGTCGAAGACTCCAAGAAGATCTCGGCGATACCGGGCAAATATGGCTACTGCCTGCGCGGCGGCCCGGGCGCCTTCAACGGCATGCATATGTTCATGAACATCGCCGCCGGCAAGGGCGGCTATTTCAACGAGGACGGTACCTCGACCATCAACGAGGAAGGCTCGGTCAAGGGCCTGCAGATGCTCGCCGACATGTACAAGAACGGCCTGGCGCCGAAAGATGCGGTGAGCTGGGGTTTTAACGAGACCGTCACCGGCTTCTACAGCGGCACCTGCGCCATGCTGAACCAGGATCCCGACGCGCTGCTCGGCATCGCCGACAAGATGAGCGCCGACGATTTCGCCGTGGCGCCGATGCCGGTCGGGCCGAGCGGCAAATCCTATCCGACGCTCGGTTATGCCGGCTGGGCGATGTTCGCCAATTCCCAGCACAAGGACGATGCATGGAAGCTGATGGCGACGCTGTTGTCGCCCAAGGACAATCTGGAATGGGCAAAGGAAGTCGGCGTCATTCCGATCCACAACGGCGCCGACCAGGACGCTCACTTCAGGACGGAGCAGTTCAAAGGCTGGTTCGAGGAACTGAACAACGGCGACAAATACGAAATGGTGACGCCGCCGACACATCTGGAAAATCTCGGCAATTTCGTCGACCAGGTGGCGATCAAGAATTTTCAGGAAGTGCTGCTTGGCCAGAAAGCGGCCAAGGACGTGGCTGACGAATGGGCCAAGTTCCTGACCAAGGAACAGCAGGACTGGCTGGCCAAGAACAAGAAATAGCGTTTCTTCCTTCTCCCGTTCACGGGGAGAAGGCGTCACGAAGTGACGGATGAGGGGCGGCGCCAACCCGTTGTGGCTCGTGCTGCCTCTCATCTGCCTGCCGGCATCTCCCCGTAAACGGGGAAGGCGCTGTCGCCAGCCCATGCTTGCTCCAGGAGACAATCCAGCACCAATGACCTATGCCGTGTCCGAAATACGATCCGCCGGCAGGCCGCGAAAGAAGCGGCTATCCCATGCCGCGATCGAGCCCTGGCTCTATCTCAGCCCGGCGATCGTGCTGCTGGTCGTCGTGCTGCTGGTGCCGCTGGTTATCGGTATCGGTTACTCGTTCCGCAAATTCTCCGCTTTCAAATCCGAATATGTTGGGCTTGGGCAGTATCAGGCGATGCTGTCGGATCCCGTGCTCGGGCAGGCGCTTGTCAACACGCTGTGGTGGACGGCAGCCAGCCTGTTCTTCCAATTCTTCCTGGGACTTGGCCTGGCGCTGCTGCTCGACACACCGTTCCGGGGCAGAAAGATCGTACAGGCCGTAGTCTTCCTGCCCTGGGCGGTGCCGTCCTTCCTCTCCGGCCTGACCTGGGCCTGGCTGTTCAATCCGATCATCGGGCCGCTGCCGCATTGGCTCAACGCATTGGGGCTGAAAGCCGAGCCTACCAACGTGCTCTCCGATCCGTCGACCGCCATGTGGGGGCCGATCGTCGCCAATGTCTGGTTCGGCATTCCCTTTTTTGCCATCACGCTTTTGGCGGCGCTGAAGTCGATCCCGTCGGAATTGCATGAGGCGGCGGCGATCGACGGCGCCTCGCCGTGGCAGCGCTTCACCAAGGTGACGCTGCCGTTCCTGGCGCCGACCATCGTCATTACCGTCATGCTGCGCACGATATGGATCGCCACCTTCGCCGACCTGATCTTCGTCATGACCGAAGGCGGGCCTGCCGGGTCGACGGCCACGGTGCCGGTCTATATCTATGTCAGCGCGTTCAAGTCGCTGGACAAGGGCTATGCCTCCGCTGTGGCGGTGCTGTTACTCGTGCTGCTCATCGTCTATGCGGTTGCGCTGATCGGCATCCGCCGTTCGCTGGTAAGGCACGTCTGATGATTGCCGGACGCTCCGTCTCCTCGCGCATTCTCGGCGGCATCGGCCTTTACGGCGCCATCGGTGCCTATATGGCCTTCGCGCTGTTCCCGATCTTCTGGACGCTGAAGATCTCGGTCACACCCGAGCGGCTGCTCTATTCCGAAGGCATCACTTTCTGGCCGTCACAAACGACGCTGCAGAACTTCATCACCGTGCTCGAAGCCACCGATTTCCCGCGCTACTTCCTGAACAGCGTTATCGTTTCGGTGTCGACGGCAGCCTTCGTAACGGTCATTGCCACGCTTGCCGGCTACGCCATGTCGCGTTTTTCCTTCCGCGGCAAGGCGACCTTGGCCATCCTGCTTTTGCTCACCCAGACTTTTCCGCTGGTGATGGTCATTCCGCCGATCTACCGCATCATGGGGCAGATCGGCCTCATCAACAGCCTGACCGGCCTCGTCATCATCTACACCGCCTTCAATACGGCCTTCGCGACCTTCCTGATGCAATCCTTCTTCGACGGCATCCCGCGAGACCTGGAAGAAGCGGCGATGATCGACGGCTGCACGCGCCTGCAGGCGATGCGCAAGGTGATCGTGCCGCTGACGCTGCCCGGCATGGGGGCGACGCTCGGTTTCGTCTTTACCGCCGCGTGGAGCGAGTTGCTGTTTGCGCTGATGCTGATTTCCAGTGACGACCAGAAGACTTTCGCGGTCGGCTTGCTCACCTATATTGGCAAATTCGCGGTCGACTGGGGACAGATGATGGCGGCTTCCATCCTGGCGCTGATCCCGGTCTGCGTCTTCTTTGCCTTCCTGCAACGCTACCTCGTCACCGGCCTTACCGCCGGTGCCGTCAAGGGATAGATCGATGGCCTCCGTCACACTCGACAAAGTCCGCAAAGACTATGGAGCCGTGCGCGTCCTGCACGCGGTCGATCTCGAAATCGCCGACGGCGAGTTCGTCGTCCTGGTCGGCCCGTCCGGCTGTGGGAAATCGACCCTGCTGCGCATGATCGCCGGGCTGGAGGAGGTCTCCGACGGGGAGATCCATATTGGCGAGCGCCTGGTCAACGACATCGCGCCAAAGGACCGCGACATTGCCATGGTATTCCAGTCCTACGCGCTCTATCCGCACATGGACGTGTCGAAGAACATGGGTTTCAGCCTGATGCTGAGGAAGGCCAGCAAGCCGGCGATCGATGCAAGGGTGGACGGTGCCGCCAAGCGGCTCGGGCTCGATGCGCTTCTGCAGCGCCTGCCGCGGCAATTGTCCGGCGGCCAGCGTCAGCGCGTCGCCATGGGACGGGCCATCGTGCGCGACCCGAAGGTCTTTCTCTTCGACGAGCCGCTTTCCAACCTCGACGCCAAGCTGCGCGTCCACATGCGCGCCGAGATCAAGGCGCTGCACCAGCAATTGAAGACCACTTCGGTCTATGTCACCCATGACCAGATCGAAGCGATGACAATGGCCGACCGTATCGTCGTCATGCATGACGGCCTCGTCCAGCAGGTTGGCGCGCCGCTCGATCTGTATGACCGGCCGGTCAACATGTTCGTCGCCGGTTTCATCGGCTCGCCCGGCATGAATTTTCTGCCTGCCGTCGTTGAAAAAGGCGCCAAGCCGGATGCCGTGCTGGCCGACGGCCAGAAGCTGCGGCTGCCGGACGGCTTGCCGCTCAGGGATGGCGATGCGATCACCGTCGGCTTACGGCCGGAGCATATCCGGCTTGCCGACAATGGCGCGCTGAAAGGAGAGGTGGGCGTGGTGGAGCCGCTCGGCCTGTCGACCCAATTCTACACCAAGCTTGCCGGCCAGCAGGTCTGCGTCTTCGCCATGGGTCGGGCCAGTGTGAAACCGGGTGAGGCCGTGCGCCTGTCGGCCGACCCGGCGTCGCTGCATCTGTTCGATCCGGCAAGCGGCGGTCGCATCGGCTAGTCCTGTATTCCCGAAACGAAAAACGCCGCCCGGAAGGCGGCGTTTCAGTTGTGCGAGAGAAAACCCGATTACTTGATCTTGGTTTCCTTGAATTCGACGTGCTTCTTGGCGACCGGGTCGTATTTGCGGAACGACAGCTTGTCCGTCTTGGTGCGGCTGTTCTTGCTGGTCACGTAGAAGAAACCGGTGTCGGCGGTCGACAGAAGCTTGATCTTGATGTTTGCGGCTTTGGCCATGATGTTCGTCCGTTAATGTTCGTGGAGTTTTGGCCGCTGGAGCACGGGGAAACACCCGGACGCGGGAAACTTGCCGCGACACATAAAGAACGCGCCCGGAAAGTCAACCCTTGTCCAGGTTCTATGTCGTAAGCAGATGAGTTGTCCGGATTAGGTAGCACATGAGTTGTCCGGGTTTATTGCCAGCCGATGGAGGCTGGGGATGAAGCGGACAATTGATGTGCTACCAAAACCCGACAACTTGATTGGCTGCCGACGGCCGCGGGAGGCTCCTGTGTGCCTCCGGCCGTCCTAAGCAGGCTCCGGGTGGCGTCTGAGTTTGAATGCTGGCTATGAGTATCGAGCGATGGACGGCTGATCGATCACCCAAAGCCAGTTCCCGTCACTTTGCCGGCGAGCGATTTCCGCAGTCACGGTGCCATCGGCAAGGCGCGTGGACGTAAGCGCCAAATCCCCGTTGATGATAGCCGGACGCTGATCTCCGAGATCAAACTTTCGTCCCGCTGCCACCAACTTGGCGTAAAATCGGCTGATGGCGTCTCTGCCGCAGGCCAACTGTCCGTTGCCGGTATCGAGGATGGCACCGGGTTCGTAAAGAGCAGCCATTCCTTCCGCGTCTCCCGCTTGCTCGCGAGAAACCAATAGCCGCGCCAGGTCCTGGGGATCGCTTGCCGGTTTGCGGTTTGCTTCATCATTCATTGGCAGGCTTCCTGACAGCCGAATTCAAACCGAGATACGACCAGGTTCCGGTCACTCCGCCGCGACGGTTTCCGGCCGCATCGCCTTCTTCCAATCTCCCGTCGTGTTCCACCAGCGGTTCGGGTTGGTGCGGTCGTCGAGGCCCTTGGAGCGGCTGGCAAGCAGTGGCTGAATGCGGATCACCGGCTCCTGATAGCTGTGAACCTGGTAAATCGCTTCGACGACGCGAGCGGCGAGCTTCTGGTCGTCAGGCAGTTCGAACGACACCTCGACAGTGCCCGGCCGCCTGCGTAATTCCGTTTCGGCGCCGGCGGCGGCACCTTCAAGTGGCCGGTAGCGTTCGATGCCGTCCGCCGACTGAAAGGCATTGCTGTCATATTTGCCCATTCTGAGCGGTGCGATCGCGACGACCGCCTCCATAATGCGGTCGACATCGGCTGCCGGTGCCTGAAAGGTCACCAGCAGCAGCAATTCCATCCGCAGCGATTTCGTTTCAAAGCCACTGTCGATCATCCGAGGTCTCCCTGCTTATGCACTTTGAGGGAGCATATACTCGAGCCCTCCTGACATGGTTGTGTCAGTAGTTGGTCAGCAGTGGGAGCGATGTGGGCAGCGGAACCGACTCAGAGGATTTTGCGGAGCAGCCTGGTGCCGACCAGCACGATATAGCAGGCGAAGAACAGGCCGAGCGCCCAACCGAAGCCCGACGGCCCGAAAGCGTCCATGCCGATGCCGATTGCCTGCGGGCCAAGCACCATGCCAACACCGTAGCAAAGCACGAAGGCGGCATTGGCGGAGGCCAATTCGTGGCCGGAAAGCTGCGAGCCGAGATGCGCCAGACCGATTGTGTACATGGCAGCGACCACACCGCCCCAGACAAACAGAAGCGCTGCCATCAGGTGCCAGTTCTGCGCGAAGAACGGCATGAAGATTGTGCCGGCAAGCCCGACGGTGGCACAGGCCATCAGCAGATAGCGGCGGTCGCTGACGCGGTCGCTGATCATGCCGATGGGGATCTGCAACAGCACATTGCCGAGTCCGATCATGGTGAGCAAAAGGGCTGCGTCCGCCTCGGAGTAGCCGATGCGGTTGCCGTAGACCGGGAACAAGGCAAAGCCGCCGGTCTCGACCGCGCCGAACACCAGCACGGCGGCAGTCGCCGTCGGCACCAGCCAGATGTAACGCAGGAAATTGCTGGTTTCGCCGTCCGAGATGATCGTCGGGCTCTCGTTGCGTGCCGCCAAGACCGGTATGGCAGCGAGCGTAACCAGCGCGATGGTGACGCCGAAGGGGAGAAAACCACTGCTGCCGAGATGGGCGAACAGCCAAGGCCCGGCGGCAAAGCCGAGTGACAGCACGGTGGCATAGATGCCGAGCACCAGCCCGCGACGGTGTGGCGGCGCCGAGGTGCTGATCCAGAATTCCGACAGGATGAACAGCACCGTCAGCGCGATATGCAGCAGCACGCGCAACGGAAACCACATCCAGAAGGCTGGTGCGAAATGGAAACCGACAAAGGCCAGCGCCCCGGCCGCAATCATGGCAAGCATCGTCCAGGCGACCCCGAACCGCATGGCGAGCGGGGTGGCGAGCGGCGCGCCGGCGATCGAGGCGAGGCCGGCGACCGCGGTGTTGAGACCTATCATCGACGCGGAGTGGCCACGCGTTTCCAGGATCACGCTGAGCAGTGGCATGCCGAGGCCGATGGCAATGCCGACGACGCTGATCGACGAGATCGCCGCGACCATCGGCAGCCAGTGTACGCGCTCCTCGACCTCTCGCTGGGTATCCACTGTCATGAAATGCCTGGCTGCTCTAGAGAATTTCGCGGACGAAGCGATTGCGGACAAGCCGGTAGAACGGCACGGGACCGCCGGGGCGCAGCAGCGGATCCCGGGCGAGCCGCGTTTCCAGCTCCTCCAGGACCGTGCGCGTGATGTCTGGAATATCGGCTTGCCTGGCCTTGGCCAGCGGCAGCCAAACGACGTCCTCCAACTCGTCGGTCGGACCGCCATCCGGCAGCCACGGCGACGTCGTCGCGCCACGCGGCGAGAAAGCGCGTATCGAAGCGGCGCACTCGATTGGGCGGTGTGATGGCGCGGGCGATGAAGCGCAGCGCTTGCAGCGACGGCATGACGCCGTGCTCGACAAAGCCCTGCCAGTCGCGCTTGGCGCTCGCGAAGGCGCCTTTTTGGCCGATCAGCAGGCCGGCCTCCTCATAGGTTTCGCGGATTGCCGACAGAGCAATGGCGCGGGCGCGGGCCGGGCTGGTGCGACCGATGCCAGCGGTCAATCTCGCTTCTTCCTCGGGATGAAGTGCAGTGGCTATCGAGATGCGGCTGTCGGCCGGATCGGTGCGGCCGCCCGGAAACACGAATTTTCCCGGCATGAAGGCATGACGGGCGTGGCGCCGGCCCATCAGCACCAGGAACTCGTCGCCCTTGCGGTCGAGCAGGATCAGCGTCGCGGCGTCGCGCGGGGGTATAAGCTTGGCATCGAGCGCGATCCGCTCAACCTTGTCGATTTCCGCCTTGGTCATAACGTCCATGCGCTCGACCTAGCGGAATCTTCGCCGATGCGGAAGTGGCGTCCAGCCATGCCGATTTGCGCCAGCCTCGGTTTCAAGCCTCGGGATGCGACTCGATCAGATCTTCTTCACCGCCAAAGCCGTGCATATAAAACCCCCATTGCAGGCCGATGACAGCGCCCTTGACCGGCTGCAGCAGGACGACGGCGAGAATGATGGTCAATGGCACCCAGATGGCGATGTGCTGCCAGGTCGCCAGCGTCGAGGTCGCCTCGACGCCCATGAAGGCACCGAGCACGATGTGGCCGACAATGACCACCACAAGATAGGCCGGCAGGTCGTCGGCGCGATGGTGGTGGAGCTCCTCGCCGCAATGATCGCATTTGTCGACGGTCTTCACGAAGGCGCGAAACAGCTTGCCCTCGCCGCAATGCGGGCAGCGGCCGAGCATGCCGCGCTTCATTGCCGTCCATAGCGGCCGGGCGGTCCGGCCCGAGTGATGTTCGCCGCCGAAAACCCGTTCTTCCACCTGCAGTTCTGTTGGCATTACCGTCTCCTGCCGCGCGAGCCTGGACGCGATTGCGACGCTCGGGCGCGGCCTTTGGCCTTGTGGAACGACCGTTTGGAGCCGGGCAGCGGCTTTGGCTCGGTCAGCATCTCGAAACGCATCGCGCCGGCCATCGGCGCCACCTCGATCAGGCGAACCTCGACGCGATCAGCAAGCTGATAGCCCTTGCCGGTGCGTTCTCCGAAAAGCGATCGAGCAGTTTCGTCGTATATATAGTAGTCGCCGCCCAGGGTTGAAACCGGAATGAAGCCATCCGCGCCATACTGCGGCAATTGGACAAACAGGCCCGATTTGGTGACGCCCGAGATGCGGGCGTCGAAACGGTCGTCGATGCGCTCGGCGAGATAGGCGGCGATCAGCCGGTCGACCGTGTCGCGCTCGGCGGCCATCGCGCGCCGCTCGGTCGCCGAAATCAGCGCCGAGACCTCTTCCAGCCGTTCCGCCTCGTCCTTCGTCAGGCCGCCCGGACCAAGGCCGAGTGCGGCAATCAGCCCACGATGCACGATCAGGTCGGCATAGCGGCGGATCGGCGAGGTGAAATGCGCGTAGCGCTTAAGATTGAGGCCGAAATGGCCGATATTGGCGGGCGAATATTCGGCCTGGCTCTGCGAGCGCAGCACCACTTCGTTGACCAGCCCCTCATTGTCGGCGCCGCGCACGCGAGCGAGGATGCCGTTGAACTGGTTCGGCCGCATCTGTGCACCGCGCGCCAGCGACAGGCCGAGCGTCTGCAGGAATTCACGCAGCGATTCCTGCTTGGCGAGCGAAGGCGCATCGTGGATGCGGTAAACCAGCGCCTGCCGCTTCGCCTCCAGCGTCTCGGCGGCGGCGACATTGGCCTGGATCATGAACTCTTCGATCAGTTTGTGCGCGTCGAGCCGCTCCGGCACGACGACCTTGTCGACGGTGCCGTCCTGCTTGAGAAGGATCTTGCGCTCGGGCAGATCGAGTTCGAGCGGCTGGCGCGTGTCGCGGCCGCGCTTCAGGATCGCGTAGGCGTCCCATAGCGGCTTCAGCACCGCATCGAGGATCGGGCCAGTCGTGTCGTCCGGTGCGCCGTCGATCGCCGCTTGCGCCTGCTGATAGGCGAGTTTCGCCGCCGACTTCATCATGATGCGATGGAATGAGTGTCTGAGTTTGTGACCATCGGCCGAGAAAGTCATACGCACCGCAATTGCCGGACGATCCTGGCCCTCGCGCAGCGAACAGAGGTCGTTCGAGATGCGTTCCGGCAGCATTGGTACGACTCGGTCGGGGAAATAGACCGAATTGCCGCGCTTCAGCGCTTCGCGATCAAGCGCCGTGCCATAGCGCACGTATGCAGCGACATCGGCAATGGCGACGGTGACAACCACGCCGCCGGCGTTCTTCTCGTCGGTGTCGGGCATGGCGAACACCGCGTCGTCATGATCCTTGGCGTCGGCCGGATCGATGGTGAGCAGTGGCAGCTCGCGCCAATCCTCGCGGCCGGCAAGCGTCGCTGGCTTGACCGCCTCCGCCTCGGCGATGACGTCGGCGGGAAAAATATGCGGAATGTCGTGTGCGTGGATGGCGATCATCGAGACCGCCTTTTCGCTGGTCAGCGACCCTAACACCGTCAGAACCTTGGCTCTCGGCAGGCCGTAGCGGGAGGCCCGCGCCGGCTCGACCTCGACCAGGTCGCCGTTCTTGGCGCCGTTCTGGAATTCCTTGTCGACGACCAGCTCCGGCTGGCGCCTTTCCACCGGCTCGATGCGGAACGTGCCGTCCTTCAGCACCCGGAAAACGCCGAGAACCGCATCGGTGCGCTTCTCGAATATCTTCATCACCCGGCCGGTATAGGCCGGGCCTGCCGGATCGTCGGTCGGAAAGGTCTTGGCCAGCACGCGGTCGCCGATGCCCGGCGTCGGGCCATTGCCGCCGCGCGACATGCGGATCGCTATGACCGGAGGTTCGCCATTGCCCACGGCTTCGGTCGGGTGCGCCAGCAGCACACCATCGGCGTCACGGCCGAAGATGTCGAGCACCGCGACGTGGGGCAGGGCGCCGACACGGGCAAGCCGCTTGCGCTCCTTGGTCAGCAGGCCTTCATCCTGCAGGTCGCGCAAGACGTCCTTCAGCCAGATACGGTCTTCGCCGCGCAGCGCAAACGCCTTGGCGATGTCGCGTTTTCCGGCGCGGTCCGAATTTTCGGCGATGTAACGCAGTATCTCGTCGCGTGAAGGCCGGTAATTGTCCCTGACCTTGGCGCGGGTATCGGCGGTGCGCAGATCGCCGTGGCTTCTTCCGGAGACTTTGCGCGCCAACCCGTCCTATCCCTTTTTCCTGGCCGCCGGTTTTTTGGCCGCAGCCGGTTTCTTGGCAGGCGCAGCCGCTTTGCGGAAGGGCTTCCTGGCGCCATTGCCGCCCTTGGCTTCCTTTTCCGCAATGAGCGCAACCGCATCCTCGATCGTCACCGATTGCGGATCCTTGCCCTTCGGCAGCGTCGCATTGACCTTGCCGAAATTCACATAAGGCCCGTATTTGCCGTCGCGCACGACGATCTGGCCGCCGCCGGCAGGATGCTCGCCAAGTTCCTTGAGCGCAGCGGCTGTGCCGCCATTGCGGCCGCCTTTACCCTTCAATTGCTTCTCGGCGATCACCGAGACGGCGCGATTGAGGCCGATTGAGAACACGTCGTCGATGCTGTCGAGATTGGCGTAGGTGCCGTCATGCAGCACGAACGGCCCGTAGCGCCCCAGCCCGGCCGAAATCATCTTGCCGGATTCCGGATGCTTGCCGACGTCGCGCGGCAGCGACAACAAGGCGAGCGCCTTTTCATGATCGATCGAATCGACAGTCCAGCCCTTGGGCAGGCTGGAGCGCTTGGCATCCTTGCCGTCGCCGCGCTGGATATAGGGGCCGAACCGGCCATTGCGCAGCGTGATCTCCTCGGCGGTATAGGGGTCCTTGCCGAGCACCTTGGTGCCGTCTTCGCCACCGCCGTTCTCGCCATTGGGATTGGCGGCGTCGCCGAGCTGGCGGGTGAAGGAGCATTCGGGATAGTTCGAACAGCCAACGAAGGCGCCGAACTTGCCGAGCTTCAGCGACAGGTTGCCGGTGCCGCATTTCGGACAGATGCGCGGGTTCGAACCGTCTTCCCGCGCGGGAAAGACCAGCGGCGCCAGTTCCTCGTTCAATGCATCGAGGACGTCGGTTACGCGCAACTCCTTGATGTCGGCGACGGCGCCGGAAAAATCCTTCCAGAAATCGCGCAGCACGTCCTTCCATGCGAGCTTGCCGTCGGAAATCTCGTCGAGCTTTTCCTCCAGCGAAGCGGTGAAGTCGTACTCGACATAACGCTCGAAGAAGCTTTCGAGGAAGGCCGACAATAGCCGGCCCTTGGCCTGCGGCACAAGCTTGCGCTTGTCGATGGTGACATAGTCACGATCCTCGAGCGTCTTCAGGATCGCCGTATAAGTTGACGGCCGGCCGATGCCCAACTCTTCCAGCTTCTTGATCAGCGAAGCTTCCGAATAACGCGGCGGCGGCTCGGTGGTGTGCTGGGTGGCGTTGATCGCCTCGCGTGTGAGCTGCTCGCGGGCACGGATCTCGGGCAGGTGGCGGCTCTCTTCGTCTTCCGAATCTTCTTCCTTCTGCTCGATGTAAGCGGCAAGGAAGCCGTCGAAGCGAACAACCGAGCCTACAGCGCGAAGCTCGGCGGTGCGCGGGCCGTTGACTGCCTCGATCTCGACCGTGGTGCGCTCTATCTCGGCCGGCTGCATCTGGCTGGCGATGGCGCGTTTCCAGATCATCTCGTAAAGCCGCGCCTGGTCGGCGTCGAGATACTGCCTGACGGAAGCCGGCGTGCGCATGAAATCGGTCGGACGGATCGCTTCGTGCGCTTCCTGGGCATTCTTGGCCTTGGCGGAATAGACGCGCGGCTTTTCAGGCAGGTATTTAGGGCCGAATTCCTTGGCAATCGCATCGCGTGCGGCAGAGATCGCCTCCGGTGCTATCTGCACGCCGTCGGTCCGCATATAGGTGATCAGGCCGGTGGTCTCGCCGCCGATCTCCATGCCCTCATAGAGCCGCTGCGCCACCTGCATGGTGCGGTTGGCCGAAAAGCCGAGACCCGATGAGGCTGCCTGCTGCAGCGTCGAGGTGGTGAAGGGCGGCCCGGGATTGCGCCTGGTCGGCTTGGCTTCGACCGACACCGCCTTGAAGCTGGCGCCTTCGAGCATCGCCTTGATGTCGTCGGCCTGCGCCTTGTTGGAAATGTCGAGCTTTTGCAGCTTCTTGCGCTCGAAGGCGGTCAGCCGCGCCTCGAAATTTTCCTTGCGCGGCGTACCGAGAATGGCGGCGACCTGCCAGTATTCCTCGCGGATGAAGCGCTCGATCTCGGATTCGCGGTCGCAGACCAGACGCAGCGCCACCGACTGGACGCGGCCGGCGGAGCGGGCGCCGGGCAGCTTGCGCCACAGCACGGGCGACAGCGTGAAGCCGACCAGATAGTCGAGCGCGCGGCGGGCGAGATAGGCATCGACCAGCGGCGCATCGATCTGGCGCGGATTGGCCATCGCCTCCAGCACCGACGCCTTGGTGATGGCGTTGAAGACGACGCGGCTGACCGGCTTGTCCTTCAGCGCGCGCTTTTGCTTCAGCACTTCCAGGACATGCCAGGAGATCGCTTCGCCCTCGCGGTCCGGATCGGTGGCGAGGATCAGCCCGTCGGCGTCCTTGACCGCCTTGGCGATATCGGCGAGACGCTTTCCAGACGCGGTGTCGACGGCCCAGGACATGGCAAAGTCCTCATCCGGGCGCACCGAGCCATCCTTGGCCGGCAGATCGCGGACATGGCCGAACGACGCCAGAACCTTGTAGTTCTTGCCGAGGTACTTGTTGATTGTCTTCGCCTTGGCCGGCGATTCGACGACGACGACGTCCATACGGTCTCATATCAGTTGTGATGCGGCAGAAGAATTCCGCTGCGCGCGACGAAATCTCGTTCAATGTGTCGCTCACATGGCCGCGCTTTTGCATCCGGTCAAGGCCAAGCAGTCAAAATGCGGCCCTGTACCGAATGCGCAACCCAACGGCGCGCCATGCGATTTCCGCAATCCTGGACAAGGGAAATGGGCAGCCTATCGCTGGACAAGCCCGGCAATTGATCCTGGAGAACGGGACAAACTCTCCCGCGGATATAAGAGAAACATCGAGCACGCGCCAGCCCTGCTTGAACAGATGCTGTGAAGCGCGCAATCGGTAGCCCGGCATTTTGCTCGGACAGTCGCAAGGAATTGGCGTGCTGAAAAGCTGGCCGCCGGGGCGGTTGGGTCGAGTTCCCAGCGACCAGCCGTGTTACCGCCTGTTACAGCGGATCGGAAGCTCAACGCTTAGTCGGCCTTGGCGATATGCCAGACGCCGCCGACACCCTCGCCGGTGACGTCGCCGGCCTTCTTGTCCTTGATGAACGTGTAGAGCGGCTTGCCTTCGTAGGCCCACATCCTGGTGCCGTCGGTGCGGTCGACGATCGTCCATTCGCCCTCGGCCTTGGCGTTGGCGTCAGCCTTCAGCGGCGGCCAATTGGCGGCGCATTTGTCGTAGCAGTTCGACTTGCCGGCCTCGTCCTTGTCGTAGGCGTAGAGTGTCATGCCGCTGGCGTCGGTGTAGATCTTGGTGCCGCCGACCTCCGCTTCCTTCCACGCCTCGGCGGCGAAGGATGCGGCAGTGCCGAGCAAAAGCGCGGCCATGCCAATTGCGATCGTTTTCATGGACTTCTCCCCTGGATCGTTCGAAAAAGCGCGCGGAACCGCGGCTTCGTTGTAATCAACGCTGCCTGGCCGCCCTTTCTTCCCGGGCTGCTTTCCCGTCGATCAGGCGAGGGCGACGACTTGCCACCCATAGTGATGGGGCCACGCGATGGTGATTGGCGGACGGCCGTTGTCGCGGCTATATGGCTGCGCAGTCATCGGGAGACGGAAATGGCATTGGACGTCGGCTATGTCAGCGCGATCGGGGCGGGAGCAATTTCGTTCCTGTCACCCTGCGTGCTGCCGCTGGTGCCGCCTTACCTGTGCTACATGGCCGGCGTGTCGGTCGACGATTTCCGCGGCGAGGCCGGCATTACGGCAAAGGCCGGTGCGCGCGGCGCGCTGGTTAATTCCTCCATCGCCTTCGTGCTCGGCTTCTCGACCGTGTTCGTCGCGCTCGGCGCCGGCGCCTCGACCATCGGCCATCTGCTGCGGGTCTGGCAGGAGCCGCTGGCAATGGCGGCCGGCGTGCTGATCATCCTGATGGGGCTGAATTTCCTCGGCGTACTGCGCATCCCTTTGCTTTCACGCGAGGCGCGCTTCCATTCACAAGGCAAGCCGGCCAGCCTGGTCGCCGCCTATGTCATGGGCTTGGCCTTCGCCTTCGGCTGGACGCCCTGTATCGGCCCGGTGTTGGGGCCGATCCTGACGCTTGCCGGCGGCCGCGAGACGGTGGGCGAGGGCGCGCTGTTGCTTGCCGCCTATTCGCTCGGCCTCGGCATACCGTTCCTGATCGCTGCGCTGTTTTCCGGCGCCTTCATGCGCTTTCTCGGAAAATTCCGCGTCCATCTCGGCCGCGTCGAAAAAGCCATCGGCGCGCTGCTGGTGGTCGCCGGCGTGTTTTTCCTGACCGGCGGCGTGCAGGCGGTGTCCTATTGGCTGCTCGAGAATTTCCCGGTGCTGGGGCAATTGGGCTAGGTTTGCCGCCCGGCCGAAGCGCGAGGCCGTAGCTGCGGCGCAAGGCACCGCAGCTACGTGGTCCGTTCAACCTTCGAAATAGCCCGGCTGGTCGATATCGGCGATGAGCCCGGGTCCACTCGGCGCCCACCCCAGCAGCGCGCGAGTCCGTTCGCTCGAGGTCGGGACATCCATCGCCGCGAACATCGCGAACCAGCCAAAATGATCGGCGGCTTCTTCCGCGGACTTGGCGACGACCGGCACGTTCAGGCGCCGGCCGATCACGCCGGCGATGTCCTTGAACGGCACGCCTTGTTCTGCGATCGCGTGATATCGCCCGCCACCGGCTCCATGCTCGAGCGCAAGCCGGTAGACGCGAGCGGCATCGAACCGATGCACGGCGGGCCAGCGATTGAGCCCTTCGCCGGCATATGCCGACACGCCCTTCTTGCGAGCAAGGTCGATGAGAATCGGAACAAAGGCGTGGTCGCCCTGGCCATGGACCGACGGCGGAAGGCGGACAACCGACGCGCGCACCCCGCGTGCCGCCAGCGCGGCGGCTGTCGCTTCGGAGGCGCGGGGATACGAGGCGGAAGCGGGAACAGGCGCATCTTCCTCTGTCGCGATACGGCCCCGCGCCTGGAGCGCGGTTCCGGAGGTGACGAGCAGGGGGCGCTCGGAGCCTTCGAGTGCTCCGCCCATCGCCTCGATGGCACGCCGGTCCATCTCGCAATTTTGCGCGAATTTCGAGAAGCCATGGTTGAACCCGGTGTGGATCACCGCATCGGCGGCTGCCGCGCCCCTGCGCAGGCTCTCGAGGTCTTCGAGGTCGCCTCGATGCACCTCGGCTCCCGCGGCGGCAAGCGACTTGGCCGATGCCTCGGAGCGGGCGAGGCCGAGCACCCGATGGCCGGCGCCGATGAGTTCTTGAACGACGGCAGAACCGACGAATCCGGTCGCTCCGGTAACGAAAACACGCATCACGACTTCTCCTTGTTCATTTCTGACCACGACCATGTCCGCGGCTCAGTTGTGTCGTGATAGGCGCCTGAGAAAATACGATCTATGCGGTAAAGTCCGTATTATCTTCGTAATCGTCCGGAATGACCCGTGGATCCTCTTTCAGATGTGCTCTCGCTGCTGAAGCCGCGAAACTATATGTCGGCTGGTTTCGATGCTGGTGGTGAATGGTCGATCCAGTTCCCCGACCAGCAGCAAAGCATCAAGACCGGAGCTGTGGTCTCCGGCCGGTGCTGGCTGTCGGTGGAGGGCGTTGCCGGCGCTGTGCGCCTTGAGACGGGGGACTGCTTCCTGCTGCCGAGTGGACGGCCTTTCCGCCTTGCAAGCGACATGAGCTTGACGCCTGTTGAAGCCGTCAAGATTTTTCCGCCTGCGCGAGCCGGCGGTGTCGTGACCCACAATGGCGGCGGTGATTTCTTTCTGGTCAGCAGCCGCTTCGCGCTTGCCGGCAACCATGCCGGCATCCTGTTGCGGATGCTGCCAGCCATTGTGCATATCCGCAAAGAGTCGGACCAGTCGGCGCTGCGTTGGTCAGTGGAGCGGATGATGCAGGAGCTGCGCGAGCCGCAGCCGGGCGGCTTTCTGGTGATCCAGCACCTCGCCCACATGATGCTGGTTCAGGCGTTGCGGCTGCATCTTTCAGAAGGATTGAAAGGTGGCATCGGCTGGCTCTTTGCCCTGGCGGACAAACAGATCGGTGTGGCGATCAGCGCCATGCATGACGATCCGGCACATGGCTGGACGTTACAGGAGCTGGCGGAACGGGCCGGCATGTCGCGATCGACCTTTGCGCTCAGATTCAAGGAGACGGTCGGCGCGTCGCCGATGGACTATTTGACGCGCTGGCGAATGCTGCTGGCCGGGGATCGGCTGACGAATTCCAGCGATCCCGTCGCCGTCATCGCGCTGTCGCTCGGCTACGAATCCGAAAGCGCGTTCAGCACAGCCTTCAAGCGGGTCATGAACTGTTCGCCGCGGCAATATAGCCGTGGCCGAACTCCCGCCTTCGCATCGCCTAACGAGCCGGAAGCCGCCTGAGCCGATCGGCTTGGGCGTCTCGCCAGTTGGAGGTTCCACCGTCTCACCGGAATTTAACCGCATTGGTGCAGCATGGCGCCAGTGCTACTAACGCTTCGATTCCAGACCCCTTTCAACGGTTGCTGTCCCCATGAACCAGAGATCCTGCCTGTCCATCATCCTCGCCGCCGGTGAAGGCACGCGCATGAAGAGTGCAGTGCCGAAAGTGCTGCACACAATCGCCGGCCTGCCGATGGTTGCCCATGTCGTCAAGGCGGCTGAAGCCGCCGGCAGCGGCGATCTGGCGCTGGTGATCGGCCATGGCGCCGATGAGATGCGCAAGGCCGCACTCAAGTTTGCGCCGAAGGCCGAGGCTTTCGTCCAGGAAAAACGTCTCGGCACCGCGCACGCCGTGCTTGCCGCACGCGAAGCAATATCAAAGGGTTATGACGACATCTTGGTGATGTTTGGCGACACGCCGTTGATCGATCCGGAAGCGCTCGCGGCGGCGCGGCTGAAGCTGGCGGAAGGTGCGGCCGTCGTCGTGGTCGGCTTCCGTACGGAAAGTCCTTCGGGCTACGGCCGGCTTATCGAAAAGGCCGGCAAGCTCGTCGCCATACGCGAGGAGAAGGACTGCTCGGACGAGGAGAAGAAAATCACCTTCTGCAATGGCGGGCTGATGGCGGTCGCTGGCAGGCATGCGCTGAAGCTGCTCGATCAAGTCGGCAGCAAGAACGCCAAGGGCGAGTATTATCTCACCGATATCGTCGAGATCGCCGCTGCGCAGCGACTTGATGTGGTCGCCACCGAAGCCAGTTTCGAGAACGCGCTCGGCATCAACAACCGTGCCGAGCTTGCCCAGGCGGAAGGTATCTGGCAGGCGCGTCGACGGCAGGAAGCGATGCTTTCCGGGGTGACGCTGATTGCGCCTGAAACCGTGTTCTTCTCACACGACACCGAGATCGGCGCCGATACGATCATCGAACCCAATGTCTGGTTCGGGCCGGGCGTAAAAATCGCCACGGGCGCCAAGATCCATGCCTTCAGCCATATCGAAGGCGCCACCATCGCGTCAAATTGCGATGTCGGGCCGTTCGCGCGGCTGCGGCCCGGGGCCGATCTGAGAACCAAGGCCAAGGTCGGCAATTTCTGCGAGGTAAAGCAGGCGATCGTCGAGGAGGGCGCCAAGGTCAACCACCTGACCTATATCGGCGATGCCCGCATCGGCGCGGGCGCCAATATTGGCGCCGGCACCATCACATGCAATTATGACGGTTATTCGAAATTTTTCACCGATATCGGCGAGGGTGCCTTCATCGGCTCGAACTCCTCGCTGGTGGCACCGGTGTCGATCGGCAAGGGCGGCTACATCGCCTCGGGCAGCGTCATCACCGAAAGCGTACCCGACGATGCGCTGGCCTTCGGCCGAGCCCGCCAGCGGACTCTACCCGGCAAGGGCAAGGAGTTGCGCGAGCGGTTCGCTTCGATCTCGGCTGCTCGGAAAAAAGGGTAGACTAACGGAACTCGGCGACAAGCTCGATTTGGCCGATGATTGCATCGTTGAAGGCGGACAGGTCTTCGGCCGGGATCCAGTATTCCAGATGCGCCCGGCTGCCGGCATGCTGGACGCTGTAGCGGTTAAGAAAGCTGCGACGCACCTCGAAACGCATCACGAAACCTGATCCGCTCGCGGGCACGTTCCAGTCCCGGGCGATCTGGGTGGCATAGGCCTCGCTTGTAACCGGATAGAAGATCGGCTGATCGGCAAGTCGAGGCGGAAAGGCGCGCATCCCCGACTTCTGGATCAACTCCAGTTCGCGTGGCCCAACCGGACGCCAAAGCGTCACGGTCTCAATTCGTTCGTTCATAGGCCACATCGTGTCTTTGACTGATTTCAGGTGCCGTTGAGCCGAGATAGGATATATGAGCGGAGAAACTGAGCAATTGCAGTAACCTGATTGCAAGTGGGCCCTGTCATGGTGCATCTGTGCAGGATAGTCCGGCTGATACCGGACGAAATGCAATGTGATTTTTCGCGACAGCCCGGCAGTCTCTAAATAGCGCCGGGTTTGAGGTCGGAATCGGGGGCAAGCGCCATGTGCGGTATCGTTGGAATTGTCGGTAACTCGCCGGTCGCGCCGCTTATCGTCGATGCGCTGAAAAGGCTCGAATATCGCGGCTATGACTCGGCCGGCGTCGCCACGATCGAGCACGGCAGGCTTGAGCGTCGCCGTGCCGAGGGCAAGCTGGTCAATCTCGAGCGCCGGCTGAGGGACGAACCGCTCGACGGCATGATCGGCATCGGCCACACACGCTGGGCCACGCATGGCGTTCCGAACGAGAGCAATGCGCATCCGCATTTTTCCGACGGCGTCGCCATCGTCCATAACGGCATCATCGAGAATTTCGCCGAATTGCGCGACGAGCTGATGCGCGACGGCTACAGCTTCGCCTCGCAGACCGATACCGAAGTCGTCGCACATCTGGTGGCGCGCGAACTGGCCAAGGGGCTGAAGCCGGTTGAGGCGGCGCACCAGGCGCTGAAGCGGCTGGAAGGCGCCTTTGCGCTCGCCATCATGTTCAAGGGCGACGAGGATCTGATCGTCGGCGCCCGCAACGGCCCGCCGCTCGCCGTCGGTCATGGCGACGGCCAGATGTTCCTTGGCTCCGACGCCATTGCGCTTGCCCCTTTCACCAATTCGATCACCTATCTGGAAGACGGCGACTGGGCGGTGGTGCGCCGCAACGAGGTCGATATCTTCGATATGGGCGGCAACAAGGTCGACCGCAAACGCCAACAGTCGCTCAGCACGAGCTTCATGGTCGACAAAGGCAACCGCCGCCATTTCATGGAAAAGGAAATCCATGAGCAGCCGGAAGTGATCTCGCACACGCTGGCGCATTATGTTGATTTCGTCGGCGGCGTCTCGAAGCCGCTCGACCTGCCGTTCGATTTCGCCAAGATCGACCGGCTGGCGATTTCGGCTTGCGGCACCGCCTATCTCGCCGGGCTGATCAGCAAATATTGGTTCGAGCGCTATGCGCGGCTGCCGGTCGACATCGATGTCGCCTCGGAGTTCCGTTACCGCGAGATGCCGCTGTCGAAGACCGATGCCGCTTTCTTCATCTCGCAATCGGGTGAGACCGCCGACACGCTGGCGTCGCTGCGCTACTGCCGCAAGGCCGGCATGAAGATCGGCGCGGTCGTCAATGTGCGCGAATCGACCATGGCGCGCGAATCCGACGTCATCCTGCCGACATTGGCCGGCCCGGAGATCGGCGTCGCTTCGACCAAGGCGTTCACCTGTCAGCTTTCCGTGCTGGCCTCGCTGGCGGTGCGGGCGGGCGTGGCGCGCGGAACGATTTCGCATGAGCAGGAGAAAACGTTGATACGCGAGCTGTCGGAAGCGCCGCGTTATGCCAACCAGGTGCTGAAGCTCGACGGCCAGATCGAAAAGATCGCGCGCGACCTCTCGCACTACAAGAACGTGCTTTATCTCGGCCGTGACACCAATTTTCCGCTGGCCATGGAAGGCGCACTGAAGCTCAAGGAAATTTCCTATATCCACGCCGAAGGCTATGCCGCCGGCGAGTTGAAGCACGGCCCGATCGCGCTGATCGACGAGAACATGCCCGTCATCGTCATCGCGCCGCATGACCGCATCTTCGAAAAGACCGTGTCGAACATGCAGGAGGTCGCGGCACGCGGCGGCAAGATCATCCTGATCACCGACAGCAAGGGCGCCGCACACGCCACGGTGAAGACGATGGAGACGATCGTTTTGCCGGACGTGCCGGAAATCATCTCGCCGATCATCTACGCGCTGCCGATCCAGATGCTCGCCTACTTCACCGCCGTGTTCATGGGCACGGATGTCGACCAGCCTCGCAACCTGGCGAAATCGGTAACGGTGGAATAGGTCTCGTTTAAAAACTTCGCAATTCCAAAGCGCCTTCGGGTTCAGTAGTGTCGCGCTGCAAACACACGCTGCGGTGAACCATGTCGGATGCTCTCAAGACCTCAGGCATGACCCGGCTGAGAAACTATTTCCTGACCGGCTTCGTCGTTTGCGCGCCGCTGGCGATTACTGCCTACATTGCCTGGTCGCTGATCGGCTGGGTCGATTCCTGGGTGAAACCCTACATTCCGGTACGCTACAATCCGGACACTTACCTGCCGTTTCCAGTGCCGGGTTTTGGGCTGATCGTTGCCCTGATCCTCATCACCTTCATCGGGTTTATGACCGCCAATATCGTTGGCCGCGCCATCGTCAATTTCGGCGAGCGCCTGCTTGGCCGCATGCCGCTGGTGCGCGGCATCTACCGTTCGCTGAAGCAGATTTTCGAGACCGTGCTGTCGAACAAGGGCGACATGTTCCGCCAGGTCGGGTTGGTCGAATATCCGCGCAAGGGGGTCTGGTCGCTGGTTTTCGTCGCCAGCGAGAAGGAAACCGAGATCAACCAGAAGCTCGACCGGGAAGGCGATCCGCTGATTGCCGTATTCATGCCATGTACGCCCAACCCGACGACGGGCTTTCTGATGTATGTGCCGAAATCCGACATTGTGCTGCTCGACATGACGATCGAGGACGGAGCCAAGCTGATCGTGTCGGCCGGCCTGGTGGCGCCAGCTGTCAAAATGGTGACGGTGAACGGCGAGCAGATCCACGCCGCGCTTGCCAATCCTCCGCTCGACACGATGCCTCAGCCGGCACGCAGGAGCCGCACGGCCTCATCACGGCCGAACAGATAGAGCAGCAGGCGCAGCGCGGCGCCGCGTTCGGACTGCAGTTCGGGATCGCGCGACAGGATCAGCCGCGCATCGTCGCGAGCGGCCTCGAGCAGGTCGGCATGCGCCTCGATGCGCGCCACCTGGAAGCCCGGCGTGCCGGACTGGCGGGTGCCGAGCAACTCGCCTTCGCCGCGCAGCTTCAGATCCTCTTCGGCGATGCGGAAGCCGTCCTCGGTCTCGCGCATCACCGACAAACGGCGTTTTGCCGTCTCGCCAAGCGGGTCCTTGTAGAGCAGCACGCAGGATGAAGGCTTGTCTCCACGCCCGACCCGGCCGCGCAATTGGTGCAACTGGGCAAGGCCAAAACGCTCGGCATGCTCGATGACCATGATTGTCGCATCAGGCACATCGACGCCGACCTCGATCACCGTGGTGGCGATCAGGATACGGGTGTCGCCCTGCTTGAAGGCGCGCATCGCCTCGTCTTTGTCGGTGCCTTTCATGCGGCCGTGCACCAGGCCGATGCGGTCGCCGAACAGCGGCTTCAGCGAGGAAAAACGGTCCTCGGCCGACATCAGCTTGGTCTCCTCGGATTCTTCGACCAGCGGACAGATCCAGTAGATTTTCTGGCCATCGGCGACGGCGTCGAGCATGCGTCCGATCAGTTCGTCGAGCCGTTCAAGCGGCAAGGTGACGGTGCGGATCGGCTGGCGGCCGGCCGGCTTTTCCGTCAGCTTCGACACGTCCATGTCGCCGAATGCAGTCAGCACCAGCGTCCGCGGTATCGGTGTTGCCGTCATTACCAGCATGTCGGGCGCATCGCCCTTGGCGGTGATGGCAAGGCGCTGGTGGACGCCGAAACGGTGCTGCTCGTCGACGACGGCGAACACGAGGTCACGGAACGTCACCGTTTCCTGGAACAACGCATGGGTGCCGACGACGATATCGATGTCACCATTGGCCAGCCCGGTCAGCGTGTCGGCGCGCTCGCGGCCCTTTTCGCGACCTGTGAGGACGGCGACACGCAGGCCGGCCCGTTCCGCCAACGGCGCCATCGTTGCGAGATGCTGGCGCGCAAGGATTTCGGTCGGTGCCATCAATGCCGCCTGGCCGCCGGCCTCGACGGCACGCGCCATGGCAAGCAGCGCGACCACCGTCTTGCCGGAGCCGACATCGCCCTGCAAAAGGCGCAGCATGCGTTCGGGGTCGCCGAGATCGGCGCTGATTTCGGCAAGCGCCATTTCCTGCGACATGGTCAGCGAATAGGGGAGTGCCAAGCGCAGTTGTTCGACTATGCGGCCGTCGCCGACGAGTGGCCGGCCCGATAATCGGCGGACCTTGGCGCGCACCAGCGCCAGCGATACCTGGCCAGCCAGGAACTCGTCATAGGCGAGGCGCCGCCACGCTGCGCCGTCGACAGAGACGTCGATCGGGTCGGCAGGATTGTGGATGCGGTTGAGCGCATCGCCGAAAGCAGGAAAGGTGTGGCGGCGCCGGAACTCGCCGTCCTGCCATTCGGGCAGCACCGGCAGGCGGGCCAGCGCCTGGCCAATGGCCCGGCGCAGCACCTTGCCCGAGAGCCCGGCGGTCAGCGGATAGACCGGCTCAACCAACGGCAGGTTTTCCGCGTCGCCGGCAAGTGCGATATGGTCGGGATGAACCATGGTCGGGCGGCCGTTGAACCATTCCATGCGGCCCGAAACGACGACATGCTCGCCGACGGGCATCGCTTTTTCGAGATAGGCAGCATGGGCATGGAAGAAGGTCAGCGCGATCTCGCCGGTGTCGTCATGGGCGTAGACCCGGTACGGGACCGACCTGTTGCCGCGTGGCGGCGGCTGGTGGCGGTCGATGCGTACGTCGAGCGTAACGATAGCGCCCTCGGCCGAACCGGCGATGCCCGGCCGGTTGCGGCGGTCGATGACAGTATGCGGCAGCACGAACAAGAGGTCCCCGGCGCGCGCGTCCCGGTCGCCGAGGTCGGCTGCTACGACTTTTTCGATCAGGGCGCCAACTTTTGGCCCGACGCCGACAAGCGAGGTGATCGGGACAAACAGCGGATCGAGGAGGGAGGGACGCATGATATCAGCTTATGTTGCGGCGACTGTAGCGCAAGGCTGACACCGCCTTCTATCCACGCTATATGCGCCGCCTGGGCAAGGATGTTGCAAGATGACCGGAACGAAACGATCAAGCGAGGGCCTCGATGCCCGCCGCCGCAAGCTTCTGTTTCGTTCGTGGCACCGCGGCATGCGCGAGATGGACCTTATACTCGGCAGCTTCGCCGACGCCGAGATCGGCGCCTTGACCGGCGACGAAATCGACCAATATGAGAGGCTCCTCGACATTCCCGACACCGAATTCCTGCCTCTCGTCACTGGCGAACGCCCGGTTCCGGCGGATGTCGACTGTGCCGTCCTGCAAAAAATCCTGGCTTCCCGCCGGGCGATGACCTTCTGAATAACGTGTAGCCATGAGCCTTATCCCTACGATCGGTCTGCCGAAAGGCCGCGCCGGCCAGTTCATTGTCGATGGCGTCGCTGACGGCTACGAAGCCTTTGCGCTGGTGCAGGCTACGCACGAGATCGCCCCTGACAAGCCGGTGCTGTTCGTGGCGCGCGACGGCCAGCGTCTGCCGGCGATTGTCGAGGCGCTTGCCTTTGCCGCGCCGGGCCTGCCGGTGCTGGAACTGCCGGCCTGGGACTGCCTGCCTTACGACCGCGTCTCGCCCGGCGCTGACGCCGCCGCAAGGCGGCTCGATTCACTGGCCGCGATGATCGCGCTGACGAAGAAGCCGCACCGCGCCGTTATTCTCACCACCGCGAATGCCTTGCTTCAGCGCATTCCGCCGGCGGAACTCGTCGAGGCGCAGACCTTTCACGCCAAGCCCGGTAACCAGATCGACATGAACACGCTGGTGTCGCGGCTTGAGACTTCCGGCTTCGAGCGGGTGCCGACGGTGCGCGGCATCGGCGAATTTGCGGTGCGCGGCGGTATTCTCGATCTCTACGCGCCCGGATGGGCGGAGGCGCTGCGCCTCGATTTCTTCGGCGATACGCTGGAATCGATCCGCGTCTTCGATACCGCAACACAGCGCACCACCGGCCAGCGCAAGTCGATGGCGCTACAGGCGATGAGCGAGGTGGCGCTGACGCCAGAGACGATCAGCCGCTTCCGCCGCGCCTACATCGAAGCCTTTGGCGCGCCCTCGCGCGACGATGGGCTCTATGCGGCGGTCAGCGAGGGCAGGCGGTTTGCCGGCATGGAGCACTGGCTGCCGTTCTTCTACGAGCGGCTGGAAACCGTGTTCGATTACCTGCCGGATGCGCCCGTGGTGTTTGATCATCTGGCGCATGAGGCACTGGCCGAGCGCCACACTCTGATCCTCGATCATTACGAGGCGCGCAAAAAACAGGCCGACGGCGCCTTGAAGGATGCCGTGCCCTACAAGCCGGTGCCGCCGGATTTGCTTTATCTGTCGCCCGAGAACCTGATTGCCTCGCTTGGCCCGCGCGAAGCGATCGACTTCACCTCCTTCGACGCGCCCGATGCCGGTGCGAAAAAGGTGTTCCATGCCGGCTCGCGCCATGGTCGCAGCTTCGTCGAGGAGCGCGCCGACCCTAACGCCAACGTCTTCGACGTCGTCGTAAAACACATTTCCGACGAGCGCGCTGCAGGCCGCCGTGTCATCGTCGCCGGCTGGACTGAAGGTTCGCTCGACCGGCTCGGCCAGATCCTGGCCGAGCATCACCTTGGCAATCTGAAGCCGGTGGCGACGCTTGCCGAAACCGGAAAGCTTGAGCCAGGGCAGGCGGGACTGGCCGTGCTGCCGCTCGAATCCGGCTTCGAGACGGAGAAACTGGTCGTCGTCGCCGAGCAGGACATTCTCGGCGACCGGCTGATCCGGCGCTCGAAGCGCAAGAAGCGCGCGTCCGACTTCATCGCCGAGGCTTCGGCATTGGCCTCAGGCGATATCGTCGTCCATGCCGATCATGGCATTGGCCGCTTCATCGGGCTCCGCACCATCGAGGCGGTCGGTGCGCCGCACGATTGCCTCGAAATCCACTATGCCGGCGACGATCGGCTGTTCTTGCCGGTGGAAAACATCGAGCTGCTGTCGCGCTATGGCTCGGATTCGGCCGAGGCGACGCTCGACAAGCTTGGCGGCGGCGCCTGGCAATCGCGCAAGGCGCGGCTGAAGAAGCGCCTGCTCGACATGGCCGGACAGCTGATCCGTATCGCCGCGGAGCGGCAGATGCGGGCCGCGCCGGCGCTGGTGCCGGCGGACGGCCTTTATGGCGAGTTTGCGGCGCGTTTCCCCTATGAGGAAACCGACGACCAGCAAACGGCGATCGATTCGGTCATGGATGATCTGGGCGCTGGAAAGCCGATGGACCGGCTGATCTGCGGCGATGTCGGCTTCGGCAAGACCGAAGTC
This sequence comes from Mesorhizobium sp. M0119, assembly GCF_040322615.1. Taxonomy (NCBI): domain Bacteria; kingdom Pseudomonadati; phylum Pseudomonadota; class Alphaproteobacteria; order Hyphomicrobiales; family Phyllobacteriaceae; genus Mesorhizobium; species Mesorhizobium sp. M0119. The sequence continues at coordinate 40,223 of NZ_JAMYTU010000011.1, forward strand.
GCGCTTCGCGCCGCCTTCATCGCGGCGATGGAAGGCTTTCAGGTCGCGGTGGTGGTGCCGACGACATTGTTGTCGCGCCAGCATTTCAAGACCTTCTCGCAGCGCTTCTCCGGCCTGCCGATCCGCGTCGCCCAGGCCTCGCGGCTGGTCGGCGCCAGGGAACTGGCCGAGACCAAGAAGGGGGTCGCTGAAGGCCAGGTCGACATCGTCATCGGCACACACGCACTGCTCGGCTCCTCGATCTCGTTCAAGAATCTCGGCCTGCTGATCATCGACGAGGAGCAGCATTTCGGCGTCAAGCACAAGGAGCGGCTGAAGGATCTCAAGACCGACGTCCACGTTCTGACGCTGTCGGCGACGCCGATCCCGCGAACGCTGCAGCTTGCCTTGACCGGCGTGCGTGAGCTGTCGCTGATCGCCACGCCGCCGGTCGATCGCATGGCCGTGCGTACCTTCATCTCCCCCTTCGATCCGCTGGTCATCCGCGAGACGCTGCTGCGCGAGCGCTACCGTGGCGGCCATTCCTTCTATGTCGTACCGCGCATCAGCGATCTTGCGGAAATCCATGATTTCCTGCGCGAATCCGTGCCTGAGCTGAAAGTGGCCGTGGCCCACGGCCAGATGCCGCCCGGCGAACTCGACGACATCATGAACGCCTTCTATGACGGCCAGTACGATGTCCTTTTGTCGACCACAATCGTCGAATCCGGCCTCGATATACCGACCGCCAATACGCTGATCGTGCACCGCGCCGATATGTTCGGACTGTCGCAGCTCTATCAGCTGCGCGGCCGTGTCGGCCGTTCGAAGGTGCGCGCCTACGCGCTGTTCACGCTGCCCGCCAACCGCAAGCTCACCGATACGGCCGAGCGTCGACTGAAAGTGTTGCAGTCGCTCGATACGCTCGGTGCCGGTTTCCAACTGGCCAGCCACGACCTCGATATCCGCGGTGCCGGCAATCTGCTTGGCGAAGAGCAGTCGGGCCACATCAAGGAGGTCGGCTTCGAACTCTACCAGCAGATGCTGGAGGAGGCGGTGGCCGAGGTGAAGGATTCCGGCGAGGTGCAGGACGGCGGCTGGTCGCCGCAGATCGCCGTCGGCACAGCGGTGATGATCCCGGAAAGCTACGTCCCGGATCTGCAGCTCCGGCTGGCGCTCTATCGCCGTCTTGGCGATCTCGAAAATACGGAAGAGATCGATGCTTTCGGCGCTGAGCTGATCGACCGGTTCGGGCCGCTGCCGGAAGAGGTAAAACATCTGTTGAAGATCGTCTTCATCAAGGCGCTTTGCCGCAAGGCCAACGTGGAGAAGCTCGACGCCGGGCCGAAAGGCGTCGTCGTCCATTTCCGCAAGCGGGAATTCCCCAATCCGGTCGGGCTGGTCAAGCTCATCGGCGAACAGGGCTCGCTGGCCAAAATCCGACCCGACCAGAGCGTCGTCTTCAGCCGTGACTGGGCGACGCCCGAAAAGCGGCTGGCAGGCTCAGCGGTTGTCATGACGCAGCTGGCGCGGCTGGTGGAGAAGGCGGCGTAGCCGGGTGTCGCTGGTGCTTTGGACAACAACCGCGCCGGCACTTTCGCCGCCGGCCGTCATTCGCCAGCGCTGAGATTCCGGTCTAGAATAGGAAATCGGCTTCGTGTATGGAGCCGCGACCCCATATGGGGCGGATTGGCGGGCGATGGCGTCCGCCTGAAAGAGCGTTGGGTGCTTCGATGACGAAATGGTCGCCGAATTCGTGGAGAGCTAAGCCGATCCAGCAGGTTCCTGCCTATCCGGACCTTGTCGCGTTGAGGAACACGGAAACCCAGCTCGCTACCTTTCCGCCGTTGGTTTTTGCAGGTGAGGCACGCAAGCTGAAGAAGCAGCTTGCAGCCGTCGCTGCCGGTGACGCATTTCTTCTGCAGGGCGGCGATTGCGCCGAGAGCTTCGCCGAGCATGGCGCGGATAACATCCGCGACTTCTTCCGCGTCTTCTTGCAGATGTCAGTGGTGCTGACCTTCGCCGGCGCCCAGCCGGTGGTGAAGGTCGGTCGTGTCGCCGGCCAGTTCGCCAAGCCGCGCTCGTCCGACAATGAGACCAAGGGCGGTGTGACGCTGCCCAGCTATCGCGGCGACATCATCAACGGCATCGAATTCGATGCCAAGTCGCGCATTCCCGATCCTGCAAGGCAGGAGATGGCGTACCGCCAGTCGGCGGCGACGCTCAACCTTTTGCGTGCCTTCGCCCAAGGTGGCTACGCCAGCCTGGAGAACGTGCATCAATGGATGCTCGGCTTCGTCTCCGACAGCCCGCAGGGGGAGAAATACGAATCGCTCGCCAACCGCATTACCGAGACGATGGACTTCATGAAGGCCGTCGGCATCACCTCGGAGACCAATTACGCGCTGCGCGAGACCGATTTCTACACCAGCCATGAGGCGCTGCTGCTCGGTTATGAAGAGGCGCTGACCCGCGTCGATTCGACTTCGGGCGACTGGTACGCCACCTCCGGCCACATGATCTGGATCGGCGATCGCACGCGCCAAGCCGATCATGCGCATGTCGAATATTGCCGCGGCATCAAGAACCCGCTCGGTCTGAAATGCGGGCCGTCGCTGACGCCGGACGGCCTGCTGCAACTCATCGACCTGCTCAATCCGGAGAACGAGCCCGGCCGGCTGACGCTGATCGCGCGTTTCGGCTCCGACAAGGTTGCTGACCACCTGCCGAAGCTGGTGCGCGCGGTGCAGAAGGAAGGCCGCAGCGTTGTGTGGTCGTCGGACCCTATGCATGGCAACACCATCGAAGCCGCTGGATACAAGACACGGCCGTTCGATCGCATCCTGAAGGAGGTGCAGACCTTCTTCGAGGTGCATCGCGCCGAAGGCACGCATCCCGGCGGCATCCACATCGAGATGACCGGCAAGAACGTCACCGAATGCACCGGGGGTGCCCGCGCCATCACCGCCGAAGAATTGCAGGATCGCTACCACACCCATTGCGATCCGCGCCTCAACGCCGACCAGGCGATCGAGTTGGCGTTCCTGGTGTCCGATCTGCTCAAGAAGAGCCATCCGGTTCAGCACAAGCAGGCCGTCAACGGCTGATTAGAACGTATTCGATCATCGAGCTGGTCAGCGAAACGCGTCCGGCCGGTGTCGCATTTGCTCGTGCCTAATGCGAGCAAAACTGGAATCCTGCGAAGCGATGGCAATAGCATCGGGAGGCCGACATGGCTGACACTCACACCGGATCATGCTTGTGCGGGGCAGTGCGGTTCCAGACACTAGGACCGCTACGCGGTGTCATCTACTGTCATTGCTCGCAGTGCCGGAAGCAGAGCGGGCATTTTTATGCGGCGACCAACGTTGCCGCCCGAGACATCACAATCACTGGCACGGAGAGCATCACCTGGTACGAGGCTTCTTCGTTCGCCAGGCGCGGCTTCTGCAAGACATGCGGCTCTCTGCTGTTCTGGAGGCCGAGCGACGATGGCTATGTTTCGGTCATGGCAGGCCTGTTCGACGCGCCAACCGGGCTTCAAGGAGAATGCCATATCTTCGTCGGCGACAAGGGCGACTATTACGCCATCGACGACGGGCTGCCGCAGTTCGAGAAGTCGACGCCGTCGATCAAGGTGGCAGGCGACTGATTTTTGAAGAGGTCGCCTTATTCCCTTGGTCCAGCCATTGCGCTAATCCCCTGCCGGTGATTCCGAAGGGTTTTGGCATGCAGCGGCTGATCGACGCTTTTTACAATTCGGTGCGGGCATTTCGCAAACTGGCCGCCAGCGAAAAGGCCTTCCAGCAGGAACTGATGCTGCTCGTGCTTGCCTTGCCGCTCGGCTGGTTTGTTTCGATATCGTGGCGCGGCTATGCGCTGCTGATCGGCGCGGTGCTGCTCCTGATCATGGTCGAAGTGCTGAACACCGGCATCGAGGCGGCGTGCGATGCGTTCAGCCGGGAGTTCAACGTCGATATCCAGCTCGCTAAGGATTGCGGCTCGCTGGCGGTGCTTATTTCGGTGGTGATCGTCGCCGGCGTCTGGGGCATCGCCGTCATCGAGCGGATCCTCGGGGTACCGATCTGACGTCTCAGACACTACATGCCGGTTGATTGAGGAAACCGACATGGCCGATACCGCCGGATTTCTGCTGCTTGAACGGGAGGGCCTGCCGGACGATCTGCGCTGGCTGATCGAGAAATATCCGCGCGAGGACTGGCAGGCGCACGCCAACATCCACGGCACGGCCAATATGTGGCTGCAGCGGCACGACATGTTCCGCGAGCTTGGCGGCATGCTCACCAATGGTATTGGCGATTATCGAGAAGGTAGGCTGAACGCGCCGGAGTTCGCGCGCTGGTTCGCGCCGCGCCTCAACCATTTCCTCGGCAATCTCGACGGCCACCACAATGTCGAGGACCATCATTATTTCCCGGTCTTCGCAAGGGCCGAGACCCGTCTGAAGCGCGGCTTCGAGATTCTCGATGCCGACCACCACACAATCCATGAGGGACTGGAGCGCAATGCCAAGGCGGCAAATGACTTCATCCGCACGCTTCAGGAGAGCGAAGACAAACAGCGTTTCGCCGCCGATGCCTATGCCGACGAGAACAGCCGGCTGATCGCCATGTTGACCCGGCATCTTGCCGACGAGGAAGACCTGATCATTCCGCTGATCCTCGAGAAGGGCGACCGCGCGCTCGGCATTGATTGACGATCAGCTTCCCTTGCGAAGCTCCCTCTTGGCGAGGAAGTGCGACGCCAACCAGCCGAGGATGGCCACAACGAGGCCGATTGCCGGAGCGATCAGCAACCGCTCGTGGCGGGCCAGCGCCTGGCCAACGATGCGCTCCGCTCCCAGCCCGAACACATAACCGACAGTGCAGAACAGCGCCGCCCAGACTACCGATGAGATGGCGTTGAGGATGACGAAACGCGCCGCGGCGATGCCCGACAGCCCGGCCGCGATACCACCGACCAGGCGCAGGCCATAGATGTAGCGGTTCGACAACACGAAGATGTTAGGATGAGAGGTGACGAGGCGATAGGCGTGACTGAAGCCCGGCCGGGCTCGGAGCCTGATTACGAATTTATGGTCGGCGAAGCTCCGTCCCAGGATGAAAAAGAACGTGTCGCCACCGAAGGCGCCGAGCGCCGCCGCGAGGAAGGCCTGCCACGGGACGAAAACATGCTGATGCGCAAAGAAACCGCCAAGGATGGCGGCGCTTTCGCCCTCGGCGACGCAGCCCAGAAAAACCGCGACCAAACCATATTGCTCAATGAGGCGATGGATGGCTTCCGTCATGAAGACGTCCGCTGCTTCGACAGAATGTCGTCGATGCGCTTCACCTGCTCGGCCAGCCGAGCGATTTCGTCGCGCATGCCGATGATTTGGCTGTGGCGCAGTTCGTCGAGCTTTTCGTGCAATGCCATGATCTCGATCTCGGCCTTGAGATTAACCTCATAGTCGTGGGCGGCGTCGATACGATCGCGCTCGGTCTGGCGGTTCTGCGCCATCATGATCACTGGCGCCTGCAGCGCAGCAACCATGGAAAGCACGAGATTGAGGAAGATGAAGGGATAGGGATCGAAGGCGGCGCGCGACAAGAGCCAGACATTGCCTGCCGTCCACAGGATCAGGAAGCCAATGAATGTCAGGATGAAGGACCACGAGCCGCCGATCCGGGCGATGGTATCGGCCAGGCGATCGCCAAACGTCTGGTGAAAGGCGACGGCCTTGTTGGTGTCCTTGGAGATCGTGGTGCGCTCGAGCGTTGATTGCAGCACCCGGCTTTCGAGCGCGCTGAGGCCGTCCGGCTTTCGCTTCAGCCAGCGGTTTGCCATGTCCTCGATCGTTTTATTCATCGTCGCCTCCGTCGTCAGCGATAGAGGTAGAAGCTGCCGGTTCAAACGGGAAGTGGTAGATTGATGCGATGGGTCAGGAAACAATGGTGGATTTTCGGAAAATTCGCGCCCGTGCAGCGAAACGCAAAGGCGGTGAGGCAGCGCTTAGGTCGCTGCTGGGCCCTATGCCCGACAATGGCGCGGTGGCAAAGATTGCGGACGACCGGATCCTGTCGACCATGGCCGAGCGGGTCTTTGCCGCCGGCTTCGTCTGGCGTGTTATCGAGCAGAAATGGCCGGGTTTCGAGGAAGCGTTTCTTGGCTTCGAGCCGAAGCGGCTGCTGTTCCAGCCTGACGATTTCTGGCACGATCTCACCGCTGACAAGCGCATCGTCCGCAATCCGCAGAAGATCAAGTCCGTACGCGACAACGCAGCCTTCGTCGAGCGCGTGTCGAAGGAGCATGGCAGCTTCGGCAAGTTCCTGGCCAATTGGCCGGCGGATGACCAGGTCGGGTTGATGGCCTATCTCGGCAAGCACGGCAGCCGGCTCGGCGGCAATACCGGCCAGTATTTTCTGCGCTGGCTGGAGTGGGACGCCTTCGTCGTCTCGGCCGACATGGCGGCAGCGCTACGCGACGCTGGGCTCGACATTGCGGAGAGCCCGACATCGAAGAAGGACCTGGGCAGGATCCAGGTGCAGATCAACGCCTGGGCGGCGGAAACCGGGCTGCCGCGCCGACACATTTCGCGCATTCTGGCAATGTCGATCGGCGAGAACCATCCACCGGAAGCCTTGCGCGAATATATGGGCGAATAGGACCGATTGTTTGGTCCAAACGAACGCCATTGCCCGACGAATTTTGCCGCGCTAAACCCACGGGCATGACAGATAAAACCGCTCCAGACATATTGCGCATCGCCGTCGCCCAGCTCAATCCGACGGTCGGCGACGTCGCCGGCAATCTTGCCAAGGCACGCGAGGCGAGGGCGGATGCCGCCCGCCAAGGCGCCGACCTCGTGCTGTTCACCGAGCTTTTCCTTGCCGGCTATCCGCCCGAGGATCTGGTTCTGAAGCCCGCCTTCCTGAAAGCCTGCGAACGGGCGGCGGAGGATTTCGCCCGCGATACGGCCGACGGCGGCCCGGGTTTCATCATCGGCACGCCGCTGAAGCGCAAGACCGGCACGCACAATTCGATCATCTTTGCTGATGGCGGCAAAATCCTTGCCGAACGCTACAAGCTCGATCTGCCGAATTACGGTGAGTTCGACGAGAAGCGCGTCTTCCAGGCCGGCCCCGAGATCCAGGGGCCGGTCAATTTCCGCGGCGTGCGTGTGGGAGTGCCGATCTGCGAAGACATCTGGGGCGAGGTTGCCGTCTGCGAGGCGCTGGCCGAAAGCGGCGCGGAAATCCTGCTGGTGCCGAACGGCTCGCCCTATTATCGCGGCAAGGTCGATGTCCGCCACCAGATCGTCATCCGCCAGGTCATCGAATGCGGCCTGCCGATCATCTATGCCAACCAGCTTGGCGGCCAGGACGAGCTGGTCTTCGACGGCGCGTCGTTTGCCATAGGTTCTGACAAGACGCTGGCCTTCCAGATGAGCCAGTTCGAGGAGGCGGTCAACGTCACCACCTGGAAGAGAAGCCGCGCCGCCGCAGGGGCGCAAAATGGAAATAATTCCGATGGTTGGGTCTGCACTGACGGACCGATGTCGAAAATCCCGGAGAAGGAGGAGGCCGACTATCGCGCCTGCATGTTGGGCCTGCGCGACTACGTCAACAAGAACGGCTTCAAGAATGTCGTGCTCGGCCTTTCCGGCGGCATCGATTCGGCGATCTGCGCGGCACTTGCTGTCGATGCGCTCGGCGAGGAACGGCTGCGCGCCGTGATGATGCCTTACCGCTACACTTCGAAGGACTCGCTCAAGGACGCCGAGGACTGCGCCCGCGCGCTCGGCTGCCGCTACGATATCGTGCCGATCTTCGAGCCGGTCGAGGGCTTCCTGCACACACTGACGCAGCTTTTCGAGGGCACCAAGGAAGGCATCACCGAGGAAAACCTGCAGAGCCGGGCCCGTGGCACCATCCTGATGGCGATTTCCAACAAGTTCGGCTCGATGGTGGTCACTACCGGCAACAAGAGCGAGATGTCGGTAGGCTACGCCACGCTCTATGGCGACATGAATGGCGGCTTCAACCCGATAAAGGACCTCTACAAGATGCAGGTCTATGCGTTGTCGCGCTGGCGCAACGCGCACGTGCCGCCGGGCGCGCTCGGCCCGTCCGGCGAGGTGATCCCGAACAACATCATCGACAAGGCGCCCTCGGCGGAGCTCCGTGAGAACCAGACCGACCAGGATTCGCTGCCGCCCTATCCAGTGCTCGACGACATATTGGAGTGTCTGGTCGAAAACGAGATGGGCGTCGACGAGATCCTTGCGCGTGGCCATGACCGGGCGACGGTGACGCGCGTCGAGCACCTGCTTTACGTCGCCGAATACAAGCGCCGGCAGGCGGCGCCCGGCGTGAAGATCACCAGGAAGAATTTTGGCCGAGACCGCCGCTATCCCATTACCAACCGGTTCAGGGATGGCGGGTAGGCGATTGGCTGCATAACGGTTTAGCCATGGCCAACTTTGAGATCAGCTTCGACCTGTCGCAGATCGACTTCCGGGCGACGTCCGACATTTTGAAGGAGAGCTATTGGGGCAGCGGCCGCAGCGATGAACTGCACCGCCGCGCCTTTGCCAACTCTTTGTGCGTCGGCGCCTATGTCGGCGGCAATCAGGTCGGCTTCGGCCGGGCGATCACCGACCGTACGGTATTTGCCTATCTCGCCGACATCATTGTCTGGCCCGGGTATCGCGGGCAAGGCATCGGAATCCGGCTTGTCCAGGCGCTTATCGATCATCCGGATTGCAAGACTGTCACGCATTGGAGCCTGTCGACCAACGACGCCCATGCGGTTTACGAGAAGCTCGGCTTCAGACCTTCCACCGACGGCCGCTATATGCGCCTCGACCGTATCACGGCAACCTAAACAGAGGCAGCGCACAACCCGCGATTGTTGCAAAATCGTCTCACTGCTTAGACCAGATGCGCTTTGGGCTATCTACTGACTTGGCGCGGCGTTGAGGCGTCTCTATAAACGCCTTTCCGCGATCCCCTTGGGGAGGACCGAAATGCCAGGATTTGACATCGTTATGCGAGGCCGCGAAGCCTAGGTCTCAATCGGCAAGCCAGAAGGTTCTTACCTTTGCGGCGAAGCCGAGCTGAGAACAGGCGTTCGTCGATGCCGGTCGCCGCCCGTATTCGGGCGAGCCGCCAAATGTGCCGAACCTCCGCATTCCTTGGGGGTTAATTCGCCCGACGCGGTTTTTTCAATTTTCGACCTTTTCCGGGATCGGGCTCGTTTGCGCCCGAATGACATCATGGCTCGTTTTCGAATAGATTTGCGCGCGGGCGCCTTTCGCAGCGTTCTTGGCTTCACGCTCAGCCATTGGCGGCGTCAGCCGTGGCGGCTTGCCGGCATTATGGGCGCGTTCCTGCTGTCGACCTTGGCCGACGTGCTGACGCCGCTCTATTCCGGTCGGCTGGTGGATGCCGTCGCCAGCAGTGCTGCGGCCGACGATGTTGCGTGGAACGCGGCGATGGCGGCCTTTTCGATGCTGGTGGCCCTGGCGCTCACCGGTGTCGTGCTGCGCAATCTCGCCTTCATGGCCATCGTCGAACTGACCCTGAAGATGATGGCGCATATCGCCGCCGACGCCTTCCACCGCGTCCAGCGCTTCTCCACCGATTGGCATGCCAACAGCTTCGCCGGATCGACGGTGCGCAAGATAACGCGCGGCATGTGGGCGCTCGACCTGCTCAACGACACGATCCTGATCGCACTGCTGCCGTCGGTCGTCATGCTCGTCGGCTCGACGCTGCTGCTTGGCTGGTTCTGGCCGCTGATGGGCGCGATCGTCGCCACCGGTTCGGTTCTGTTCATCGCGGTCACGACGATGCTGTCGCTTGGCTATGTCGCGCCTGCGGCAAGGCTTGCCAATGCGTGGGATACACGGCTTGGCGGCTCGCTGGCCGATGCGGTGAGCTGCAACGCCGTGGTCAAGGGTTTTGGCGCCGAGGAACGCGAGGAGACACGGCTTGCCGAGGTCGTCGCCAAATGGCGCGGCCGCACGCGGCGCACCTGGGTGCGCGGCACTGTCAACGGCACCACGCAAGGCACGATGCTGCTGCTTTTGCGGGCAGCGGTCATCGGGTTCTCCCTGCTTTTGTGGTCGTGGGGGCAGGCAAGTGCCGGCGACGTCGCCTTCGTGCTGACCTCATTCTTCGTGCTGCAAGGCTATCTGCGCGACATCGGCACGCATATTCGCAATCTGCAGCGCTCGATCAACGACATGGAGGAACTAGTCGACTTCCAGTCCGAACCACTCGGCATCGAGGATCGGCCCGGCGCCAAACCGATCCGGATCACCGATGGCCGTATCACCTTCGACAATGTCACGTTCCACTACGGTAGCCACCGTTTGCCGCTCTATCGCGACTTTTCGGTGGATATCGCGCCGGGCGAGCGGGTCGGGCTGGTTGGCCATTCGGGCTCCGGCAAGACGACGTTCGTCAAGCTGATCCAGCGCCTCTATGACGTGACTGCGGGAAATATCCTGATCGACGGCCAGGAAATTGCCGATGTGGCGCAGGCGTCGCTGCGCGCACAGATCGCGATCGTCCAGCAGGAGCCGATCCTTTTCCACCGGTCGCTGGCCGAAAACATCGCCTATGCCCGGCCGAGCGCCAAGCAGGCCGAGATCGAGCACGCGGCGCGGTTGGCCAGCGCGCACGACTTCATCGCCAATTTGCCGAAAGGCTATGGCACGCTGGTCGGCGAGCGTGGCGTAAAGCTGTCGGGTGGTGAGCGTCAGCGGGTCGCAATCGCACGCGCCTTCCTTGCCGATGCGCGCATTCTCATCCTCGACGAGGCAACGTCGAGCCTCGATTCGGAATCGGAGGTGCTGATCCAGCAGGCGATGGAGCGCTTGATGGTCGGCCGCACGACGCTGGTCATTGCCCACCGGCTGTCGACGGTGCGAGCGCTGGACAGGCTTTTGGTGTTCGATCGCGGCCGCATCGTGGAAGAGGGCTCGCATGACCAGCTAATCCGGCTGCAAGGCGGCATCTACCGCCGGCTGTTCGAACGCCAGGCGCTTGAACTGACCAAAGGCATGGTGATCTGACGGTTGCGGTGCCGCGCGTCTTGATAGGCGTGCGGCGCTGCAGTCTTTTCTTCGCCTTTGTCATGTTCTATGTCTGCCGCCGAGCGCGGGGGCGCGTCTTGTCAACAGCAAAACCATCCGGTACGCCCCGCTCATGACAGTTACCGTCCGTTTCGCCCCGTCACCGACCGGCCGCATCCATATCGGCAATGCGCGCACCGCTTTGTTCAATTGGCTGTTCGCCATCAAGAACAAAGGCCGCTTTATCCAGCGCTTCGACGACACCGACGTCGCCCGTTCGACGCAGGAATTTTCCGACGCCATCCTTTACGACCTGCATTGGTTGGGCATCTTCCCCGATGCCACGGAGTATCAGTCGCGGCGGGTCGAAATCTACGATGCCGCACTGGAGAGGCTGAAGGAGGCCCGCCTCGTCTATGCGTGCTATGAGACGCCTGAAGAGCTCGACCTGAGGCGCAAGGTGCGCCGCACGCGTGGCCTGCCGCCAGTCTATGGCCGCGAGGCGCTGACGCTGGCACCCGAGCAGGTCGCGGAATATGAGGCCGATGGTCGGCGGCCGCACTGGCGCTTTCTGCTGCCCAACTTCAGCAGCGATCCGCTGCAGCCGGAGCGCACCGAAATCCACTGGAACGACCTGGTGCGCGGCGAGGAGACCGTCGACCTCGCCTCGCTTTCAGATCCGGTTCTGCGGCGCGAGGATGGCACCTACCTCTATACATTGCCTTCGGTTGTCGACGACATCGAGATGGGCGTCAGCCATGTCATTCGTGGCGACGACCACGTCACCAATACCGGCGTCCAGATAGCCCTGTTCCGAGCACTTGGCGCGGAGCCGCCAGCGTTCGGCCACCACAATCTCCTGACAACGGCATCAGGCGAGGGACTTTCGAAGCGTACCGGCGCGCTGTCCATACAGAGCTTGCGTGAGAGCGGCATAGAGCCAATGGCGGTCGCTTCGCTGGCGGTGCTCGTCGGTACCTCGGAAAACATCGTGGCGGTGCCGACGATGGCTGAACTTGCCGAGCGCTTCGATCCGGCGGCAACATCGAAATCCGCCGCCAAATTCGACCCGGACGAGCTCTTCGTGCTCAACCGCACGCTGCTGCACCACATGCCCTTTTCCGAGGCGCGCGACCGGCTGATCGTGCTCGGCATCTCTGGCGAACAGGCCGAGCCTTTCTGGCTGGCGGTGCGCGGCAATCTCGACAGGCTGGCCGATGCAGCAATCTGGTGGCGCACACTTCGCGACGGTCCAGAGGAGCCGGCGGAGTTTTCCGACGATGACCGCGACTTTCTTCGCCAAGCGTTCGAACTGCTGCCGGAGGAGCCTTGGAACGGCACCGTCTGGAAAGACTGGACCGGCAAAATCCGAGCGGCGAGCGGCCGTAAGGGCAAGGCACTGTTCATGCCGCTGAGGCTGGCGCTTACGGGACAGCCTTCGGGTCCGGAGCTTGCAGAGCTGTTGCCGCTGCTGGGTCGGGAAGGAACGTTGGCCCGACGACCCTGACCTTGCGCTGTTCCGGCGGCGGCAGGGACGTCGGCGAGGGCACGGGTTTGACGGCAAGGCGTCTGATCGCCTCACGGTCGAGGCCGCCTTGCGCATTGGCCAGGGTCTCCGGGTCGGCGCCCGGATCAGGCCTGGCAACCGGCAGCGGAATGAACGGGGTGGTCTCCAGATTCGCTTCGGATCGTTCCGGGCTGGGCGGGTTGCCGGCGATGATTTCGAAATTCTGCGCGGCGTTGCAGCCGCAGGCCGGCGGCCGCGGCATGTCGGACTGCTTGTAGAGGTAGGCCGTCGGCAGTTCGATATAAGGCCTGCCGGTCACCGAAGACGTCATCGACGCCGAATCGCCGTTCATGCCGCGCGTGTAGAAAACCTGCATCTCGGTGCCGGGGCAGCTCGATTCGCAATTCTTCCGATCGCGCTCGAAATCGCCCAGCGAGGCCGCATTCGACATTGGGAAGAAATAACCGTCGCAGGTCCGCACGCACATGGTGCGGAATTCGCCTCGGGGCTGGCCCAACTCGTCGGCGTTGTTGAGCATGCTGCGGATGTTGCGCGGCTGACTTAGTTCTTCAGCCTGGTCGGGCTCGTCAGGCTGGTCGGGCGCACCGGGTTCACTGCCCAAAAGCTGGTCGAGCAGGTTTCCGCTGCCGTTTTCACCGCTGGCTTCGCGAACCGGTGCGAGCGTCGGCGGCGCCGCATCATCGCGGCAGCCATTGGCGTCGAGCGAGGCCAATATGCGCGCGCGATCGCGTCGCGAACCACCGCTGTCAAGCTCAGCGCGCTTGGCCTGCAAGGCGTCGAGATTGGCAGCCATGCGATCGATGGTGGCGTCGAGTGCTGCGCATACGTTGGCGTTGCGGCGAGATAGCGAAAAGCCGCAGCCGGCGCTGCTGGATTGGCTGACGGCCTTTGAAATCTGCTGGCGCTGCCGGGCGATCGCGTAGTCATATTTCCTGAGCAAGGCCGGCTTGCCGCCGCCACCGCGAGCAGCGGCGGCAAGATCGGCTTCAAGCTGGCGGCAGAGGCGGGAAGCGGCCTGCGCCTGAGTGACGGCAATGTCGCACAGTAGCAGGGCACCGACCAGCGCGGCCGCCCGCGTCAGCTTCCAACGTGCGCCCGTCATCCCTCCGGAACTCCGCCTGTCTGCCGTTCTGAAAGCTACCGCGCTTGCGGTTAAGCGTTTGTTTAGCATACCGCTGATTCCGGCTTCAGCCCAAATCGGCGATGGCTTGCGCCTTGTGCGCGGCTTCGACCACGACCAGCGCGTCATGTCGATCACGCCGCACGGCATACTCGGACATTGTCAGGACCGCGACATCCTGGCGTTGCACGAAAAAGGCGTATTCGCCCAGAAGAATGCCTGGATCCAGCAATGCCCGGAGGCTTGGCATGACCGCGATTACCCGTCGAGCCGCACTGCAATTTGGTCTTTTGTGCCTGGCGATGCCGGTTGCCATGGCGCAGGAAAAGCCCATCACGCCGGATTGGGGCACCAAATTGGTCGAAGCCGCCCGTGAGCAGATCGGCGTCACCACGCTCTACGATCCGACCTATACACGGCTGGCCTATCCGGGCGGGGACGTTGAGCCCGAGCGAGGTGTGTGCACGGATGTCGTGATCCGCGCCTATCGCCGCGCCTTCGATCTCGATCTGCAAGAATTGGTGCATGAGGATATGCAGGCCAATTTTGCCGCCTATCCGAAGGCTTGGGGCCTGAATGCGCCGGACCGCAACATCGACCACCGCCGTGTGCCCAATCTTGCGGTCTATTTCGAGCGGCGCGGTGCTGCCTTGCCCGTCAGCCAAGACCCCGCCGACTATCGGCCTGGGGATCTCGTCGCCCAGATGCTGCCCGGCAATCTGTCGCATATTGCCATCGTGTCGTCCAATCGCTCCACTGTGGTGCCGACAAGAACGTTGGTCATTCACAATATCGGCAGCGGAGCAAGGGAAGAGGACACTTTGTTTGCCTTCAGGCAGACAGGGCATTTCCGGTTCAAGCCAGTCTGAGAAAGCCCGCGGCTACCCCAGATCGACGATGGCTTGCGCCTTATGCGCGGCTTCGACCACGGCCAGTGCCGTCATATTGACGACACCGCGCGACGTCACCGACGGCGTCAATATGTGCGCCGGGCTGTCGGTGCCGAGCAGGATCGGGCCGACATGCAGCGCGTCCATCATCGTGCGTAGCGCGGTCAGCGTGATGTTCGCCGAATCGAGATTGGGGAACACCAGCAGATTGGCTTCGCCTTTCAGCCGCGAATGCGGATAGACGCGCTGGCGCAGCTGCTCCGATAGCGCCGAGTCGGCATGCATCTCGCCGTCGCATTGCAGGTCGGGCGCGATGCGCGCCAGGATCGCCGCCGCCTGCCGCATCTTCATGGCGCTTGGCGAATCGCGGGAGCCGAAATCAGAATGCGACAGCAGCGCTGCCTTGGGCTCGATGCCGAAACGCTGAATTTCCTCGGCCGCCAAAACGGTCATTTCCGCAATTTCTTCGGCGGTCGGGTCGACGGAGACATGGGTGTCGGTGAGGAAAATGATGCCGCGCTGCGAGATCAGCATGGAAAGCGTCGACAGGTCGCGATCCCTAATACCGGCGCGCGGTCCGATGATCAGCGTCACGTTGCGCAAATGGCGCTCGAAACGGCCTTCGAGGCCGCAGACCATGGCGTCGGCGTCGCCGCGCTTCAGGGCAAGGGCCGCGATCACCGTATTGTCGGTGCGCACCATGGTGCGCGCCGCTTCCGTCGTCACCCCACGCCGGCCGGCAAGCTCGATCAAAAGGTCGACATAGTGGCGGTAACGCGGATCGTCTTCCGGGTTGATCAAGCCGAAATCGACGCCCGGCTTGATGCGCAGCCCGTAGCGCTTCAGCCGCACCTCGATGACATGCGGGCGGCCGATCAGGATCGGTTCGGCAATGCCTTCCTCGAGCACGACTTGCGCGGCGCGAAGCACGCGCTCGTCCTCGCCGTCGGCATAGATGACGCGCTTGGCGCTCGACGTCTTAGCCATCGAGAACACCGGCTTCATGACTAGGCCGGAGCGGAAGACGAAGCGGTTCAGCTTGTCGATATAGGCGGCGAAATCGGTGATCGGCCGGGTCGCGACGCCGCTCTCGCAGGCTGCCTTGGCGACGGCAGGGGCAATGCGCAGGATCAGCCGCGGATCGAAAGGCGAGGGGATCAGGAACTCCGGGCCGAAGATCGGCGTCTCGCCGGAATAGGCACGGGCGGCGACGTCGGACGGCTCTTCGCGGGCAAGCGCTGCAATCGCTCGCACCGCCGCCATCTTCATCTCTTCGTTGATGGCGCTTGCGCCGCAATCCAGCGCGCCACGGAAGATGTAAGGAAAACAGAGTACGTTATTGACTTGATTGGGGAAATCGGAGCGGCCCGTGCAGATCATCGCGTCGGGCCGTGCTGCCCGTGCCGCTTCCGGCATGATCTCGGGATTGGGGTTGGCCAGCGCCAGGATCAGCGGCTTGGGCGCCATGTGGTGAAGCAATTCCGGCTTCAGCACGCCGGCGGCAGACAGGCCGAGAAACACGTCGGCGCCGGGCAGAACGTCGGCCAGCGTGCGCGCATCGGTCTCCTTCACATAGGGGTCTTTCCAGCGGTCCATCTCCTCGACGCGACCCTTATGGGCGACGCCGAACCGGTCGGTGACCCAGATGTTTTCGACCCGCGCGCCGAGCGAGACCAGAAGGTTGAGGCACGCAAGCGCCGCAGCACCTGCGCCCGACGTGACGATCTTGATGTCGGATATGGACTTGCCGGCGAATTCCAGCCCGTTGAGCACGGCGGCGGCGACGATGATGGCGGTGCCATGCTGGTCGTCATGGAAGACCGGTATGCCCATGCGCGCTTTCAACTGCTCCTCGACTTCGAAGCATTCGGGCGCCTTGATGTCTTCCAGGTTGATGCCGCCGAAGGTTGGTTCCAGCGCCGAGATCGTCTCGACCATGCGCTCGATGCCCGGTGCATCGATCTCGATGTCGAAGACGTCGATGCCGGCGAACTTCTTGAACAGCACCGCCTTGCCTTCCATCACCGGCTTGGAGGCGAGCGGTCCGATATTGCCAAGGCCCAGCACCGCCGAACCGTTGGTGACGACGCCAACAAGATTGGCGCGGGCTGTATAGTCGGCGGCGGTTGCCGGATCGTCGCGGATTTCAAGGCAGGGGGCGGCGACCCCCGGCGAATAGGCAAGCGCCAGGTCGCGCTGATTGCCGAGCGGCTTCGTCGCCTGGATTTCAAGCTTTCCGGGACGGGGGTGCTTGTGGAAATAGAGCGCTGCTTCGTCGAGGTCGGATCGCGCCGCCTTCTTGCTTTCGCCTATCATGCCGGGCCTCCTGCGATCCTGCCTTGAAGCCTTTTAGCATGCAGCATTGGTTTTTCACGACGCCAAATGACGCAACCGCCATTTTGCTTTGCGAAACGAGTAAAATCGATTTGTTTCAGTTAGTTGTGCTAAAATCCTGCCGTGCTATTCAGGTCTTTTCCTCTCCGCCGTTCAGAACGCGCTGACGTAGAGGCCGCCGTCGACCGGTATGTTCTGTCCGGTCAGGTAGCCGGCGTGAACCGAGCACAGGAAGGCGCAGATCTGGCCGAATTCCTCCGGCGTGCCGAGTCGCTTGGCCGGAACATTGGCCGCTGCTTGCGCCTTGCGCGCGGCGGCGGCGGCCGGATCTTCGGGCGTGCCGGCCTCGTGCGGGCCGCGCAGCCGGTCGGTGTCGAGCTTGCCCGGCAGCATGTTGTTGATCGTCACATTGCGGTCGATCACCGTCCGCGCGACGCCGGCGAGGAACGAAGTGAGGCCGGCGCGGGCGCCGGACGACAGGTCGAGGCCGGGGATAGGAACATAGACCGACAGCGAGGTGATGTTGACGATGCGGCCGAAGCCGCGCGCCGCCATGCCGTCGATCACGGCCTGAACCAGCTCGACAGGGGTCACCATGTTCTGGGTGACGCCCTCGAGGATCTTTTCGCGGTCGAGCGCACGGAAATCGCGAAACGGCGGACCGCCATTGTTGTTGACGAGGATGTCGGGATCGGGGCAGGCGGCAAGCAGCGCCTTCTGGACGTCGGGCTTCGATATGTCGCCGGCGATCTCGGTCACCTTGACGCCGAATTTCTCGCGCAGTTCAGCGGCGGTTTTGGCCAACACGTCGGCGTTGCGGCCGTTGACGACCAGATCGCAGCCTGCCTCCGCCAGTGCCATGGCGCAGCCGCGTCCCAGCCCCTTGCTCGAGGCGCAGACTATGGCCGTCTTGCCGCGAATGCCGAGGTCCATGGTGATTTTCTCCTCTGATTGCCGCGGCAACCTACCCGTATGGCTGGACCAATCGCAACCGTCATACGGTTGTTGCATGAATCGGGGCATAGCCTCAGGCGAAAGCAACGGTGACAAATGATGTCCGGCGCAGAGCCCCGCACTTTCCGCAGCATGTTCATCTCCGACGTCCATCTCGGATCGAAGGCAGCGAAGGCCGAGTTCCTGATCGATTTCCTGCGCCATCACGATGCCGATATCATCTATCTCGTCGGCGACATCGTCGACGGCTGGCGCCTGCGACGAAGCTGGCACTGGCCGCAGAGCCACAACGACGTGGTCCAGAAATTGCTGCGCAAGGCGCGCAAGGGCGCCAGCATCACCTACATCGCCGGCAACCATGACGAGTTCGCGCGCCAGTTCCAGGGCGTTCATTTCGGCGGCATTGTCGTTGCCGATCGTGCCATCCACGAGACTGCCGATGGCAAACGCCTTCTTGTCATCCATGGCGACCAGTTCGACACCGTCGTCCATAATGCGCGTTGGCTGGCCTATCTCGGCGACTACGCCTATGACGCGGCTATGCTGGTCAACCGCGTCATCACGCGCCTGCGCCAGGTGCTCGGCCTGCCTTACTGGTCGTTCTCGTCCTGGGCCAAAGTCAAGGTCAAGAAGGCGGTGAATTTCATCGGCTCGTTCCAGACCGTGCTGACCGAGGAGGCGCGCCGCTCGCATGTCGACGGCGTGATCTGCGGGCACATCCACCATGCCGCGATCGAAAGCTACGAGGACGTGCAATACATCAACACCGGCGATTGGGTGGAGAGCTGCACGGCGGTGGTCGAGCATTTTGACGGCCGGATGGAGATCCTGCACTGGGCGCATGTCCTGCCGGAGACTCCGGTCGGCAGCGAGGTGCTCGTGCCGATCGACATCAAGGGCAGGGCAGTCCAGGCGGCTTGACGAAATGCGGCCTCATCTCGCTTTAATCGGTTAGTCCAGCGGTTTCATCGACTTTTTCGCCGTGTTAAGCAGCGGCAGGTGTGGCGGGCCGACCCGGCTGAATGCCGTGCCGACGGATCGCCTGTTAATGTCCTCGCTGCCGCCGTTTTCGCCCGAACAGCTCGTCAAGCCACGCCATTTCGAACTGCGCATGAGCTTGATCTTCTTTACGCTCTTCGTTCCGCTCGGGACGCATGTGCCGTATTTCCCGCTGTGGCTGCAGGCGAAGGGGTTCCACGCCGAGCAGATAGCCGTGATCCTCGCCGCGCCGATGTTCCTGCGCGTGGTGACGACGCCTCTTCTTACCGCGCTGGCAGACAAAGCGAGCGACCGCGCCAATGTCTATGTTGCGCTGGTCGCCGCATCGCTGATCCTGTCCGCCGGCTACTTCCTGCCGCCGACCTACGCCACGGTACTTGCCGTGTCCCTGGCCCTGACGGTCGTCTGGACGCCGCATTCGCCGATTGCCGATTCGCTCGCCCTTTCAGGTGTTCGCCGCTTCGGCTCGAACTACGCCGGCATGCGCAAATGGGGCTCGATCTCCTATCTCTGCGCCAATCTCGCCGGCGGTTTCATCCTCTCGGCAAGCGGTGCGCAGGCTGTCCCGGTGATCATCTTCGCGGCGCTGTGTGCCGCGCTAGCCGCCGGACTGATCGCGCCGCGCCTCGGCCGTCCGCGCCGCGCCTCGCCGCTTTCCGCCGCTGATATGCAGCAATCGGTACCGAAACTCCTGAACCCTTATTTCCTCTATTTTTCGACGGGTGTCGGCGTCATCACCGCCAGCCACGCATTTCTCTACGGCTTCGTGTCGATCTACTGGAAGTCGATCGGCATCACTGATTCGGTTGTCGGGCTGCTGTGGGGGTGGGGCGTCGTCGCCGAGATATGCATGTTCGTCGTCTTCACCCGGGCTTTCGCCTCCTTCTCGGTCGTCTCGATCATGCTGATTGCCGGGATAGGCGCGATCGTGCGCTGGATCGCTTTCCCTCTGATCTGGCCGCTTGGGCTTGGCGTTGGCGGGTTTTTCGCGATCCAGACACTGCACGCCGTCTCGGTGGCACTGGTGCTGATCGGCCTGCAAAAGATGATCGGTGAGACAATCGCGGAAGAACGCACCGGGGCGGCGCAAGGCATCGCCTATTTCTCCAATGGTTTCTTCATGGCGGTGGCAACGCTGATTTCAGGTCCTCTTTACGATCGCTTCGGCGCGAATGGCTTCTTTGCGATGATCCCCATTGCCCTGACGGGCCTGACGCTGATCGGGCTTGCCGCGCGTTCAGCCCCACAGAGCCGGCTCGGGCGGTGATACCAGCGAACCTTGGTAGACCAGACCTGGAACGCGGTCGCGGGCTAGCAGCAACGGACCGTCGAGATCGACGAAATCGGCATCCTGCGCCAATAGCACGGCCGGCGCCATCGCAAGTGACGTGCCGACCATGCAGCCGACCATGACGCCAAGACCCAGTTCGCGGGCGCGGTCGCGAAGCGCGAGTGCTGCGGTCAGGCCACCCGATTTGTCGAGCTTGATGTTGACGGCGTCGTAAAGGCCGACAAGCGCGTCGAGGTCCTTCGCCTCGTGCACGCTTTCGTCGGCACAGATCGGCACCGGATGCGCGATGTGGCGAAGAATACCGTCATGTCCCGCCGGCAGCGGCTGTTCGATCAAGGCGATACCGTGCTCGGCGGCAAACGCGAGGTTTGCGACGATATTGTCGTCATTCCAGCCCTCATTGGCGTCGAGAATGATTCGGCTGTCCGGTGCCGCCGCCGTCACTGCACGGATGCGGGCGATGTCGTTGTCGCCGCCGATCTTGACCTTGAGCAGCGGGCGCTGGGCGTTGGTGCGGGCCTGCGCCGCCATCGCCTCCGGCTCGGCGAGCGACAGTGTGTACGCCGTCTGAAGCGCCCGTAACGGAACGGTTCGTATCGTATGCGCCACCGGTGTTCCGCTGATCTTCGCTTCCAGGTCCCAGAGCGCGCAGTCGATGGCGTTGCGTGCCGCGCCGGCAGGCATGGCACCGAGCAGGGCGATGCGGCTGATGCCGTGCGCGATCTCACTGCGCATCGCCTCGATCGCGCCGCGCACACCCTCCATGGTCTCGCCATAGCGCTTATAAGGGACGCATTCGCCGCGCCCTGTACGGCCGTTTTCGGCAATGGCGCAGGAAATCACCTCAGCTTCGGTCTTCGAGCCGCGCGAAATGGTGAATGTCCCGGCGATGGGAAAGCGCTCGGCCTCGACCGAAATGACACGCGCCATATTTTTCTGCTCCGGCTGTGCAACAAGGAGGATGTTGGCAAATCGACAGGTCGGCCCCGTCAGGCTAAACAGGACGCCATGTTGACCATCCGCAAACGCGACGCAAGCGGCCCTGCCAAGGAGTCCGACCACCAGCCGCGCATCGCGATCGGCGAGGAGGGCGACGTTCTCGGCTGCGCTTTCTCGGGAACCTGGACGACACGTACCGTGGCGCTGGTCGATGCCGAGATGCGCAAGATCGAAAAGCGCGGCGGTTTCAAGACGCTGGCGCTCGACCTTTCACAAATCGAGAAGATGGACACTGCCGGGGCCTGGCTGATCGACCGCCTGGTCAGCAGCTTCGAAAAGAAGGGCGTCGAGATCACGACGCAGGGGCAAAGCGAGATTGCCTCGATCCTGCTTGGCGCCGTCGGTGATGCGGTTCGACGCGAGCCCGAATCAGGTCCGGCAAAGCCGCCCAACTTCATCATTCGTGGGCTCGAGGCGGTTGGCCGGCGTGTTTATGAGATGCGCGACGATTTCCTGGCCGCAATGAACATCCTCGGCGCCACGATACGCGGCTCGCAGATGAAGCTTGGCCGCGGCCATGGCGTCAATATGGCGGCGATCTTCAACCAGATCGATCGCATGGGCGTCGGCGCCATACCGGTAGTCGTGCTGATGTCGGCTATCGTTGGCGCAATCGTTGCCCAGCAAGGCGCCTATCAGCTCAGCTATTTCGGCGCCGACATCTTCGTCGTCGACCTGGTCGGCGTGCTGATCCTGCGCGAGCTCGGCGTGCTGATGACGGCGATCATGATCGCCGGCCGCTCCGGTAGCGCGATCACCGCCGAGATCGGCTCGATGAAAATGCGCGAGGAGGTCGATGCGCTGAAGGTCATTGGCCTCAATCCCATCGGCGTGCTGGTGTTTCCGCGGTTGGTCGCGCTGGTGATCGCACTGCCTTGCCTGACGATCATCGCCAACTTTGCCGCGCTCGGCGGCGGCATTCTGGCTGCATGGCTCTACTCCGATATTGCACCGGCAGCGTTCATCGACCGGCTACGTGTCGCAATCGACCTCAGCACCATCTTTGCCGGCCTGATCAAGGCGCCGTTCATGGCCATGATCATCGGCATAATTGCCTCGGTCGAGGGCATGAAGGTTGGCGGCAGCGCCGAATCACTTGGCCAGCATGTGACCGCCTCAGTGGTGAAGTCGATCTTCGTGGTCATTATCCTCGACGGGCTTTTCGCCATGTTCTATGCAGCGATCGAGTTCTGACATGGCGCTGCCGGGCACAAATACGACCAAGGTGGCCGAGAAAGCCAAAGAAGACGAGATCGTGCTGTCGGCGCACGACATCACGGTGTCGTTCGCCGACCAGGTCGTTCTCGACAAATTGACGCTCGATATCTGGCGCGGGGAGATTCTCGGCTTCGTCGGCGCCTCCGGTGCCGGCAAATCTGTTCTCTTGCGCACCATCCTTGGTTTGACGCGCAAGCAATCGGGAACAATCAAACTGTTCGGGGTCGACGTCGAGAAGGCAACCGAAAGGGAGCGCCTTCGCATCGACATGCGGCTTGGCGTGCTGTTCCAGCATGGGGCCCTTTTTTCAGCGCTGACGGTCCTCGAAAACGTCCAGGTTCCGATGCGCGAATATCTCGATTTGCCGAAGAAGCTGATGGACGAACTTGCCATGCTCAAGGTCGAGCTGGTCGGATTGCCTCCGGATGCGGCGCAGAAATTCCCCTCTGAGCTCTCCGGCGGCATGATCAAGCGTGCCGCCTTGGCGCGCGCCCTGGCGCTCGATCCGGATATCGTTTTCCTCGACGAGCCGACGTCCGGGCTCGATCCGATCAGCGCAGCTGAGTTCGACGAATTGGTCGTCAAGCTGCGTGATACGATGGATTTGACCGTGTATATGGTCACGCACGATCTCGACACGCTGTTTACGGCGTGCGACCGCGTGGCGGTGCTTGGCAACAAGAAAGTGCTGGTCGAGGGCACGATCGACGACATGCTCAGGAGCGAGGAACCCTGGGTAAAATCCTATTTCCGCGGAAAACGCGCCCGGCAACTTGATCTTGCGACGCGCGCATAGCCATAAGTGAGCGATGGAAACCAGGGCCAACTACGTCATTGTCGGCATTTTCACGCTGGCCGCGATCCTCGCGGCTTTCGCTTTCGTCTATTGGACGGCGGCAATCGGCGAAAAGGGTGAGACGACGGTGCTGCGCGTGCGCATTCCAGGCTCCGCTTCGGGGCTTGGCCGTGGCAGCTTCGTGCTGTTCAATGGCGTCAAAGTCGGCGACGTGCGTCGTGTCTATATCGACGTCGACAATCCGACCGCTGCTATCGCCGACACAGAAATAGACCGGAATACGCCTATCACCAAGTCGACGCAGGCCGATATCGGGCTTGCCGGCCTCACCGGCCAGGCCAACATCGAGCTCAAGGGCGCCGACCCCAAAGAGCCAAAACTTCTCGATGAGGCGGAAAAGGAAGGCCGTGTCGCCGAGATCGTTGCCAACCCGTCGGCGGTCACCAATCTGCTGCAGACAGCGCAGAACATCTTCACCCGCGCCGACAAGGTCCTTTCGGAGCTCGAAGGCTTCACCAAGGATGTTCGCGGGCCGCTGACGCAGACCGTCGCCAATGTCCAGACCTTCTCCGATGCACTGGCCAGGAATTCGGACGGCGTCGACAAGTTCCTGGCCAGCGTCAGCTCGCTGGCGGACGAATTGAAGGGTGTTTCGGGCAAGCTCGACGGCACCCTGAAGGCGGCGGAAGGGCTACTCAACGCCGTCGACAAGGACCAGATCAAGAGCATCGTCGCCAATGTCGACACGGTCACTTCCAACCTCAAGGAAACCAGCAAGCAGTTCGACACGGTCATCAAGAACGTCGACACTGCGGTCGGCTCGATCAACGACTTCGCCCAGAAGACGCAAGGCACGCTGGCCAAGGTCGACGGCGTTCTCGACGGCATCGATCCGGCTGAGGTTCGCACCGCGCTGGCCAATATCCAGAAGGCCAGCGAAAACGCCAACGAGGCTGCCGCCGACATTGCCAAGGTGACCAACAAGTTCGCCAACCGAGCCGACGACATCGATGAAACCATCAAAGACGCGCACCAGCTCGCAGGACGCCTCAACGATGCCTCGGTGCGAGTCGACGGCATCCTTGCCAAGGTCGACAAACTGCTCGGCTCCGGCCAGGCCGACGGCGTCATGGCCGACGCCAGAGCGACGCTGAAATCGTTCAAGCAGGTCGCCGATACGCTGAACGCCCGCCTCGGTACCATCACCGACAATCTGGCGCGATTCTCGGGACAGGGGCTGCAAAACGTCGAAGCGCTGGTCCAGGACAGCCGTCGTTCGATCACCCGCATCGAAGAGGCGGTAACCGATCTCAGCCGCAACCCACAAAGGATCTTGTCCGGCGGCGAGGGCGAGGTCCGGCAGTTCGACGGCAGGGTGCGCCGTTGACTTCGATCCCCGACCACCGCAAGAACATAGCTTGCAGATGCGCGTTGTTTCCACGATCCGGGGGGGATCGCGTTTGAAGTCGATCAGTTCAGGCAGCATCACATCGGGTGGGTCTAAGGTTTGGGCGGTGTTGCTGGCGCTTTCGCTACCAAGCTGCGCGGCCTTGCCTGGCGGCAGACCGGCGCCGCTGGATACGTTCGAGCTTTCGGCGCCGTCGCTGGAAGCGCGTGCCCACAGCCGTCGCCAGATCCTCATCGCCCAGCCGTCGGCGCTCAAGGCGCTGGATAGCCAGAACATCGTCATCAAGCCATCGCCGCGCTCGATCCAGTATCTCAAGGGCGCGCAATGGGCCGACCGGCTGCCGATGATCGTACAGGCGCGGCTGGCAGAGACGTTCCAGCGCTCGGGCAGCTTCACCGGCGTCGGCAAGCCAGGCGAGGGGCTGGCGATCGACTATCAGGTGATCGTCGAGATCCGCTCGTTCGAGGTGCGTGTCGATGGCGGCGAACATGCCGAGGTCGAGCTGTTCGTGCGCCTGTTGAACGACCGCAACGGTGAAGTGCGCGCTTCGAAGACGTTTAGCGCCCTCGCGCCCGTTTCGGGCGGCGGCAACCAGGCCTATGTCGGCGCGCTCGACGCCGCGTTCGGCGATGCGGCCGGGCAAATCGTCCGCTGGACCGACACTGTGATCTGAACCGGGCTAGCTGCTATGAGGCGGCTGAGATCGAAGCAGCTCACGGAGCGTATTCGACAAGCCTATGATCTTCGCCCGCGAGTTCATCGTTGATGATTGACACTATGGTTTCCCAATCACCTCCAGCCAGCCCCGCACCAATTTTCGGGTAACCGATTCTTTTGCCCGCGAATCTACCTTTGACGGCCTGCATGACTTTTCGGATTGCCTGGTAGTCGGCTTTCACGCCTTTGCCCTGCCAATGGAACTGGGTGTAGCCGTTGACGACCTGGAAAGTGCGGCTGCCTCGCTTGATTTCGGCAACGGATATGCTTCCCAGCTTGGCTGGGTCGCCCTTCAATGTCGCGCAATCCGCAGCATATGCTTCGGGAAAACGCTGCTTTATGGAAAGAGCAATTCCTTTGCCCATTTGGCACTAGCAGTTGCATCCATGCACAATGACATCGAACGTTCCGTCGAGCGCAAGCTGGAGCAGATCACCGCGAATTGTCTGCATTGCCACGAGATCCCAGCCTCTGCTCCTAGGCGCAAACATCCGGCCAAATCAAGAGATTTGCAGAGTTGGACTATCTTTTCAGTATCGGGTTCAAACGGAAAGGGCAGAGCGCCCTTTCTGTTTTTCTGTCGCCCTCTTAGTGCAGGCGGCCGCTGGCGTGGGCCAGCATGGTGTAGACCTTGCCGGTATCCGACGTCAGGTAGGTCTGCGCCATGATGTTGTCGCGGTCGTTGCGCGACACATCCTTGAGCAGCTTTTCGAAATCATCGCAGTAACGATCGACAGCAGCGCGGAACTCCGCCTCCGACTGATATTTGCGGCGGATCTCGTCGAATGTCTGCTGGCCCTTCAGCGTGTAAAGTCGGCGCGTGAAGACGTCGCGCTCGCCGCGCCGGTAGCGGTTCCACAGCTCGATCGAGGCATCGTGATCGATGGCGCGTGCGATATCGACCGAGAGCGAGTTCAGCGATTCCACGACATGAAGCGGCGAACGCGCAGCGGGAGCCGGGCGCGGCGCTTCGGCAGCCGCCGCCGCCGGTCTGGCGTCGTCTTCGCGCGATGCACCGGTCAGGAGGTCGCGCACCCAGCCGCCTTGTGGCGTACGGCCGTTGGGGTCGCGCTGGCGCGGCGCTTGGTCTGCGGGACGTTCGAGGTCGAGCGTGCCGCGCAGCGCCGTCTCGCCCGAAGGCGCCTGCGGTGCACGGCGCTGTTCCGGAGCCGGAGCCGGGCGACGTGGCGGTTCGGCGGCGCGTGCGGCAGGTGCTGGCGGCGCCGGACGCAGGTTGCGCTGTTCCGAACTGTCGGTGCTGCGGCCAGATTTCGCAACGATTTCAGAAAGTTCCTTCAGCGCGTTGATCTGCTCGGAAACGGCACGGCGGATAGCCGTGGTTGATTCCTTTGCCTCTTCCGGCATCTCGATGACGCCTTTCTTGAGCTCGGCCCGGGTGAGATCGAGCTCGCTCTTGATCGAGCCGGCGGTGCGCCGCATCTCCTCGGTCGCATCGGCAAAGCGCTTGGTGGCCGAATCGACCACTTCGGAAATCGCGGTGCGGATCTTGTCGGCGGATTCCAGCGTCTTGCCTTCGGCGTTCTGCAGCGTCTGGCCGACCAGGTTCTCGAACGAGCGCATAACTCTTTCGAGATCTTCCGATTTCTTGACAAGGCCGACGGCGAGGTCTTCCAGCGACGATTGCCTTTCGAGCGTGTGCTCGAGATTGCTCTGGGCCGAGCTCAACAGGTCCGAGGCACTGGAAAGTAACCGGCTGTGCTCGTCGAACTTGGTGGCGATAGAGGCAACCTCGCGCAAGGTCGAGGACGACAGCTCGGTGAGCCGCGTCGTGTTCGAATCGACCAGACGCGCCGAGCTGGCGAAGGTCTGCGCCGTCTTTTCGGTAGTCGCTGCGAAGCTTTGCGTGCTGCCGGTCAGGCGTTCGTCAACCTGGCCGAGATTGGTCGCCGCCTGCTCGATCAATTGACCGAGCTGCGAGCTGGAGGCGGTCATGCGGCCGATGAGATCGGCAACGCTGTCGGCAAGCGTCGAGCGCGCGCCTTCGACGGCCGACAGGGTTTCGGCCGTGCGGCTGGCGAGGGCGTCGACGAGGGCGACGTTTTGAGTGCGCAGCTTCTCGGTCGCACGTTCGGTGACTTCTTCCATGCTCTTTTGCAGCTCGGAGCCGCCCTGGGCGAAGCGCTCGACCAGAGGCCGTGCCGTCTCGTCCAGGATTTTCGATATTTCGGCCGAACGTGCCGCAAGCATCGTACTGAGCTCGCGAGTATTGGCACCGATGGTCTTTGCAGCGTCGTTGGTGCTCTGGCCGATATGCTGGCCGACCGCGGTGAAGGTTTCGGCGATCGTGTTGGCACGCGAGACCAGCTGCGCCTCGGCATTCGAAACCTGTTCGTTGAGCTTTTGGCCCATTGTCTCGGCGGAGTAGGCGAGGCGGTTCTCGACGCTGGCGACCTGCTCCTCGACGCGGGCGGCTGTAACAGCAGCACTCGATGCCAGGCGTTCGTCGGCACCGGCAAGCACCTGCTCGATTTCACGGGCATGGACGGCGAGTTCCTGGCCAGTCTGCCTGGCGCGTTCGGCAACCCGCTGCTCGGTGCTGGTGAAGGCGCCGACAATGGTGTCGGCATGTTCGCCGATGGCGGTGCTGCTGTCGGCGATACGGGACACCAGGCGATGATCCGCCTCCTCGAAGATGCGGCCGATCTCGGACGCGCGGGCCGAAAGTGCTTCGGACCCTTCGGCAATACGCGAGATAAGTTGCTGGTCGGCGGCATCGAAAATGCGACCGAGGTCCGACGCGCGTGCCGCGAGAGCTTCGGCGGATTCGCCGATGCGCACGCCCAGCCGCTCGTCGGCTGTTTCGAAATTGCGCAGGATGTCGCCGGCACGTGCAGCCAGCGACTGGGCCGTTTCGATGGCGCGAGAGACCAGCCTGTGGTCCGCCGCGTCGAAGGTGCCGGCAATCTCACTTGCTCTGGCTGCCAGCTGATCGGCTGTCTCCTGGGCACGCGCCAGCAAGGTGTTCGACGTGTCGTCGACGCGGGCAATCAGTGCGCTCGACGTATCCTCGGCGCGCGCGGCAAGGCGACGATCCGCCTCTTCAAAGGTGCGGGCGATGTCCTCCGCCCTGGCGAGCAGGGCCGCCGAGGTCTGCTCGGCGCGCTCGGCGATCTTGCGGTCGGCATCGCTGAATGCCGCGCCCGCCTGCTCATGCAGCGCACTGGTGACTTCCATGACCTTCTCGCGCAGCGCCCCGGCGACGAAGACCGCGCTTCTTTCGAGCACACTGCGAACGTTGTCGACACCCGTCGACAGCGCCCGCTCCATGGTGCTGGCGCGCTCCTCGATGACGCCTGTCTGCCGGCTGAACACCTGCTCGATCTTTTCTACGTCGGCAGCGATTGCATCGGAGATGTCGGTGCTCCTGGCGGCGATCTGGTCGATATGGCCGGACAGCGAACGGTCGACATCCTTGCGCGTTTCGGCGAGCCTGGAGAGATCATCCTGCAATGCGCGGGTCAGCATGTCGCGACCCTCGCTCAGCTTGCCGACATGACCGGCGACGATCTCGTCCACCTCGCTGCGGCTCATTGCAAGCCTCTCCAGATCGGCTTCCAACGCGCGCCTGAGGATGTCGCGGCCTTCGGCCAGTTTCTCGACATGGCCGGCAACCAGCCCATCGATGCTCGAACGGCTTTCGGCCAGCTTGGCGAGATCGTCCTCGAGCGCCTTCGACAGCGTCGAGCGGTCCTGGACAAGCTTCTCTGCGTGGGTTGCGACAAGGTTGTTGACATTGCCGAGATCGGCTTCCAGGGCACGCGAAAACTGTGCGCGATTGTCGGTCAATAGCTGCGACTGATCGGCGATGGCGCCCCTGATCGTGCTGAGATCGGCCTCCAAGGCCCGCTTGAGAATGTCGCGGCCTTCGGCCAGTTTCTCGACTTGGCCGGAAACCAGTCCGTCGATGCTCGAGCGGCTTTCGGCCAGCTTGGCAAGATCGTCTTCCAGCGCGCGCTTGAGGATGTCGCGACCCTCGGCCAGCTTCTCGACCTGGCCGGAGACCAGCCCGTCGATGCTCGACCGGCTCTCTGCCAGCCTGGCGAGATCGTCCTCGAGCGCCTTCGAAAGGGCCGAACGGTCGTCGGCGAGCTTGTTCATATGATCGGAGACGACGCCCCGCACGGCCTCGAGATCGGTCTCCAGTGCCCGCGACAGCTGACCGCGATCCTCCGCCAGCTTCTCGGATTGACTGGCGATGACGCCCTTGACGGTGCTCAGATCGGCTTCGAGCGCGCGCTTGAGGATGTCGCGGCCCTCGGCCAGCTTTTCGACCTGTCCGGCAACCATCACATCGATGCTCGAGCGGCTTTCGGCCAACTTGGCGAGATCGTCTTCGAGCGCCTTCGAAAGGGTCGAACGGTCCTCCGTGAGCTTGTTCATGTGATCGGAGACAACGCCCCGCACAGCCTCCAGGTCGCTCTCCAGTGCCCGTGACAACTGGCCACGGTCTTCCGCCAGCTTTTCGGACTGGCTGGCGATGACGCCCTTGATCGCGTTCAGGTCCGATTCAAGCGCGCGCTTGAGGATGTCGCGGCCTTCGGCCAGCTTCTCGACCTGGCCGGCAACCAGCCCATCGATGCTCGACCGGCTTTCGGCCAACTTGGCAAGATCGTCTTCAAGCGTCTTCGAAAGCAGGCTGCGGTCATCGGCGAGCCTGCCAGAATGATCGGCGATCAGGCTCCTGATGTCGGACAGGTCGTTATCGAGCGACTGAGAAAGCCCGCTGCGGTCTTGCGCCAATTTCGCCGAATGCGCCTCGATGAGGCCATTGATGCCGGCGATGTCGGCTTCCAGCGCACTGGCGAGTATGGCGCGACCCTCGGCGACCTTTTCGACTTGACCGGCGACAAGGCCGTCGATGCTGGCGCGACTCTCTGCCAGCTTGCCGAGGTCGGCCTCGAGCGCGCGCGAAAGAATGCTGCGGCCTTCAGCGAGCTTGCCGACGTGCCCGGCAACCATTTCATCAATTATCGTGCGGGCTTGCACGAGTTTTCCAGAGTCTTCGTTCAAGGCCTGGGCAAGCCTGTTGCGACCCTCTTCAAGGCTTTCGAGATGGCTGCCCAGCGAAGCGTCGATCGCTGCGCGCGACTCGTTGACCTTGCGCAGATCCTCTTCAAGGGCGCGCGAGATCATGCCGCGGCCTTCGGCAAGCTTCTGCACCTGGTTGGCCACCGCTGCGTCGATTTCGGCGCGACCCTCGGCGAACTTCGCCAGATCGGCCTGCATTGCCGCCGCCATCCGGTCGCGGCTTTCGGAAAGCTTGCGGCTGTGGTTTTCGACGGCTTCCTCGATACCGGCGCGAGCATCGGCAAGCCGCTGGATGTCCGTATCGAACGAACGCGATACGACATGGCGCGCCGCCTCCATGCGCCCGGCGAAATCGCCGGCGCGGGCTTCAAGCATGGTCGAGGTCGATGAAATGATGTCGGCCATGTCGGCGCCGATCTGGGTCTTGCCCTGATCGATCATCGCCGACAGCGTCTCCTTGCTATCCTGGAAGGTGTGGGCGATTTCGCGCGCGCGCTCGACCAGCGTCTCGTTGATCTGGCGTGCGCGAGCCTCCAGCGCGGCGTTGAGCTTCTGCGTACCGGTGTCGAGCGCCTCGGCGCGGGTCTGGAACTCGCTGATAAGCGCCTGGCCACGTTCAGCAAGCGTCCGCTCGATGCCGTTAAGGCTGGCTTCGAATTCGGAATTGAGTGTGCGGGCGGCACCGCCGAGCAGCGACACCATGCCGGTCGTGCGGTCGTCGAGCAGGTCGGTCAGCGACCGCGTCAGGCCATCGGTGGTGTCCGTCAGCTTGGCGATGCGGGTGTCGAGCAGGCTGGCGAAGGCCTCGCCCGACGTCGACAGCCGGTCGGTGATCGATTCGAGCCGGCCTTCGACCGAATCGAAGATCGACATCGAGCTCCCGTTGATCCTGTCGATCAGCGTGTCGCCGGATTCGTTGATCGTCATCGACAGCTTGGTCGAGGCGTTGAGAATGCTGTCGCGAATGATATCGCTGGCGGCGTTGATCTCGTCCTTCAGCGTCTCGTGGGCGCCGGTGATCGAGGCGCGCACGCGCTCGGCATGGGTGACGACCGCTTCGCGCTCGCTGCCCAGCCCATCGACCAGCGAGCGGATGCGGGACTCGTTCTCCGAATAGGAGCGCTCGATCTGGTTCACTTCGCTGTGAACCAGCGTTTCGAGCTCGACGGCACGCGCAAGCGTGCGTTCGATGCCTTCGCCCATGGCCGCCACCTCGCGGCGAACCGCTTGGCCGATCATCATGACGCGATCCTGGGCAAGATTTTCCGGCTCGGCCAGACGGAAGGCCACCTCGGTCATCGACTGCGCGGCAAGGCGCATCTCCTGAGCACGGCGAATCATCACTGCGAATGCCCAGAACAGGATCACGGGCACAATTGCCGCGACCGCCAGGCCGATCAGCTCGGGACGGGCGAAAAACTGATCGAAGGTGCGGATGTTCCAGATGCCAGGTCCGAACAACAGGTTCGCAAGGCCACCAGCGCCGGCGATCCAGGCCAGCGAAACGAAAGCCACGACCCAATAGATCGTGTTCGAGGCGCGCCGATTGAGGGTGTGCAGGAGCGTCTTATAGTCTTTTTGACGATCGTCGTTGGCCGGCGAGAAAGCTGCCGGCTGCGAGCCATTGCGCGTTGCGACAGGACGCAACTCAGCCGGCTTGGCTTTCGGCGCGGGGTTTATGTTCTGGCTTTGATTGGCGGCAGGTGCTGCGTTCTGGGCTTGGTCGGGGGCAGGCGCTTCGTTCTGGCTGCGACCTTCGTTCTGGCTGCGACCTTCGCGCGCCAGTTCGTCGGCGGCTTGCGATATTTGCGCTTCCAGATCTTCCATGGATGCCGCGATGTCGAAGTCGCCGCCGGCATCGCCGCTCAGATCGATATCAAGTGCCTTTTCGAGTTCCCTGGCTACGTCGCTGTCGAGCGTTCTTGTCGTCGTTGGTTTCTTCGCCATGCCTTCGCTACCCTGTACAAGCTGCCGCGGGACTTATGGTTCTGCTTATTGATTCTGCCTAGCGTGTCCCGCGCAGGAGGCTGAAAATGGACCTGTCGTATCGTAATGACACAGCCGGGTAAAGAAAACATGCATTCCGCCCGATACGTAAAACTTTAAATATAAGGTTAACACAGCCGTGATTCCGGCGCCGTTATCGCGACATTTTTCCGGGCCAATCATTAACCCGTTGTCCACCGGATACGCCTAGTTTTTGCGGCGATCGAAGAACGGAGTCTCAAAGTGATACGTGGCGAAAACGGCATTGCCTTCTCGATGCCCGGCGGCGACGTGTCGGGGACAGCCGGGGCGCGGCCGATCGACCTGGCGCACCTTGCGCGCCAGACGATGGGCGATCGGAGCCTCGAGCAGGAGGTGTTGGCTCTGTTCGTGCAGCAGGCGCTGTCGGTGCGCGACAAGATCGTCGATGCGGATGTCAGGCAGCGGCTGCTATTGGCACACGGGCTCAAAGGCTCGGCGCGCGGGGTCGGCGCCTTCGCCATTGCCGATTGCGCCAGTGCGATCGAATGCCGGCCCGAAGACGCCAGCACGCTGAAGCGGCTTGGCTCGCTGATCGAAGAAGTACGCGACTTCGTCGCCGCCATCAGCCGATAGAACTTATTCCCAAAACGCCACGCAGCGGCGCTTTCGCGCCGCAGTTGACTTGTCCGGCAGAGTGATTATGTCGGCTCAGACTCCCTTCAGGTGACAAATGACCAAGCTGACCTTCATCGCCCATGACGGCACGCATTTTGACGTGGATGCCGAAAACGGCTCGACCGTCATGGAAAATGCGATCCGCAATGCGGTGCCGGGAATAGAAGCGGAATGCGGCGGCGCCTGCGCCTGCGCGACCTGCCATGTCTATGTCGACGAAGCCTGGACGGCGGAGGTCGGCGAGCCGGAAGCCATGGAAGAGGACATGCTGGATTTCGCCTACGAGGTCCAGCCGAACTCGCGGCTGTCATGCCAGATCAAGGTGCGCGACGCCCTCGACGGGCTGGTCGTGCGCGTGCCGGCTCGCCAGGGCTGACGCCGATTTTTGCCGCTGCCGCTTGGCAGCGGGCCAATGGTCATGCAGTGTCGCGCCGTTTCCCATAAAGGCGCATGCTTCATGACCGCTATCACCAAGACGGACGTTCTCATTGTCGGGGCAGGGCCTGTCGGCCTGTTTGCCGTATTCGAGCTCGGCCTCTTCGACATGAAGTGCCATCTGATCGACATACTCGACCGGCCCGGAGGGCAGTGCGCCGAACTCTATCCGGAAAAGCCGATCTACGACATTCCGGGCTGGCCCTCGATCTCGGCGCAAGGTCTGGTCGACAAGCTGCTTGAGCAGATCGCGCCGTTCAAGCCCGAATTCACCTATAACCGCATGGTTTCGAGCCTGGAAAGGCTAGAGGACGGCAGCTTCCGCGTCACTTCCGACGAAAACGAGGTGTTCGAAGCCAAAATTGTGGTGATTGCCGCCGGCGGCGGCTCTTTCCAGCCGAAGCGGCCGCCAATTCCCGGTATCGAGCCCTATGAAGGCAAGAGCGTATTCTACTCGGTGCGTCGGATGGAGGACTTTCGCGGCCATGACCTCGTCATCGTGGGCGGCGGCGATTCGGCGCTCGACTGGACGCTGAATCTGCAGCCGGTGGCCAAGAGCGTGACGCTGGTGCACCGGCGGCCCGAATTCCGGGCAGCGCCCGACAGCGTCAACAAGATGTATGCCATGCAGGAGATGAAGGAGCTGGAATTCCAGGTTGGACAGGTGACTGGCCTGACCGGCAACGACGGCCAACTCGCCACCGCCATCATCAAGGGGCCGGAGGGCGATATCGAAGTGCCGTGTACGCGGATGCTGCCGTTCTTCGGCCTGACAATGAAGCTCGGCCCAATCGCCGAATGGGGCCTCAATCTCCACGAGAACCTGATCCCGGTCGACACCGAAAAATTCCAGACGTCGGTGCCCGGCATCTTCGCCGTCGGCGACATCAACTGGTATCCCGGCAAGTTGAAGCTGATCCTGTCGGGCTTCCATGAGGTCGCTCTAATGGCGCAGGCAGCCAAGCGCATCGTCAGCCCTGGCGAGCGCATTGTATTCCAGTATACGACCTCGTCGACCAGCCTGCACAAGAAGCTCGGCGTGGTCGACTGAACCTCGCTATACGCTCGTCGGGCCGGTCTACTCCGCCAGGGCTGGGGCCACAGCCTCGGCATGGCCGCGAAGCGTTTTTTCCGGCATCAGCCAGAGCGTGATGAACGACAGCAGCAAGGTCGCGGCCGCGGCAAGAAAGATCATCACGAACGGTGTGGCGGAGGCGATATGGCCGGCCGGCTGCGTGCCTTCGCTGGCCAGCGGCAGGCCGTAGCCAAGGGCGACGGCACCAAGCATGGCGACGCCAAGCGCACTGCCCAGCGAGCGGAGGAAGGTGAGAACGCCGGTCGCCACGCCAAGGTGCATACGATCGACGGCGTTCTGGACCGAGACGGTGGCAACCGGAAAGGTCGTGCCTGTGCCCAGCCCTACGCAGGTCGTTAACACCTCGACAAGCAATAGCGAGGCATTCCCGGCGATCAGGCTGAGCACGCCAAGGCACAGGATCGAGAAAACGGTGCCGATCATGGCAATGCGCTTATAGTGGAAAAAGCGCGGGATCATTCGCGCGCTGAACGTCGCACCGGCCACCGTGCCGAGCATCAGCCCAAGCAACGCGGTGCCCGATTCGCTGACCGACAGGCCGACGACCGATTGCAGGTAGACCGGCAGATAGACCGACAAGCCGACATTGGCAGCCTGCAGCAGGAACATCGACAGCGTGCCGGCGAGAACGATCGGATTGCCGAGCACTTCGAGCGAGATCAGCGGTTCGGCCGCGCGCATGAGCCGCAGTGCGAACGCGCTCCAGAACACCGCCGAGCAGGCGAGCAGTCCAAGGATTTCAGGTGACAGCCACGGATACTCGCTGCCGCCCCAGTTCAAGGCAAGCAGCAGCAGCGAGGTGGCCGCGACCAGAAGGAGCGCGCCGAGGCCGTCGATGCGGTGATGCTTTGCGGCGATCGGCAGCTTCTTGAGCGGGTTGTTGATGATCGCCATGGCCAGCAGGCCGAGCGGGATGTTGATCCAGAAGATCAGCGACCAATGCAGATGTTCGGCGAAGGTGCCGCCGAGCAGCGGCCCGGCGATGCTGGCGACGGCCCAGGTGCCCGAGATCCAGGCGGCGTAGCGGGCCCGCTCGCGCGGCGGCACGAGGTCGCCGATCACGGTCTGTGTCAGCGCGAACAGACCACCGCCGCCAGCGCCCTGGATCGCCCGGCCAACGACAAGGATCAGCATATTGGGCGCCATGGCACTGACCAACGACCCGGCGAGAAAGATCAGGATTGCCGCATAGACGGTCGGCCGGCGGCCATAGATGTCGGAGATCTTGCCGTAGAGCGGCGCCACGGCGGTCGCGGTCAGCAGATAGCCGGTCACGATCCACGGCAGATATTCGGCATGCCCGAGCAGACGTGCCATCGTCGGCATCGCCGGCGCAACGATGGTCTGGTCGAGCGCCGCCAGCAGCATCGACAAAAGCACGCCGCCGATAATGGCGTTTTTCTCGGTTTCGGTCAGCGGCGTGCTGGTTTCCACCATCGCTTGCTTGTCAATAGCCTGGTCCATATCCATTCATCCATTACACTTGCATGCACGTCCGGGACGGCTGGAGTGCGTCGAGTGTGCAGATTGGCCCGTGTACTCGTGCCTTTGGGACTGACCCTTGCGAACTTGACATATGTCGTTCGCTATAGGCCGATTTCGACAGCGGCTCGAAAGTTTTTCGAAGCTGGCACCATGCTTCGGCAAAATTGGCTTTGTTCCAAATTGGCTTTGTCCAACGACGCGGAGTTCAGCCGGGAGCGAGCCGGCCGTTCTCAATGCGCTCGATGCGATAGTGCAAAAGCCGCAGGATACGGCTGTGGAAATTGACGCTTTCGACACGATCGAAGCGCATCTGCTCCTGGTCGTGCTTGGCAAGCATGACCGCTGTAATTTTCGCGGCCTTGGCCTTGGCCAGTTCGCAGGTCTTTTCCGGGTAGCTTGCCTTCAGGGCGTCTTCGAGTTCGCGGCCATGGTTCTTGGCAATCTCGACGTGGCGCTCCTCATGGCGCTTGATGTCGGCGGATAACGTATCCCAGAACAGCCTGACGCCGGCATCGGCTTTGCGCGGACGGCGCCACTCGGGAAGGATGACCTTGACCTTGACGGTGACGACAGCGTCGGCAATCCAGCACGAGCCCGGGTTTTGCGCATAGCTGACGCGGGTGGTGAACGCCATCTGGGTAGCGCCTGGATGCCGCGACCCGGTGCTTTTCACCTGAGGCCCGAGTTTCGACAGCTGGGTCTCGATGTCGTCGAGCGTCCTGCCGCCGATCGGGAAATAACTATATGTCTTGATGAGAGTTGCAGCGCCGGCCGGGAATGCGGTCAGAGCGAGCATCAGGGCGCAGAGGAGGGATCGTTTCATCGTGTTGCCTCTTTCCCCACCTTGCTTTACCGCCGTCCTCGGCGCAACGGAATTGATCCCCGGCCACGCCGCGGGATCGAACATGGTTGATGGGCAATGATGACAGGGCGATGGCAGCTGGCGCATGGGCGCCATCTCGACCTTGGCAGTAAGGCCGTGGTCGTCGGCATCCTCAACGTCACGCCGGACAGTTTTTCCGACGGCGGCCTGTTCGATGTGCCGGAAAAAGCGGCGGCCCAGGCGCGCCGCATGGTGGAGGAGGGGGCCTCCGTCATCGACATCGGCGGAGAATCGACACGTCCCGGGGCGTCTGCGGTCTCCGCAAAGGAAGAGCAGGCCCGCATATTGCCGGTCATCGAGGCGCTCGCGACGTCTGGCGGAATGCTGATCTCGGTCGATACCTATCGCGAGGCTACGGCCCAGCTTGCCGTCCAAGCCGGCGCACATATCGTCAATGACGTCTGGGGCCTGCAGCGCGAACCGGGCATTGCCCGCGTCGCAGCCGAAACCGGCGCCGGGCTTGTCATCATGCACACGGGACGGGACCGACAGAAACTGCCCGACGTGATTGCCGATCAGCTTTTCTTCCTCAGGACGTCGCTGGAAATTGCGCGGCGGAGCGGTGTTGCCGACGATCATGTCGTGCTCGATCCGGGCTTCGGCTTCGCCAAGGAGACGGCCGCGGAAAATCTTGACCTGATGGCACGGTTTTCCGAGCTTCGTGCGCTAGGTTTTCCACTGATGGCAGGCACATCGCGAAAGCGCTTTATCGGCACCGTCACCGGCCGCGACGCAGCCGCAAGAGGCGCCGGAACCGCGGCCACCAGCGTAATCCTGAGGCTCAAAGGCGCGCATCTTTTTCGCGTACACGATGTCGCAATCAACGTGGACGCGTTGGCCATCGCCGATGCTATGCTGGCACGTGAGATCGGGGAAAGCTGAGCCATGTATGTCATCCGCATGAAGAACTGCGCCTTCTTTGCCCGGCACGGTGTGCTGGACGAAGAAGAGACGCTCGGCCAGCGCTTTTATGTCGATGCGGCACTCACGGTGGATCCCGGGCGGGCACTGGTCGAGGATTCCATCGAGGACACCGTCAATTACGGCATCGCCTTTGCGGTCATCGAGAAGATCATTACCGGCGAACGGCGCTTTCTGATTGAAGCGCTGGCGCTCGAAGTGGCGAGGGCGCTGACGGCGCGGTTTCCGCAGATCAAAAAGGCCGAGATCACGGTGCGCAAGCCGAACGCCCCGGTGCCGGGTGTGCTCGATCATGTCG
This sequence comes from Mesorhizobium sp. M0119, assembly GCF_040322615.1. NCBI lineage: Bacteria > Pseudomonadati > Pseudomonadota > Alphaproteobacteria > Hyphomicrobiales > Phyllobacteriaceae > Mesorhizobium > Mesorhizobium sp. M0119. The sequence goes on from NZ_JAMYTU010000011.1 coordinate 78,349, forward strand.
AGGTGACCGTTGTCTGGCCAGAATAGTAACAACAACAACACCGTCTATCTCAGCCTTGGCGGCAATCTCGGCGATCCGGCGAAGTCGATGGCTGCGGCACTGGGCATTCTGGATGCCGACGAGAGCACGCGCGTCATTGCCGTTTCGTCGCTCTACCGCACGCCGCCCTGGGGCAAGCTCGATCAGCCGGATTTCCTCAACGCGGCGGCCGAAATCTCGACCGCGCTCGCGCCGCGGGCTTTGCTCGACCTTTGCCTCGACGCCGAGCGAAAACTGAAGCGGGTGCGCGAGGAGCGCTGGGGTCCACGCCTGATCGATATCGACATTCTGGTGTTCGGCGACCGCATCATCCACGAGACCGGACTGGAGGTGCCGCATCCGCGCATGCTGGAGCGCGCCTTCGTGCTGGCGCCGCTGGCAGAAATTGCGCCGGAGCTTGTGGTCGACGGCAAGAGCGTGTCGGAGCGACTGGCCGCCGTCGACACATCGGGCATTGAACGGCTGCCGTCGGGCCGGGATTGGTGGAAGGCCTGACGCTGCCGCCATCGGTGCCCGAAGTCAGCCGGAAAACCCACCTCCGTCGAGGAACAATTGTTCGTCTGGTGTCGTCTCGCGGCCAAGCATCCTGTTTCGATGCGGAAAGCGGCCGAAGCGCTGGATGATGTCGCGATGCTCGATCGCATATTTCAGGTAGGAGGGGGCTTTGGCGGCGGTAAGCTCCATCGATCTGAGCTGATCGGCGAGGTCCTCCGAATGCTCATAGGGCAAATAAAGAAAGACGCGGAGGTTTTCGTCGAGCGCCAGGTCATGGCCGGCGGCGATCGCTTTCCCGGCGAAATGCCGCGCCAGCGGGTCCGTGGCGTACACGTGGCCGGTGCCGCGAAAGCAGTTTCGCGGAAACTGGTCGAACAGGATCATCAGTGCCAGCGACCCTTCGGCGTGTTCAGACCAGCCGTCGCATTCGCGGCGGGCGGCGGCGAAGTGCAGATCGAAAAACCGGGTGCGAAAGTCGATATCAAAGGCGTCGTTCTTCTCGAACCACGCGTCCTCCCCCGCGTCGCGCCAGAATCCGGTGACGGAGAGAGCGCGCTCGTCCAGTTCGTTCATCATTCGCGTCGTTCCAAGGTTTAATCGGCCGGTTCGGATTTCTGCAGCACGCCGGCGGTCTCCTCGTTGAGCGCCTGGCCCGCGCGCCGTGGCGTGCTGAGCGGCGTCGGGATGGGCGTGCCGATATTGCCTTTGAGGAAGCGCCGTCCGGCGCGGATGCCTTCGGCCTGTTGAAGCTCGAAACGGGCAGCGTCGCGGCGGCGGACGTCCTCGACTACCTCGGCGACTTCTTCCGGGTCGACGCCGAGGGCTTCCAGGGTCGAGCCGCCGAAGACAAGCGCCGATTCGAACGTCTCGCGGAGCTGATAGTCGACGCCGGCACGAATGAGCTGCAACGCCGTGCCGCGGTCGAACGCCCGTGCCAGCACCGTCAGCAAGGGAAACTCCGCCTTGATCAGTTCCGCGATGCGCACGGCGGCATCGGGCTTGTCGACGCAGATCAGCACGGCGCGTGCCCGCCCGGCTCCCGCGGCCCGCAGGATATCCAGCCGCGTGCCATCGCCATAATATACCTTGAAGCCGAAATCGGCTGCCGCCTGGATCATTTCGACCTCATTGTCGATGATCGATACGTCGATCCCGCGCAACAAAAGCGGCTGGCTGGCGATCTGGCCGAACCGGCCAAAGCCGATGATCAGCACGCTGCCGGTCAGGCCCTGCGCGACATCGACGCCTTCAAGCGACTGCTCGTCGCGCGGCGTCAGATACCGCAGGACTATGATCGCCAACGGCGTCAGCACCATGGAAATGATGACGATGGCGGTCAGCATCGCATTGGCCTGGCTATCGATGATCCCGACCGCCGCCGCTGCGGAATAGAGGACGAAGGCGAATTCGCCGCCTTGCGCCATGAAGACCGCGCGCTCGAGCCCTTCCCGGTGGCCGGTTTTGAGAATGCGGGCAACGATATAGATGCCGATCGCTTTCATCACCATGTAGGCGACGACATAAATGGCAATGAGTTGCCAGTTGATGACGACCACATGCAGGTCGAGCGACATGCCGACGGCGAGGAAGAACAGCCCGAGCAGAATACCGCGGAACGGTTCGATGTCGGCCTCCAGCTGGTGGCGGAAGGTCGATTCCGACAAAAGCACGCCGGCCAGGAAGGCGCCCATCGCCATCGACAGGCCGGAAAGCTGCATGGCAAGCGCTGACCCGAGAACGACCAGAAGGGCGGCAGCGGTCATCACCTCACGGGCGCGCGCATCCGCCAGGATACGGAAGAACGGATTGAGCAGATAGCGTCCTGCAAGCACCAGCCCGATGATCGCGGCAAGGCCGATGCCGACCTCCGTCAACCGATCCGACAGGCTCATATCGGCGCCGCCCGGCGCGAGGAAGGCGATCAGCGCCAGCAATGGCACGATGGCCAGGTCTTCCAAAAGCAGGACCGAAACGATGCGCTGGCCCTTGGGCGTGGCCAGTTCGCCGCGTTCTTCCAGCAATTGCATGACGATGGCCGTCGAGGTGAGCACGAAACCGGCGCCGGCGACGAAGGATTGCGCGATAGGAAAACCTCCCGCCAGCCCGACGCCGGTCAGCAGGACCGCGCAGACGCCGACCTGCAGCGCGCCAAGCCCGAAAATCTCGCGGCGCAGGCCCCATAGCCGTGACGGCTGCATCTCCAGCCCGATGATGAACAGGAACATGACGACGCCGAGTTCGGCGACATGAAGAATGGCTTCCGATTCGGAAAAAATGCGCAGTCCGAACGGGCCGATCACGACACCGGCCGCCAAATAGCCGAGGATGGAGCCGAGTCCCATGCGCCTGAAGATCGGTACCGCAACGACGCCGGCGGCAAGCAGCGCCACCACCTGGATCAGATCGCTGTTCGATGCCTCTGCCGCCATGCCTGCCGTTCCGCTCTCTTGCAACAAGCGGCCAAGATAGGGGGTTCGCGGCGGATCGAACAGTGCGAATGCAGCGCATTGTGAAGGCGATATTGCAGGCGCACTGCACAGGATAATGGTCTCCCTGGCGTTGCTTGTTCTAGCAATCCGGCGCTAAGGACGCCCGGCTTCGGCCAGTGGAGGGTGAACGACGATCAAGTCGCGGCCCCTTTTTTGAGGAGATGACTGACATGAAGACGTTTTTGCTGGTTGCCGTTGGCATCGCGGCACTTGCCGGCTCTGCCTGTTCGAAAGCACCCGAGTGCACGACCGAGATACTGACCAAGAAGGCTCAGGACATGACTGCGGCACTTCAGGCTGCGATTACCAAGGATCCAGCCAAGGCAGCCGACCTCGCGGCCAAGGTCCAGGCGGTCACAACCAAATATCAGGGCGGCACGACAGCGGCCGAGGCCTGCAAGGCCTATGACGAGGTGATTGCCGCGATCAAGGGCTGAGCACTTAATTGCAAATCAAAAGACGGCGGCGCCGTCTGGCCGCCGCCTTTCTCACGCTGAAAGTCAGTTCGGAGTTATGGAGCCGACCTCGACTGCGTCGATCCGCTTCAACTTCATGCCGATGACCGGTACCAGCTGCTGGTCGACGCGCACGGCAACGGTCACCGTCATCGAATTGTCGTCGGGGACAAGCGCCTGCATAACGCCGCGCAACTGATTGCGATTTATGGTGAAAACCACCTTGTGCGCATCGACGACATTGCCACCGATAATGTCGAGGCCGGAGCCGGCGGCCCCGCCCATGAAGCTGCCCTTGTAGCCCTGCCGGCCCTTGTGTTCGATCGTTGCCGACATCTGCTGGGTGAACATGCCTACCCGGCAGCCGCCGTCGAGCGACATGCCAACCTTGCCGTCAGGCGTCGAGCCGATGAAGCTGCAGGTGAATTTCGTGCCCTTGTATTTGCCGGCAACGATTTCCCCGGGGCCGACCCATTTGCCTTCGACCGACCGAAAGAACTGCTTGTCCGGTTCCGCCGCCGAGGTCTTTCCGGCAATGCCGACGGTTGCGACAAGCGCGAGCGCCACGGGCAGCCCGCTGGACAGAATAACGCTTTTCATCGACGACACCCGGCAACAAAGAGACTGGTTTGGACGCTTCCGACCATGGACAAGATTGGTTAATGCTTTGTCACCCCAAGGCGACAGTCACGTTCCGGAAGCGGATGTTTCTTTTTCTTTCTTTGCTGCAAAGGAGGTCAGCGCGGAGAGGAAATCGCCCAATCCGGGCCGCCTGACAGCGTAAAAGGGCAGGGGCCTTGCGGTTTCCATCGCTGCAATGCCGATGCGCGCAGTCATCATGCCGTTGACGACGCCTTCGCCGAGCTTGGCCGAGAGCCTGGCGGCAAGGCCGTGGCCAACAATCTGCTGGACGAAACTGTCGCCGACGGCGATCGACCCGGTGACCGCGAGATGGGCGAGAACGCTGCGCGCCAGGCGGAAAAAGCCAAGCGTGCCGGGGCGGCCGCCATAGAGCTCCGACAGGCGGCGAATCAGCCGGCCGGCTTCGAACACGACGTAAGCGACGTCGACCAGCGCGCGGGGGCTGACCGCGGTCACCAGGGAGACGCGCTTCGCCGCTTCGAGAATCATCACCCTGGCGCGGGCATCGAGCGGGCCGAGGATCTCGGTCTCGGCCAGCCGCACCAGATTGCCGCCGTCAATGATCTCGCCGCGCAATTCGGCCAGCGAGCGCCTGCCGGCCGCGGTTTCAGGCTTGGCCGCGACAAATGCCGACAACTCGTCGACCACGGCGTGGGCGGCCTTCGGATCGTCGCGGGCAATCGCATCGAGCGCCCGCTTTTGCAACTTTTCGACCTCGGCAAGGCGGGCAATCGCCATGAACTCGCGCACGAGGATGATCAGAAGCGCCAGGATGGCGATCGCGGCCATACCGGCAGCCAGCCAGCCCAGCCACTCGGCGCGCTCGAACAGGTCGCGAATCAGCTGGTCGGTCCAGAGGCCGACGGCGAGCGAAACCAGAACGCCCAGCGCGCCGAAGAACAGGCTGCCAAGCAGCGAACGTTTTCGCGGCGCAATCGCCGGCGGCGGTTCGGCAGCGACGATATCAGGCTCCTCGAAGACGTCGATCTCCGCCGGTGTGACCACGGCAAGATCCGCCTTCACGGTGCGCGGCTTTCGCGCCGGCGCGGCCTCGGACGCGGCATGGCGAGCCGTCGGATCCTCCTTCTGCTGGGGCTCTGGCTCGATGCGAAAGGCCGCCGGCCTGCGGGGCGCACTCATGCGAGATGATCTCCGATCAGGAACTGCAGCGCGCGGTCGAGCCTGATATGTGGCAGCGACAGCGTGACGCCCTCGGCGGTGCGCTCGAGTTTCGGCGGGCGAAAGCGCACGAAGCGGATCGCGGGGTCGTCATTGTTCTGGCGGCGGGCCGATTCGGAAACGTCGAACACCGCATCAACTTTCTTCGGCAAGTCACCGGGAAATATGGCTGTTTCGGTCTTTCCGTCAAAGGTTTCGCCATTGATTTTTTCGCCGCGCAATGGCGTGCCGATAATGACCGGCAAAGTCTCGCGGCTCTGCTTGACCGTGCCTTCACGGGTCGCGCGCATGGCCGCCATGGCCACGACGTCGACGTCGGCGCCGGTGAAATTCGCTCGCGCCACGGCGCGGTCGGCTAGCCGCCGCACGATCGCCTGCAGCCGGTCGTGGCTTTCGTGGTGCAGATGGTCGGCCTTGGTCGCGGCCACCAATATGCGGTCGATGCGCCTCGAAAACAGGTCGGTCAGGAAGTTGCCCCGGCCGGGGCGGAAACAGGACAGGATTTCGGTGACCGCACGTTCCAGATCGGCCATCGCGCCGGGGCCGGCGTTCAATGCCTGCAATGCGTCGATGAGCACGATCTGGCGGTCGAGACGCGTGATGTGTTCGCGAAAGAACGGTTTGACGACATGCGTCTTGTAAGCCTCATAGCGCCGCTCCATCATCGCCTGCAGCGATCCCGAGCGGGCGCGCCGGCCGCCCAGATTCGGTAGCGGCGCGAAGGTGAGAGCGGGCGAGCCTTCAAGATCGCCGGGCATCAGGAAGCGACCGGGCGGCAAGGTCGAAAGCGCCCGCTCGTCGAGCTTGCAGGCCTTGAGATAGGCCGCGAAGCTCTCGGCGAGACGGCGCGCCGTCATCTCGTCGGCGTCGGCGTTCGGGTCGACCGGATCGGAGAGCGCCCGCCATTCCCGCGAAAGATCGACACGAACCGGCAACACGGCCATCTCGAAGGCCTCACGCGAAAAATCGGCGTAGGACTTGCTGAGCAGCGGCAGGTCGAGCAGCCATTCGCCGGGATAATCGACGATGTCGACCGACAATTTGCCGGCGGAAAACATGCGGCTCCAGCCAGAGGCCGATTCGTATTCGATGGTGAGCCTCAGTTCGGAAATCGCACGCGTCGAATCCGGCCAGACCCGATCGTCGACAAGAGCCGCGATGTGATCCTCGTACTGGAAGCGTGGTACCGCGTCGTCCGGCTGCTCTTCGAGAAAAGCGCGGGCGATGCGCCCCGATTTTTGTGCCTCAAACAGCGGCAAGCGTCCGCCATGGACCAGATTGTGCACCAGGGCCGAGATGAACACCGTCTTGCCGGCGCGGGACAGCCCAGTCACGCCAAGGCGCAGCGACGGAGCGAAAAGCCCGGCAGCGCGGCCTGACAACGTATCCAAGGCAATCTTCGCCTCGTCGGTAAAAGTCGTCAGCGATGATGCCAAATCTGTTCTCGCGGGCCGGTCAGGATCCGATATAGGCTTTGATGCGCGGCTTTGAAATGGCCTCAGATATCGGCAGGCGTCAGGAAGGCTTCGAGATAGCCGGCGCCCGGCGCAGCCTCGGCAAGACTGCCGTTGAACCGGACCGCCGCAAGTGCGGAGGCCGGGAAGCCGTGGTTCAGCATGGCCCGCGCGGTCTCCTCGCCGTCGCCTGAGAGCGCCATGGCGAGATCCTCAATCATCGGATTGTGGCCGATGACAAGCAGGGCATCCAGCCCGCCATTCTGCCGGATGGCAGCGAGGTACGCGGCGGCATCGTCGCTGTAGAGCGTGTCAAGGAACAGCACCCGGCCCGTGTCGGTGTGGCCAGCCAAGCTTTCCAGCGTCTGGCGGGCGCGCCTGGCGCTTGAGCAAAGGGTGAGGCCCGGTACGTATTTGCGGGAACGTATCAGCGCGCCCATCGCTTCGGCATCGGCGAAGCCGGATGCATCGAGCGGGCGGTCGAAGTCAGCCACGCCAGGCAGTGCCCAGCCGGCCTTCGCATGCCTCAGCAGATAAAGTCTGGTCACCGGATTCCCGTTGTGCCGGGCACCGAACCCGTCAACACGCCGCAGGATTTGCCATCAGAAGAGCTCCGTGCGCAATGGCAAGCGCCCCTCAAGCATAGCGAATCATGTACGGATTCGGTCGTATTCTTCGCAAAAAGGGCATCGCAGATGCTGGTTTGTCCGGCACTAACAATTGCGTGAAACTGTCGTCGATTGATCTTGTGCAGTTTTCGGTCCGCGAATATATAGGCGCCAAATTTGGGGTTTGTTGGGTGAGTCGAATGAACGACATCGTTACCGCCGATTACGTACCCTCCGAAGACGAGCCGTTCATGAACGAGCGGCAGAAATCCTACTTTCGCCTGAAGCTCGTCACCTGGAAGAACGACATCTTGCGCGAAGCGCGCGAAACTCTCGAAATCCTGCAGCAGGAAAACGCTAACCACCCCGACCTCGCCGATCGCGCCTCCTCGGAAACCGACCGCGCCATCGAACTTCGCGCCCGCGATCGCCAGCGAAAACTCATCTCGAAGATCGATTCCGCCCTCCAGCGCCTTGACGAAGGCACTTACGGTTATTGCGAGGAGACGGGCGAGCCGATCGCACTGAAGCGGCTCGACGCGCGCCCGATCGCCACGTTGTCGATCGAGGCACAGGAGCGCCATGAGCGGCGCGAGAAGGTCTACCGCGACGACTGAGTCGGCGGGAAAATCAGCGGCATCGGTAAAGCGTTCAAAATGGCCGGTTTTCCGGCCATTTTCATTGGCCGGTCGCTATCGGCCTATCTTTTCTGATTGGACAACTCGCCGAGGAGCTTCGTCATCTCGTCGTCGAGAGAGGGCGATGCCTTCGCCGCCGGCTTGCTCGGCGTTTGGCTGAAGCGTGGCTCGTCGAGGGAAACCTCCAGCTCTTTCATCAGCGCATCGTCGATGGACTCATGCTGTGCCGGCGGCTCGTATCTTGCCGGGGAGTCCTGTTTTGCCGGCGGCGGCGCATGTCGCGAGGCATTGGCGTTGACGGATCCATAACTTGGCAACGGTGTGACGTTCGATGCCGGTTTCGGCGCGGGCGCCGGCATTGTTGCGGGCATCGTCGCCGTCTGGCGGGCTCGGACAGGGGTTGCGGCCACGCTTGCCGGCTGCGGCGGCGCTTGCCTCACCGGCGCGGCTGTGGTCGAAGCCGACCTTGCTGCCGGCTGGTGGCTGTTGTCTCCGGTCAATGCCGGGCGCCGCAGCGCCGAGAGCCTGATGTCGCGCTCGACGACGACATCGGTCGGACCACCGATCAAGAGCAGGTGCTCGATGTCGTCGCGGCGCACCAGCACTAGCCGCCGGTGACTGTCGACCGCTGTGGCATCCATGACAGCCAGCCGCGTCTTGCGGTTCCTGCCGCCGGCGACGAATGTTCCGAATGTCAGGCTGCGGACAAGCCTGATGATAAGAAGAATGATGAGCAGAAGGACAAGTACTGCAAACGTCCATAGGATTGCTGCGGCATAACCAGGACCCGCCACGCCATCCAGCCATTGCAGCATTGGTTCCCCCAAAATCAGCTTTCGAAGAGAGGCGACACTAGACTGTTGCGGCAGGCGACCGCAAGTTGCCTTTCACGCTTCGTGAACAGCTCGAAACACCGGGAGCCGAACGGCGTCATTTTTAGCGGACATCTGCAGCCGGGCCTTTTCCCGACCCTGAGAATATGATTCAACCGACACCGGAATTCACGAGCAGGGGGCACATGGCCAAGGAAGCGCGCGGCGATTTCTATCCGGTACCTATCGTCGACCAGAACACGCGGCCGGGAGCGGTCACCCGGCTCATCGTCTTCATCGTCGTCCTGACAGGGGCAGCGATCGTCTTCGGCCTTTTCCGTGAGCGACTTGGCGATCCATTCCTGCTCGGCATGCTTGGCGTGCTGGCGATGATCGGTGTCGGCTTTCTATTCGCCACTGCAATCGGCTTCGTGCATATCACGCCGCGCTCGACAAGCGACGAACTGTCGAAAGCTTTCGTCGATTCGATGTCGCAAGGTCTCCTGGTCACCGACACCAAAGGCCGTATCATCTACGCCAACCGGACTTATGCTGATATGACGGGTGCCGAGTCGGCCGCCGACCTCAAGACGGTCGAAGGTTTGCTTTCAGACGTTCCCGAGGCCTCGGTGACCATATACCGGCTGGCGTCAGGCCTGCGCGACGGCCAGCCGGGCGACGGCGAGTTTCGGCTCGCGCAGTCCATTCGGCCAGGCGCCGAACCGGGCGCGCGCTGGTACCGCGTCCGGGCCCGCGCCTTCAGCGTTCCCGGCCAGCGGCTGCCGATGCTTGCCTGGCAGCTTGCCGATATCTCGCGGGAACGGGCCGAGCAGGAGCGGTTCTTTCTCGACCTGCAAAAGGCCATCGATCACCTCGACCATGCGCCGGCCGGTTTCTTTTCCGCCGACCAGGAAGGCCGCGTCACCTATATCAACGCGACCCTCGCGGAGTGGCTGGGCATCGACCTGGCCAGCTTCACCCCCGGCGCCATCACGCTGCCGGAGATCGTCGCCGGCGACGGCATGGCGCTGGTCCGTTCGGTCAAGGCCGATGCGGGTACCACGCGCAATGCTGTTATCGATCTCGATCTGACGACGATGACCGGCGAGGCGCTGCCGGTGCGCTTCATGCATCGTGTCTCGGCCAGTCGAGAGGGCCTCAACGGCCCGACTCGCACCATCGTGCTCAACCGGACGCAAGGCGAGGACGCTTCGGCTGACCTCCGCGCCTCGGAAATACGCTTCACGCGGTTCTTCAACTCGACGCCGATGGCGATAGCCGGCGTCGACCACGTCGGCCGCATCCTGCGCACCAATGCGCCGTTTCTGTCGCTGTTTTCCTCGGTCGTCGACCGCGACGCGGTCGATCGGCGTGTGCGGCTGGATACGGTGATCCACGAGCGCGACCGGCCGGCTTTCGCCGCGGCGTTCGAAAAGGCACGCCAGCAACAGGCTGACATCGAGCCGATCGATACGGTGCTGCCCGGCAATGAGGAGCGCCACATACGCTTCTACGTCAACGCGGTCGCAGACGGTACCGGCGGCGAAGGCGCCGAGGAATCGGCCATCGTCTATGCCGTCGAGACCACCGAGCAAAAAGCCCTCGAGGGCCAGATGGCGCAGAGCCAGAAGATGCAGGCGGTCGGCCAGCTCGCCGGCGGCATCGCGCATGATTTCAACAATGTGCTGACCGCCATCATCATGGCCTCGGACCTGCTGTTGACCAACCACCGGCCGTCCGATCCGTCGTTCCCGGACATCATGAACATCAAGCAGAATGCCAACCGGGCGGCCTCGTTGGTGCGGCAGTTGCTGGCCTTCTCGCGCAAGCAGACCCTGCGGCCGGAGGTGCTCAACCTGACCGACGTGCTCGCCGATCTCAGGATGCTGCTTGCCCGGCTGGTCGGCAACGACATCAAGCTCAAGATCGACCATGGCCGCGACCTGTGGCCGGTCAGGGTCGATATCGGGCAGTTCGAGCAAGTGGTGGTCAATCTGGCGGTCAATGCGCGCGATGCGATGCCGGCTGGCGGCGACCTCACCGTACGCACCCGCAATGTCAGCGCCGGAGAGTGCAAAACCTTTTCCTACCGCGAACTTACTCCGGCCGACTATGTGCTGGTCGAGGTCGAGGACAGCGGCAGCGGCATCGCGCCTGATGTGCTGAAAAAGATCTTCGAGCCCTTCTTCACGACAAAGGAGGTTGGCAAGGGAACCGGCCTCGGCCTGTCCATGGTCTATGGCATCATCAAGCAGACAGGCGGCTTCATCTTCTGCGATTCCGAAGTCGGCAAGGGATCCGTGTTCCGCATCTTCCTGCCGCGGCACATTGCGGAGGCAAGAAAGGCGGGCGAGGCTGGAGAAGTGCCGGCCGCCCCTGCCAAGATCGCCGACTCAGCCAAGGATCTGTCGGGCTCGGCCACGGTGCTGCTGGTCGAAGACGAGGACGCCGTGCGCATGGGTGGCATGCGGGCGCTGAAATCGCGCGGCTACACCGTCCACGAGGCGTCCTCGGGCGTCGAGGCGCTTGAAGTCTACGAAGCGCTCGGCGGCAAGGTCGACATCGTAGTGTCGGACGTGGTGATGCCGGAAATGGACGGCCCGACGCTGCTTGGCGAATTGCGCAAACGGCAGCCCGACATCAAGTTCATCTTCGTGTCCGGCTATGCCGAAGACGCGTTCGCTAAGAACTTGCCGGCCGACGCGCATTTCGGCTTCTTACCGAAGCCGTTTTCGCTCAAGCAATTGGCCACCATCGTAAAGGACATGCTGGAATCCTGACCCTTCCAATGCTCAGCTTGCGCAATGTCGTGAGACTGCCATGATTGCAGGCGAAACGGGCGACGGGTTTTGGAAAGCATGCCGTGACGCCACACAACGAGGCAAGCAAGGGCGACTACGCAAGCACGGTGCTGCTGCCGGGCGATCCGCAGCGCGCTGAATGGATGGCGCAGACTTTTCTGGAAGCGCCGCGCTGCGTCAACCGCCGACGCGGCGCGCTCGGCTTTACCGGGTTGTTTCGCGGCAAGCCTGTCAGCATCCAATCCACCGGCATCGGCGTCCCGTCATTCCTGGTCTATGTGCATGAGCTGCTGGACTTCTATGGTGCGAAAACGTTGATCCGCACTGGTACCTGCGGTGGCCTGACCGCCGAGATGGCGCTGCGCAGCCTGGTCATCGCGCAATCGGTGCGCGGCGAAAATGCGGAGAGCGGCCAGATTTTTGGGCTCTATCGTGCCGATGCCGACCCCGATCCGGTATTGTTGGCCCAGGCGTTGGCCCGGGCTTCGGAACTCGGCATCGACCATCGGGCCGGGCGGACCATCTGCAGCGATATTTTCTATCATCCGCAGGGGCGCGAACGCTTTGCCGAAGCGCAGGCCCAGGGCGCGCTCGCCGTGGATATGGAAACCAGCGCGCTCTACCGCATTGCGGCCGATTTCGGTGCCCGGGCGCTGTCGATCCTGACCGTCGTCGATAACGTGGCAACCGGCGAGCAAACCGACTATTCCGAACGCCAGGGGCTTTTCGCCGATATGACCCGGCTGGCGCTCGATCTGGCGGCGGAGAGCTAGGCGGCTTTCTGCTTCGGGATACGAAACCTCGCAAGGTTCCGTACTTTTTCAACGCTTCGTGCAAGTCGAGGCGGTAAAGGCGCCGTCCGGCTGCTTCATGATAATGTCGAAGGACGGGGTGGTTCCGCTTTCCAGCGTCGCTTGCGTAAGCGAGATCGAGTTGCCGCCACTGGTGTAGCCGCCCAGCGGACCTAGCCAGGTGATCACGCCGTCCGCATCCATCTGGTAATTGTAGCTCTGCGGCGCGATGCCGAAGCTCACCGGACCGCTATAGACGTTTCCCTTGATGGTGATGTCGCCGAGGCTGAGGAACATGCCAAGCAGGTAGACTTCGCAATGATAGGAGCCGTCCGGCAGCTTGCCGTCGCTGAAGCCGGCGCGCGCTACGGTCGTCGTCGCCAGCAGAAGCATGGCGGTGAAAATGCAAGAAGCTCTGAAGGCCATGGAGTCTCCCGTTAAGGGTTCGAACTTGCCTCATTTCGCTCCGGCGCTGCAATCCTCGCCAGCGCTCATATGATGCTGCTCAAAATTAGGGCATTGGCCTATATGTGAGTAAAACTTAGGCCGATACGGGTGATCCTTTCTCGTTTCGAACATGGCAGGCGAGGTTCATCTCCTGCGGCTAATACATTAACCGACTGACAGAGCTGGGAAATCTCAAATCCTCCGACCTTGCTCCCGTGATTGGCACAGCCGTTGCATGGTCTGTTCCGATGCAGTTAACCAGCTTGGGAGTTAAAAAGTATGAGGGGTAGTTTCTCGACAATAGCAAAAATGTTTTCGGCCGGCGTGGTCACCGCCGGCCTGCTGATGAGCGTTCCCGCCAAGGCGGCCGACGACACCATCAAGGTCGGCATCCTCCATTCGTTGTCGGGAACCATGGCGATCTCGGAGACGACGCTGAAGGACGCCATGCTGATGCTCATCGAAGAGCAGAATGCCAAGGGTGGCCTGCTCGGCAAGAAGCTCGAGGCGGTGGTCGTCGATCCGGCTTCGAACTGGCCGCTATTCGCCGAAAAGGCGCGCGAGCTGATCTCGAAGGACAAGGTCGCGGCGGTGTTCGGCTGCTGGACCTCGGTGTCGCGCAAGTCGGTACTGCCGGTGTTCAGCGAACTCGACAACATCCTGTTCTACCCGGTCCAGTATGAGGGCGAGGAAAGCGAGCGCAACGTGTTCTACACCGGTGCGGCGCCGAACCAGCAGGCCATTCCGGCCGTCGATTATCTGATGAGCGAGGATGGCGGTTCGGTGAAGCGCTGGGTGCTCGAAGGCACCGACTACGTCTACCCGCGCACCACCAACAAGATCCTCGAGGCCTATCTGAAGGCGAAGGGCGTTGCTGCCGAAGACATCATGGTCAACTACACGCCGTTCGGTTTCTCCGACTGGCAGACCGAAGTCTCGGCGATCAAGAAGTTCGGCTCGGCCGGCAAGAAGACCGCCGTCGTGTCGACCGTCAACGGCGACGCCAACGTGCCGTTCTACAAGGAACTCGGTAACCAGGGCATCAAGGCCGAGGACATCCCGGTCATGGCCTTCTCGGTCGGCGAGGAAGAGCTTGCCGGTCTCGACACCGCGCCGCTGGTCGGCCATCTCGCCGCCTGGAACTATTTCGAAAGCGTCGATACGCCCGAGAACGAGAAGTTCATCGCCGACTGGCACAAGTTCATCAAGAACGACAAGCGCACCACCAACGACCCGATGGAAGCCCACTATATCGGCTTCAACATGTGGGTGAAGGCGGTCGAGAAGGCCGGCACCACCGATCCGGACAAGGTCATCGACGCCATGGTTGGCGTCTCGGTGCCGAACCTGACCGGCGGTTATTCAACCATGATGCCGAACCATCATATCACCAAGCCGGTGCTGATCGGCGAAATCCAGGCCGACGGCCAGTTCGAAACCGTCTCACAGACGCCGGGCCTCGTGATGGGCGACGAGTGGTCCGACTACCTGCCTGACTCCAAGGACCTGATCTCCGATTGGCGCGCGCCTCTGTCCTGCGGCAACTTCAACGTTGCCACCGGCAAATGCGGCGGCAAGGGAACCAACTGATCCTCCCGGTCTGTCCTCCCAGACCCGCAAGCCTCCGGGCAGGTTCCTCCTCCAGCCTGCCCGGAGGCGACATTCAACCTTCAACAGCCACCAGAAACCAATGATCCTGATCCGCGCGATTGGCCTGATGCTGCTCCTCCTCCTGGGGACGCTGCCGCCGTCAAACGCTGCCGAAGCGGATCTGCGCGCCGTCATCGCCAAATTCGCCACCGCCACCAATTTTCCGGCGATCGAAGCCGTCGTGCGGGAGCTTGCGGCTTCCGGCGATCCGGCCGTAGAACGGCCGCTTGCCGCGCTTGCGGAGGGCAGTCTTTACGTCCGCAAGGCCGATTCACTGGTCTTTGTCGGCAAGGACAGCGGCGACAGCATCGAGTTGCTCGATGCGCTCACCGGCGAAAGATCGGGCGAAGTTGCCAAGGGCGACATCACCAAGATCAAGGTCAACAACACGCTGCGCCGCGTCATCCGCGACGCGCTGGGCACGCTGACGCTTGGCTCCAAGGATCCGGCCGTGCGCATTGCCGCCGCCGAGACCATGTTCAAGACGCCGGACGCGGCAAACATTGAGCCGCTCGACACCGCCATCGCCAATGAGAGCGTGGCAAGCGTCAAGGCGTTGCTCAAACAGGCCCGCGCCGCGTCGGTTCTCGTTTCAGACAGGCCGGAGGCCGACAAACTGGCGGCGATCGCGCTCATCGGCGCGCGCGGCGACCGCGATGCGGTGTCGCTGCTAACGTCGGTAGAGGCCAATTCCGAAGGTGCGGTGAAGGACGCGGCGACGGCGGCGATCGCCAACATCAATTCGACGCTGGCGCTGTGGGATGCCGGCCAGAATATCTGGTACGGCATATCGCTTGGATCGGTGCTGCTGCTAGCGGCGATCGGCCTGGCCATCACCTTCGGCGTCATGGGCGTCATCAACATGGCGCATGGCGAGATGGTCATGCTCGGCGCCTACACGACCTTCGTCGTGCAGGAGGTGATCCGCAATTCCTTTCCCGGCCTGTTCGATTGGTCGCTGGTCATCGCCTTGCCGCTGGCCTTCCTGGTGGCGGCGCTCGTCGGTCTCGTCATCGAGCGCGGGCTGATCCGCTTCCTCTACGGCCGGCCGCTGGAGACGCTGCTGGCGACATGGGGTGTCTCGCTGATCCTGCAGCAGGCCGTACGCACCATCTTCGGGCCGACCAACCAGGAGGTCGGCAACCCGTCATGGATGTCCGGCTCGTTCAATATCGGCCAGCTTGCCGTGACCTGGAACCGGCTCTGGATCCTGGTATTCGCGCTCGGCGTGTTCGCGGTGCTGCTCTACGTGATGAAACGTACGCCTTGGGGGCTGCAGATGCGTGCCGTCACCGCCAATCGCCGCATGGCCGCCTCGATGGGCATCAGGACGCCTTGGGTCGATGCGCTAACGTTTGCACTCGGCTCCGGCATTGCCGGCATCGCGGGTGTCGCGCTTAGCCAGATCGACAACGTCTCGCCCAATCTCGGCCGCGGCTACATCATCGACAGCTTCATGGTCGTCGTCTTCGGCGGTGTCGGCAATCTCTGGGGCACGCTGGTCGGCGCTTTCTCGCTCGGCATCGTCAACAAGTTCCTCGAACCTTATGCCGGAGCGGTGCTCGGCAAGATCGTCGTCCTGGTGCTGATCATCCTGTTCATCCAGAAACGCCCGCGCGGGCTGTTCGCGCTAAAGGGCAGGTCGGTGGAAGCATGATCACGGGACGCTTCTTTGCCGCCGGCGCCGACCGCCGCGTCGCCATCACCATCTTCATCCTGCTGGCGGTTGCCATCGTCGTGCCGCTGCTCAATCTTGCGGTCTCGCCGACAAGTGCGTTTTACGTGCCGTCCTATATCGTCGCGCTCACCGGCAAATACCTGTGCTACGCACTGCTCGCCTTGGCGCTCGATCTCGTCTGGGGCTATTGCGGCATCCTCTCGCTCGGCCATGGCGCTTTCTTCGCGCTCGGCGGCTATGCGATGGGCATGTATCTGATGCGCCAGATCGGCTCGCGCGGCGTCTACGGCAATCCGCTGCTGCCGGATTTCATGGTATTCCTTAACTACAAGGCATTGCCGTGGTTCTGGTATGGTTTCGACCATTTCTGGTTCGCGGCGGTCATGGTGCTTGCGGTACCCGGCCTGCTCGCCTTCGTCTTCGGCTGGTTTGCCTTCCGCAGCCGCGTCACCGGTGTCTATCTGTCGATCATCACCCAGGCGATGACCTATGCGCTGCTGCTTGCGTTTTTCCGCAACGACATGGGTTTCGGCGGCAATAACGGCCTGACTGATTTCAAGGACATTTTAGGCTTCAACGTGCAGGCCGACATGACACGCTCGGCGCTGTTCGCGGCCAGCGCCGTCATGCTGGCGTTTGCCGTCTTCGTCACCTGGGCAATCGTCGGTTCCAAATACGGCAAGCTTTTGATGGCAGTGCGCGATGCCGAGAGCCGCACACGCTTCCTCGGTTGGCGGGCGGAGAACGTCAAACTGTTCGCCTTCACCGTGTCGGCGGTGATGGCCGGCATCGCCGGTGCGCTTTACGTGCCGCAGGTCGGTATCATCAACCCCGGCGAATTCGAGCCGTCCAATTCGATCGAGGTGGTGGTGTGGGCGGCCGTCGGCGGGCGCGGCACCATCGTCGGGCCGATCATCGGCGCGCTTCTAGTCAATGCCGGTAAATCCTGGTTCACCGGCGTGCTGCCGGAATTCTGGCTGTTTGCGCTGGGCGGACTGTTTGTCGCCGTCACGCTGTTCCTGCCCAAGGGCATCATCGGCATGTGGGATTCCTGGCGCGGCAACGCCAAGGCGATGCGGGCAGCCTCGGCCGCCGAGGAAGCCGGCATCGATCCCGACGCGCCGGTGCCGCCGAAAATCGATCGCTCGGCGGCGAGAAGGCCGGGCGACTGGTCGGCCTCCGGCGCCGAACCGCAGCCGGCGGAGTGATGGCCTGATGTCGAAGAGCAACACCATCCTCTATCTCGACGGCGTGTCGGTTTCCTTTGATGGTTTTCGCGCCATCAACAACCTGTCGCTGGTGCTCGATAAGGGCGAGATGCGGGCGATCATCGGCCCCAACGGCGCCGGCAAGACGACGATGATGGACATCGTCACCGGCAAGACGCGGCCCGACGCGGGCGAGGTTTTCTTTGACGGCGAGGTCGACCTGACCAAACACGACGAGGCCGAAATCGCCATGATGGGCATCGGCCGTAAATTCCAGAAGCCGACCGTCTTCGAAAGCCACACGATCGAGGACAATCTGATGCTGGCGCTGAAAGGCCCGCGCTCGATCTTCCCGGCACTGTTCCATCGTCGCTCGGCCGCGGACGTGCGGCAGATCGACGACATTCTCGGCATCATCCGGCTTGGCGACAAGCGCGACGAGCTCGCCGCCAATTTGAGCCATGGCCAAAAACAATGGCTCGAGATCGGCATGCTTCTGGCGCAGGATCCGAAGCTGCTGCTGGTCGACGAACCGGTTGCCGGCATGACCGACGCCGAGACCGAAGAGACCGCGCGGCTGCTTAGGGATATCGCGCGCGACCATTCGGTCATCGTCGTCGAGCACGACATGCATTTCGTGCGCGAGCTCGGCGTCAAGGTCACCTGCCTGCACGAAGGCTCGGTCCTTTCCGAAGGTTCGCTCGATTTCGTTTCGGCCGACGAGCGCGTCGTCGAAGTCTACCTGGGGAGATGAACATGGTCTGGCGCGTTCCGTTCCATCATTTCGACCTTTCGTTCTTCAGGCGTTGGAGAAAGCACTGACCATGCTCGAAGTCTCCAATGCCACGTTGCATTACGGCGCTGCCCAGGCGCTGCGCGGCGTCTCGCTGAAGGCTGGCGCCGGCAAGATCACCTGCGTGCTCGGCCGCAACGGCGTCGGCAAGACCAGTTTGATGAGATCGATCGTCGGCCATCATCGGCTGACGAGCGGAAGTGTTGCCTTCGAGGGGAAGGCGCTCGACCGGAGCGCGGCGTATGATCGCGCCCGGTCGGGCATCGCATTCGTGCCGCAGGGCAGGGAGATTTTTCCGCTGCTTACGGTGCGGGAAAACCTCGAATCGGGCTTCGCGCCGCTGAGGCGCGCCGACCGCAATATTCCCGGTCACGTCTTCGAATTGTTTCCGGTGCTGAAGCAGATGCTCGCGCGCCGCGGCGGTGACCTTTCCGGCGGCCAGCAGCAGCAGCTTGCCATTGGCAGGGCGCTGGTGATGCGGCCGAAGCTGCTGGTGCTCGACGAGCCAACCGAAGGCATCCAGCCGTCGATCATCAAGGATATCGGCCGCGCCATTCGCTATCTGCGCGACCAGGCCGGCATTGCCGTGCTTTTGGTCGAACAATATCTCGATTTCTGCCGGGAATTGGCCGACGAGGTCAATATCATGGACCGCGGCCAGATCGTCCATACCGGCCCCGCCGAGGATCTCGACCGGGCGGACGTCCGCAAATTCCTGACTGTCTGAATTCTTATTGATTCCATTACTTTGCAACTCTGGCGCGCTGGAGATTGCGTGCTAGATTTTGCTTGGCCTTGGTGAGTCGGCCGCTTTCCGTACCAGTTCCAACTTGGCAGATCAGGGGAAGGCGCGGGCCGCGTCGGCATGCTTGCGCGCAAGCCGCTCCCTTCCAGCGATCTGTTGTCGTCCAACATTTCGGGTGCTTGGGAGCTAGGGCCAGTCGATGGAGCGCTATGTCGAGGACTACCAGAAACGACGGCTCACGGAGCGGGTCGACATCCTAACAGCCATCAACATTCTGAAATCGCAGGGGTATGACCACGACGAACTCATCGCGGAGATCACAAAGGTCTTCTATGTCGATCTCGATGCTTTCAACGAGATCGTCAGGGTTGATCGGCGTTCGGACGAGCGCGCCGCATAGCCGGTAGTTGAGGACCCGGCCAGGCAGACCACCGACAGCGGGGGCGTCAGCCTGCGACCCGCTTCATCAGCGCGATGGCGCCGAATGGAGCGCGGACCTTGCCCTCGGTGATGAAGTAGACGAACACGTCGCGTGGCTTGACCGGCGCGTCGGTTGAAGGATCGGCACGCGGCAGGTCGGCCGGCACCTTGCCTTCCGCCCAGGTTTTTGCGCGCGCCGCCCATTCATCGAGCGCCTTGGGCGTGTAACAATCGGGATTGTGGTCGCTGCCGGTCTGCAGCCGCGCATAGATGAAATCGCCGGTGACGTCGGCAATCCCTGGATATTTGGCGTGGTCGGCATAGACGATCGCGACCTTGTGCTTTCGCGCCAAGGCTGCGAACTCCGGCACGACGAAGCTGTCGTTGCGCACCTCGACTGCGTGGCGCAGCGCAACGCCGTCCTGCTTTTCCGGCAACAGCTTCAGGAAGGCCTCGAAGTCGTCCGGGTCGAATTTCTTGGTCGGCGCGAATTGCCACAGGATCGGCCCGAGCTTGTCGCCAAGTGCCGCGACGCCCGACCCGAGAAAGCGCATTATCGATTCGCCTGCCTCGCCGAGCACGCGGCGGTTGGTGACGAAGCGGTTGCCCTTCAGCGAATAGACGAAACCATCCGGCGCTTCGTTCGCCCATTTGACGAAGGTCGGTTCCTTGAAGCTCGAATAATAGGTGCCGTTGACCTCGATAGTCGGCACCTGCCGGCTGGCATGATTCAGCTGCTTGGCCTTCGACAACTTGTCCGGGTAGAAGGACGTGTCCCACGGCTCGAAGGTCCAGCCCCCCATGCCGGCGCGGATTGTTCCTGATTGAGTCATGGTAGTCCTCCCGGTTTGCAGAAAAGGATCACGCGATGGCGGTCGTCTCGACGGCTTTCGCCATGTCGACGACCGTCCATCCTGGCCGATATGGATTGGGCCGGCGACCCGTTTCGCGAAAGCCGTACGCCTTATACAACGAAACGTTCCGTTCCATTCTGGCATTGGTGTAGAGTCGGATTTCAGGCAAGCTCCATAGGCGCGTCTGTTGCTCGGCCCAATCGAGCAGTCCGATGCCGAAACCCTTGCCCTGAGAGGCGGGCGCAACGGCGACGCTGAAGATCATTGTATGGTCCGCATGTCGTTCGAGAACGATCAGGCCAGCCGTCTGCCCGTCTTGCTCCGAAAGCCAGACCTCGCCGCGCTCGATGCGCGGCGCATAGTCTTCGGTAATCGGGATCGGCGGTGCTCCCAGCATCGCGGTGTAAGGCGCGTAGGCGTCGGTGGTGAGCGAGATCACCGTGGCGAGATCATCGGCCCGAGCGGCTCTCATGATCAAAACTGGCCCGCACCGCCAGCGGCCGCAATCACCTTGTCCATGCCGGCGGCGATCGCGGCGACGGCATTGCGGCTGGCGTCGCCCAAGCCGTGGCGATCAGCCATCCAGTGCGCGTCATTGTAGGAGAGCCAGACCTTGCCTTGCTCGTCCTCCCAAGCCAGTGCCTTGACCGGCAGATCGATGCCGGCAGGCTGCCGGTCCTGCATCAGTGGCGTACCGCCTTTCGGATTGCCGAAAATCAGGAGCTGGGTTGGACGCAGTGATGTTTCGACACTGCGCGCACCGGCGGCGTGGTCAATGCGGGCGAAGACCAGCAATCCTGCACGTTCCACAGTCTCGACCAGGCGATCGATGGTTTCGGCCACGCCGAAGCTGCTTTGGACCGTGATGAGACCGTTCTTTGCCATCACTCCGCCGCTTCGCGCTTGCCTCCGGGGCGCCGCTCCAGCAATTCCCTCAGGAACTGCCCGGTATAGCTGCGTTTTTCGCGGACGATGTCCTCCGGCGTGCCGGACGCCACCAACTCGCCGCCGCCGTCGCCGCCCTCGGGGCCGAGATCGAGCACCCAATCGGCGGTTTTTATCACCTCTAGATTGTGCTCGATGACGACGACCGTGTTGCCCTGGTCGACCAGCTCGTGCAGCACCTCAAGCAGCTTGGCGACGTCGTGGAAATGCAGGCCGGTGGTTGGCTCATCGAGAATGTAGAGCGTCTTGCCGGTCGCCTTGCGCGACAGTTCCTTGGCCAGCTTGATGCGCTGCGCCTCGCCGCCCGACAAAGTCGTTGCCTGCTGGCCAACATGGATGTAGCCGAGGCCGACCCGCTTCAGCGTCTCCAGCTTGTCGCGCACGCCGGGCACGGCGGCGAAGAAATCGACGCCTTCCTCGACCGTCATGTCGAGAACGTCGGCGATCGACTTGCCCTTGAACAGGACGTCCAGTGTCTCGCGGTTGTACCGCTTGCCGTGGCAGACGTCGCAGGTGACGTAGACGTCGGGCAGGAAGTGCATCTCGATCTTGATGACGCCGTCGCCCTGGCAGGCCTCGCAGCGGCCGCCCTTGACGTTGAACGAAAAGCGGCCCGGCTGGTAGCCGCGCGCCTTGGCCTCCGGCAGGCCGGCGAACCAGTCCCGGATCGGCGTGAAGGCGCCGGTATAGGTGGCAGGGTTGGAGCGCGGGGTGCGCCCGATCGGCGACTGGTCGATGTCGATGACCTTGTCGAGGAATTCCAACCCCTCGATGCGGTCGTGATCGGCCGGATGTTCACGCGAGCCCATGATGCGGCGTGACGCCGCCTTGAACAGGGTCTCGATCAGGAAGGTCGACTTGCCGCCGCCGGACACGCCGGTGACGGCGGTAAACGTGCCGAGCGGGATTTCGGCGGTGACGTTCTTCAGATTGTTGCCGCGCGCGCCGACGACCTTCAGCCGGCGGTTCTTCTTGGCCTCGCGCCGCACGGCCGGCGTCGCCACTTCGAGTTCGCCCGACAGGTATTTTCCGGTGATCGAAGCGGGCGTCGCCATGATCTGGTGCGGCGTGCCCTGGGCGATGATGTGGCCGCCATGGATGCCGGCTGCCGGGCCGATATCGACAACGTAGTCGGCATGCAGGATGGCGTCCTCGTCATGCTCGACGACGATCACTGTGTTGCCGATGTCGCGCAGATGCTTCAGCGTGTCGAGCAGGCGGGCATTGTCCCGCTGGTGCAGACCGATCGACGGCTCGTCCAGCACGTAAAGCACGCCGGTCAGGCCGGAGCCGATCTGCGAGGCAAGCCGGATGCGCTGGCTCTCGCCGCCCGACAGCGTGCCGGAGTTGCGCGACAGCGTCAGGTAGTCGAGCCCGACATCGTTGAGGAAGCGCAGCCGCTCGCGGATTTCCTTGAGCACGCGCACCGCGATCTCGTTCTGCTTGTCATTGAGCGAAGCAGGCAGGTCGGTGAACCACTGGTCGGCCTTGCGGATCGACAGCTCGGTGACCTCGCCAATGTGCTTGCCGGCGATCTTGACCGCGAGCGCCTCGGGCTTCAGCCGATAGCCGCGGCAGGCCGGGCAGGGCGTGGCCGACATGAAGCGCTCGATCTCCTCGCGCATCCAGGCGGATTCGGTTTCCTTCCAGCGGCGCTCGAGATTGGGGATGACGCCCTCGAAGGTTTTCGTCGTCTTGTAGGAGCGCAGGCCGTCATCGTAGTGGAAGGTGATTTCGCGCTCGCCGGTGCCGTGCAGCACGGCTTGCCTTGCCTCCTCGCTCAAATCCTTGAACTTGTCGCCGAGCTTGAAGCCATAGGCAACGCCCAGCGCTTCCAGCGTCTGCGCATAATAGGGCGAGGTCGACTTCGCCCACGGGCTTACGGCGCCAGCGCGCAGCGAAACATTCTCGTCGGGCACGACCAGGCTGGCATCGATGGCGCGCTGGCTGCCGAGCCCGTCGCAGGTTGGGCAGGCGCCGAACGGATTGTTGAAGGAGAACAGCCTGGGCTCGATCTCGGGAATGGTGAAACCGGACACCGGGCAGGCGAACTTTTCCGAGAACAGCATGCGTTCATGCGTCTCGTTCTTCGACTTGTTGACCGAATCCTCGCCGGTCTGGCTGGCGTCGAGCGGCTTGTCGGCAAATTCCGCTACCGCCAGTCCGTCGGCCAGCTTCAGCGCGGTCTCGATGGAATCGGCGAGCCGCGTCGCCAGATCGCCGCGCACGACGATGCGGTCGACGACAACGTCGATGTCATGCTTGTACTTCTTGTCCAGCGCCGGCACGTCGGCGATCTCGTAGAAGACGCCATCGACCTTGACGCGCTGAAAGCCCTTCTTCTGCAGCTCCAGCAATTCCTTGCGGTACTCGCCTTTGCGGCCGCGAACCATCGGCGCCAGAATGAACAACCGGGTGCCTTCCTCGACTGCAAGCACCCGGTCGACCATCTGCGAAACCGTCTGGCTCTCGATCGGCAGGCCGGTGGCCGGTGAATAGGGTACCCCGACGCGGGCGAACAAAAGCCGCATATAGTCGTAGATCTCGGTGACGGTGCCGACCGTCGAACGTGGGTTTTTCGAGGTGGTCTTCTGCTCGATGGAGATGGCTGGCGACAGGCCGTCGATCTGGTCGACGTCCGGCTTCTGCATCATTTCGAGGAATTGCCGTGCATAGGCCGAAAGGCTCTCGACATAGCGGCGCTGGCCCTCGGCGTAGATGGTGTCGAAGGCAAGCGACGACTTGCCCGACCCCGACAGGCCGGTCATGACGATCAGGCTGTCACGCGGCAGATCGAGATCGACATTCTTCAGATTGTGTTCGCGTGCCCCGCGAATGGAGAGATATTTATGGTCGGCCATCGCCGGTCGCCGCCTCAGAATCTGGAATTCATGGGATGGGCGGGTTTTCCCGACCACCCCCTATGTAGGTAAATTTCGCCGCCTTTTCGAGAGACGCCACAACTCTCGACCAAAGCGTTTAACCGTCTTTCGCGCGAACGGGCAAGCGGAAAGAACAAAGGCCGAACACGCTCCTGACAAAAGCTGCCCGTGCGGCCGGCTTCACAAAGCGTCTCGCGATCACATTTTTCGGTAATCGGCTATTCAAGGTTGACGTCCATGCGTCACGGGGGCAGACTCCAAACGTCAACGAAGCTGGCCGTCTTTCGATGGCCTCGCGGCCTGGGGCTAGCCTGCGAGACGCTGCGGGTTATGCGATGAGCGCTTCGACGACGACAGTCGCAACGAACAGAAGGAGAGCAGAGGCATGACTCCACCGGATAGTTCCTTGAGGCTCCACGTGTCGCTGGAGCCGCGGCAGGTATAAGTAGCCAGGTCAGGCGTTTAGCGCTACCTGCCAACGTTGATCTGCCGATCCCCACAACAATCAGAGACTGCTAGTCGGATCGTCGGCTGAACGCCGCGAAGCATCCGAAATAAAAAGCCGGCAGTACACTCCCGGCAATTTGGATTTTAGATCCAAGAAGCCCCGTCAGTTGCAAAAGCAATGGCGGGGCTGTTCGTTTGAAGCGCAATATTTGTGGTTCACACCAGGCGAACTTAGCGGCTGGAGGGCCTGATCCCGCCGGTAGCGACATCGATGGTGATGCTGCCGGAAATCCGAACATCGGTATCGCCGATCTTGAACGTACCGTTGCCGCTGCTTGGAACCGCGTCGTCGGGCTCGGGCTGCGGAGTTGGCTCGGCGATGCGATAGTCACTCGTCACACCGGGCAGGGCGCCCTTTTGCGAAGACGTCGAATTATCTTGGGCAAGTGCCATGCCCACCAGCATGTTCGTGCCCACAATGGCGGCAATGGCAAGGCATAGGCTGGATGAACGAATGGCGGTCATCACCTGACTATAGTGCGGCGATAGCGCCGAAGCCAGACCGGCGGCGCTGAGAGTTGCCGGCCCTCATATCGCTCAGTTCCGTTCGAAGGTGCTTCACGCGGCCTGCTTGCGAGTGTCGAAAACATGGTCGACGAGGCCCCAATCCTTGGCCTCCTGCGCAGTCATGAAAAAGTCGCGGTCGAGCGTGCGTTCCACTTCTTCGTAGGTGCGGCCGCAATGATGGGCGTAAAGATCGGTCATGCGCCGCTTGGTGCGAAGGATGCCCTCGGCATGGCGCTGGATGTCGGAGGCTTGGCCCTGGAAACCGCCGAGAGGCTGATGCAGCACGATGCTGGTGTTGGGTAGCGCGATACGCCGCCCTGGCGTGCCGGCCATCAAAAGAAACGAGGCCATCGAGGCGGCGAAACCCATACAAACGGTGGAGACCGGGCAACTGATATACTGCATCGTATCGTAGATGGCGAAACCGCTGGTCACCACGCCGCCCGGCGAGTTGATGTAGAGCGAGACCTCCTTGTCGGGATTGTCGGATTCCAGCGACAGAAGCTGGGCGCAGACCAGCGCCGAGGTGCCGTCATCGATCGGCCCGTTGATGAAGACGATGCGCTCGCGCAGCAGCCGCGAAAATATGTCGAAGGCGCGTTCACCGCGGCTCGACTGCTCGATCACCATCGGCACCAAATTGGCAAGGCCGCTCATCGTTTGTCTCCATTGACTGTTGTCGTTCAGGCCGCGCGCAGGAAGAGGCGCGGCGCGTTTGCGGCGATCTGCTTATGCTTGGGAGCGCGTGCTTCAAACGAAAGCCGGCAACCGGCACCTACCATCGCGATCTCCGGCATCGCTGCCCGAGCAAAACCATCATGGACGATGCGCAGATGCGTGCCGCCGGAAACGGTGCGGTCAAGCGTAAAGGTGACGATGCTGTCCACTGGGTTGTCGTTCTTTGGGCTGTCCAGGGGGTTGCCGGGCGGCACTTGCGTATCGCCGGGCGCCGCCCGCTCCCGCCAGGAATAGCGCAGCAGCCGTCCGGGATCCGCGTCGAGGATTTCGCACTCGATCGGCGCATTCGGCGCTTTAAAGGCAAAGCGGTTGCCGATTTCGGGCTTGATGTCGTTCGGCATCATCCAGGCCGCGAGCAGGTCCGGCACCGTCAGCGCCCGCCACACCTTTTCCGGCGGCTCGGGCAGCTCGCACTCGAACTCGATCTTGTCTGCCGCCATTTCCGCGCGTTCTTTGCCTCGGCTGGTCATTGGTCCATGTCCTTCAAAACCGTCTTGAGCCTTTCGATGCGCTCTGGCCAGAACGCGCGGTAGCGTTCGATCCAGCCGAGCAGCGGCGCAAGCCCCTTCGGATCGGCGCGGTAATAGGCGTTGCGGCCGGCCCGGCGCTCGACCACGAGGCCGGCGCCGCGCAGCACTGCGAGATGTTGCGATACCGCCGGCTGCGATACCGGCATGCCAGTGCGCAGTTCAGACACCGTCATCTCGCCGTCGGCGAGCCGCTCATAGACGGCGCGACGCGTTGGATCGGCCAGTGCCCGAAAAATCTCTGCTTCGATCATGCCGAAAGCATAAGTCAATACTTATCGGTTTGGCAAGCCGTGTTTTTAAAGACAGGCGAGGTTTTACAAACTCGCTGGAAGCCAGCGTCTCACCATGTCGGGGGATCCGTTGAACGTCGCCTCGAAAACTGGTGACGCGAGCACGGCATGGATATGAAGCATATTGGGAGCCGACGTTTCGGAAGCCATGTTGCCTGTGCGCGGCAACAACAAGCGACTGTCCGGCGGTCAAGACGACATGCTCTTCGTCGATCCACATCTCGGCCCTGCCGGCGATGACGGTAAGCACTTCCTCGACCGGGTGCCAATGTGTCGGGGCGCCAACCGCTGGTTCGACCCATTGTTCGAATATGCAAAGTTGAGTTGCGCCGTTGCGGGCCGAGACATGCATTCGGGTCTTTACTCCCGCCCGCCATTCTTCTTGCGGCTGATCGTCTTGCGCAACCATCTTCATGCGTTCGCCTCGATCCCATGGTCTGTGGAAATTCGACGTCAAGACACTACTTCTTACTGACAACTATTGACAGTGCAGGGCCTGTACTGTAGAACGAAAAGAGAACAAAAACGTTGTGGGAAAAGGCAGCGACGGCAGGCAGGGATTATCCGTAGCCTGTAAGGTGCAGCGACAGAAATCTGGTTTCGGATGAGCGCGGAGAAGTATCATGGCGGGTAGCGTCAACAAGGTCATTCTGGTGGGCAACCTCGGGGCGGACCCTGAAATCCGCCGCCTGAATTCGGGTGACCCGGTTGTCAACATTCGCATCGCGACGTCGGAAAGCTGGCGCGACAAGACATCCGGAGAGCGCAAGGAAAAGACCGAGTGGCACAATGTCGTGATCTTCAACGACCAGATCGCCAAGGTGGCCGAGCAGTATCTGAAGAAGGGCATGAAGGTCTATGTCGAGGGCCAGCTGCAGACGCGCAAATGGCAGGACCAGACCGGCAATGACCGCTATACGACCGAGGTCGTGTTGCAGAAATTCCGCGGCGAGCTGCAGATGCTCGATGCGCGGGGCGAGGGCGGCGGCCAGGTCGGCAACTATGCCGGTGGTGGTGCGAGCCGCGGTTCCGATTTCGGCCAGTCCGGCCCGGGCGAAAGTTTCAATCGCGGTGGCGCCAACAAGGGCGGCGGCGGTGGTTCGTCGCGCGAGCTGGACGACGAAATCCCGTTCTGATTTCTCGGGGCGGACTGCCCTTGCGGCGAAAAGCGCCAGCACCTTGGCCACGAAATGGCGTCCCGAAATCTGTCTTGGATTTTCGGGACGTTATGCGTTTGAGCGGTGAAAGGACGTATCAAGTGAAAGCAAGGGTCAAATGGGTCGAGGAGCGCACCTTCGTTGGCGAGTCCGCCAGTGGGCACAAGCTGGTGCTAGGCACTGCGTTCGGGCCGGAGGGCAAGACGCCGGGGCCGAGCCCAATGGAACTGGTGCTGATCGGTACCGGCGGCTGCTCGGCCTATGACGTGGTCCATATCCTCGAAAAGGGGCGCGAGGCGGTTGACGATTGTGTGGTCGAACTCGATGCCGACCGTGCAGAAGCCGATCCCAAGGTGTTCACCCGCATCCACATGCATTTTGTCGTCAAGGGCCGGGCGCTGTCACACGACAAGGTGAAGCGGGCGATCGGGCTTTCGATCGAGAAATACTGCTCGGCCTCGGCAATGATGGCCAAGACCGCCGAGATTACCCACGACTTCGAAGTCATTGAAACGACAGCGAAGTAGGGCAGTTCCTAAGTCGCCATCAGCGCCTTGATGCCGTCGGCGACGAACTGTACGGCGAGCGCCGCCAGGATGACGCCGAGCAGCCGTGTCAGGATCGAACGGCCGGTTTGGCCGAGGATACGGTCGATGCGCTCTGACAGCACGAACACCAGGTAAGTGATGACAAGGCAGATGGCGATGATGCCGACAAGTGCTGTCTGCGCGCCAAAACCCTGAAACGAGCTTGAGAGCAGGACGGTCGCCGAAATTGCGCCGGGACCGGCAATAAGCGGGATCGCCAGCGGAAAGGCGGCGATGTTGTGGATCATATCCCTGGTGATGGCGACGTCGCCGATCTTCTCCTTGCGGTCCTGCCGGCGCTCGAACACCATTTCGAAGGCGATGAAGAACAGCAGAAAGCCGCCGGCGACGCGGAAGGCCGGCAGGGTGATGCCGAAGACTGACAGGATCGACGCGCCGGCGATTGCGAACAACGCCACCACCAGGAAGGCGATGACCGAGGCGCGCACGGAGACCTGGTTGCGTTCCTCGCGGTTCATGCCGCGGGTCACGGCGAGGAAGAGCGGCGCCAGGCCGGGCGGATCGATCGTCACAAGTATGGTGACGAAGGCGTTGAACAGGCTGTCGAAGCTCGGCATGCTGACCCTCCCCCGCCGGCAATGCCGGATATCGGGATTGGTAGAGCAAAGCGGAGCCAGTGGAAACCGTGCGGATCACGGGCTCGCGGCGCGGCGCGCCAGGAACTCAACTTCGAGACGCCAGGTGGCGCCGTCGTCCTGTGAGCGTTCGCCCAGCCAGCGGAACGAATTTTCGGTGATGCGCGAAAAGCTCCAGCGCACAGCAGATCCGGTGCCGTCTGCGCCTTGCTGGATAATGGCGTCGCCCTCGGCACGGCCGAGCTGGCGGCTGTAGTACTGGCTGCGCGGATCGCTCCAGAAGATGTGCCAGGCGTCGACGCCGGGATCGTAGACGCGCAACGTCGTGCCATAGAAGGTCCATTTGCCGAGCGACGGCGAGGCGCCGGCGTCACGGGCGGGCAGGATCCATACGTCCTGGATCGCGCGGCCTTCGAGCACCCAGCCGAAATGCACCTCGCCGCGCCCGGTCAGCACCTGGCCGTCCTCGAGATGGCGCGTGGCGTCGAACGTCCAGGCGCCGACGAAGCGGCCGTAAAGGTTCAGTTTCTCGGCAAGAGCCGGTACGGGTCCATCGCTATGCAGGGCCTTGGCAAAGGAATTGGACATGGCTTCGCTCTCATCTTGTCAGGAGACCGGCAAGCATAGAGGCCGACAGGGGTTCTGCGCTTGGGAAAAATTGCTATATTTCGGCGATGGCGACGAGCGCGCACAGGCTGGCGTCGGGCCGAGGCTGGCAGGTGTCGGATGTCATCTGCACCGCCAGCGCCGCCGACAGGCCATTCGAGGAGGAGCATCGGGATTTCTGCATTGCCGCCGTAACCAGCGGCACCTTCCGCTATCGTGCGCGCCAGGGCACGGCGATGCTGGCGCCGGGCGCGCTCCTGCTCGGCAATCCCGGCACATGCTATGAATGCGGGCATGAGCATGGCGCTGGCGACCGCTGCCTCTCCTTCCATTTCGGACCGGCCTATATGGAGCGGATCGTCGCCGACGTGCCGGGCGCGAAGACGCTCGATTTCGGCACGCCACGCCTGCCGCCCTTGCCGGCGCTGGTGCCGCTGCTCGCCGACGCGGAGGCGGCGCGCGAGATGGCCGACACCGGCGCGTTCGAGGAACTCGCCCTGCGCATTGCTGGTGCAGCGGTGACAGCGGCTTACGGTGCCACGGAAGGACAAAGCGCGCCGAGCCGCCGTGACCAGAAGCGTGTTGCCGAAGCGGTGCGGCGCATCGAACTCGATGCCGACCGGCCGATCTCGCTTGCCGAACTCGCCGACGAGACCGCTACCAGCCCCTACCATTTCCTGCGCACCTTCCGGCACGTCGCCGGCATGACGCCCTACCAGTTCCTGCTGAGAGCGCGGCTGCACAGGGCAGCCGTGCGGCTGCGGACGTCGGATCAGGCGATTTCGACGATCGCCTTTGCGGCGGGATTCAACGATCTGTCGACCTTCAATCGCCGTTTCCGGCGGCTGATGGGCGAGGCGCCGGGTACTTATCGCGCCCGCCGGCGACGCTCGTGAAAGCGAGCCACGGCCATATCGTCGCAATTGGTGTATCCTTTTGAATTTGCCGCTAAAAACGACACTGGAAAACTGCCGCGATTGTTGGAGTTTCGGGCCGGCTTCCTATATAAGCACCAAGTGATTCCTGATTAGATTGTGATCCGATTTGACCGACCAAAAGACACCGCGCGGCGCCGACGGCGGCCCCACCGGCATCGAGCCGATATCCATCATCGAGGAGATGCAGCGCTCCTATCTCGATTACGCCATGAGCGTGATCGTCAGCCGCGCGCTGCCGGACGTGCGCGATGGCCTCAAGCCGGTGCATCGCCGCATCCTCTACGCCGCCCATGAGAGCGGCTATCACTGGAACCGCAAATATGTGAAATCGGCACGCCCGGTCGCCGACGTGATGGGTAAATACCATCCGCATGGCGACGCCTCGATCTACGACGCTTTGGTGCGCATGGCGCAGGACTGGTCGCTGCGCGTGCCGCTGATCGACGGGCAGGGCAATTTCGGCTCGATCGACGGCGATCCGCCGGCGGCGATGCGCTACACGGAATCGCGGCTGACCAAGGTCGCGCATGAGTTGCTGGAAGACATCGACAAGGACACCGTCGATTTCCAGGACACTTACGATGCGTCGGGCAGCGAACCGAAAGTCCTGCCGGCGCGCTTTCCGAACCTGTTGGTCAACGGCTCCGGCGGCATCGCCGTCGGCATGGCCACCAACATCCCGCCGCACAATCTGGGCGAGGTCTGCAACGGCGCCATTGCCCTCATCGACAATCCGGCGATCGATCTGCCGGCACTGATGGAGATCATTCCAGGGCCGGATTTCCCGACCGGCGGCATCGTGCTCGGCCGCTCCGGCATCTACAGCGCCTATTCGACCGGCCGCGGCTCCATCGTCATGCGCGGCCGCGTCAACGTCGAGGCGCGCGGCAACGACCGTGAGTCGATCGTCATCACCGAAGTTCCCTATCAGGTGAACAAGGCGTCGATGATCGAGAAGATGGCCGAGCTGGTGCGCGACAAGCGCATCGAAGGCATTTCCGACATTCGCGACGAGAGCGACCGCCAGGGCTACCGCGTCGTCATCGAACTGAAGCGCGACGCGGTCGCCGATGTCATCCTCAACCAGCTCTACCGCTTCACCCCGCTGCAGACGTCCTTCGGCGCCAACATGGTGGCGCTGAACGGCGGCAAGCCGGAATTGCTGACGCTGACCGACATGCTGAAGGCGTTCGTCGCCTTCCGTGAAGAGGTGATCAGCCGGCGCACGAAATTCCTGCTGCGCAAGGCGCGCGACCGCGCCCATGTGCTGGTCGGCCTTGCCATCGCCGTTGCCAACATCGATGAAGTCATCAAGCTGATCCGCAGCGCTCCGGACCCGCAGACGGCACGCGAGCAGTTGATGGAGCGGCGCTGGCCTTCGGGCGACGTGGAATCGTTGATTCTTTTGATCGACGACCCGCGCCATCGCATCAACGAGGACGGCACCTACAATCTCTCCGAGGAACAGGCGCGCGCCATCCTCGAACTGCGCCTGCAGCGCCTGACCGCGCTCGGCCGCGACGAGATTGCCGACGAACTGAACACGATCGGCGACGAGATCAAGGATTATCTCGATATCCTGTCGTCCCGCGCCCGCATCCAGCAGATCGTCAAGGACGAGCTCATCGCCGTGCGTGACGAATTCGGCACGCCGCGCCGCACCGAGCTCGCCGAGGGCGGGGCGGACATGGAAGACGAGGATCTGATCCAGCGCGAGGACATGGTCGTCACGGTGAGCCATTCCGGCTATATCAAGCGCGTGCCGCTGTCACTCTACCGGGCGCAGCGCCGCGGCGGCAAGGGCCGCTCCGGCATGTCGACCAAGGAAGAGGATTTCGTCACCCGGCTGTTCGTCGCGAACACGCACACGCCGGTGCTGTTCTTCTCCTCGCGCGGCATCGTCTACAAGGAAAAGGTCTGGCGCCTGCCGATCGGCAACCCGCAATCGCGCGGCAAGGCGCTGATCAATATGCTGCCGCTCGAACAGGGCGAGCGCATCACCACCATCATGCCGCTGCCGGAGGATGAGACGAGCTGGGGCGAGCTCGACGTGATGTTTGCCACCACGCGCGGCACCGTGCGCCGCAACAAGCTTTCGGACTTCGTCCAGGTCAACCGCAACGGCAAGATTGCCATGAAGCTGGACGAGGAAGGCGACGAGATCCTCGGCGTCGAGACCTGCACCGACAATGAGGACGTGCTTTTGACGGCAAGTTCCGGCCAGTGCATCCGCTTTCCGGTCAGCGACGTGCGCGTCTTCCAGAGCCGCAATTCGGTCGGCGTGCGCGGCATTGCGATGGCCGATGGTGACCGGGTGATCTCGATGGCGGTGATCGAGCATGTCGATGCGCCGCCGGCCGAGCGTGCCGCCTAC
The DNA here is from genome assembly GCF_040322615.1 of Mesorhizobium sp. M0119. Lineage (NCBI taxonomy): Bacteria > Pseudomonadati > Pseudomonadota > Alphaproteobacteria > Hyphomicrobiales > Phyllobacteriaceae > Mesorhizobium > Mesorhizobium sp. M0119. The sequence goes on from NZ_JAMYTU010000011.1 coordinate 111,204, forward strand.
CTCAAGCGGGTGGTGGCCGAACGCCGGCTTGCCGCCGACATCGCGGCGGGCGAGGAGGAGGAAATCCAGCTCACCAATGAGGAGGTCGGCGAAGAGGCGGAGCTTTCCGACGAGCGGTACGAATTCCTCAAGGCACATGAGCAGTTCGTGCTGACGGTGACGGAATATGGCTACGGCAAGCGTTCGTCGTCCTACGATTTCCGTCTGACCGGCCGTGGCGGCAAGGGTATTCGTGCCACTGACGTGTCGAAAACGGCCGAAATCGGCCGCCTGGTGGCGACCTTCCCGGTCGGCAATGACGATCAGATCATGCTGGTTTCGGATGGCGGCACCGTTATCCGCGTCCCGGTCAACGGCATTCGTTTCGCCAGCCGCGCCACCAAGGGCGTTACCATCTTCAATACCGCAGAGGGCGAGAAGGTCGTTTCGGTGGAGCGGATTTCAGAGCCGCAAGCGGACGAGGAGATCGAAGAGAGTGTCGAGGTTGAAGTTGGCGCTGTTACCGATGCCGAAGGTGGGGAGCCTGACACTACCGTCGAGTGAGTTTGCCACGGCGGCGCCAGCCCTATTGGCCGGCGTTGTGAAGAAACCCCCGCAATCTAGAAGTGGCGATAAGGCTTGCGGTTGCCGAAGCCTTCGAACCGCTTGGTATTGGCCTTGGCGCGGACGCGCTGTGCTTCCTGATGCAACCCGAATACGGTAGCGATCAGCATGGCGACGGTCATTGCGGTGGCGAGCATGTAGATCAGCATGTGCGTGTTCTCCTGCGCCTAACAACGATTAGATGGGTGTTTGGTTTCATCTTCTGCAGCTGCAAACTTAGTGAACACTGCGTGAAGCCGTTGTGAGCGGCACATTCATCTGTCGTTCACGTCGCCAAAAGGTTCATGGGGCGGGCCTGCCGATCGGATTTGCGTTTAGGGGAGAGGCTCGCTAGAAGCACCTGCCATGACCGAACGCATCGCCCTTTATGCCGGCTCTTTCGACCCGCTGACCAACGGCCATCTCGACGTGCTGAAGGCGTCGCTGGCCGTGGCGGATACCATCTACGCGGCGATCGGCATCCATCCCGGCAAGAAGCCGCTGTTTTCCTTCGAGGAACGGGTCGATCTTATCGAAACGGCCGCGAAGGCGGAATTCGGCAGCGACGGTGCGCGTATCAAAGTAGTCGATTTCGACGGGCTGGTCATCGACGCAGCCAGGAAGCATGGCGCCTCGATCATGATCCGCGGCCTGCGCGACGGCACCGATCTCGACTATGAGATGCAGATGGCCGGCATGAACGAGACCATGGCACCGGAGCTGCAGACGGTTTTCCTGCCCGCCAGCCCCTCGGTGCGCACCATTACCGCCACACTTGTGCGCCAGATAGCTTCGATGGGAGGCGACATCCGCCCCTTCGTGCCGGCGGCCGTGGCCGGCGCGCTCACCGCCAAATTCGCGAAATAAATGCATGTCGCCCAAAAGTGGAACCCGGCTTTGGGTAACGACTTGCATGAACGAAGATATTCGGAGAAAGATCCCATGCAGCTGAAAAAGCTTGCCTTCTTGCTTGCCGTGCTTGCCGGTCTTGTGACCGCATCCGTGTCGGCGTTTGCCGCCGATCCGGAAAACACCATGATCGTAACGCTGAAGGACGGCGACGTGACCATCGCGCTGAGGCCCGACCTTGCGCCGAAGCATGTCGCGCAGATCAAAAAGCTGGTGCGCCAGGGCGCCTACGACAACGTCGCCTTCCACCGCGTCATCGACGGCTTCATGGCACAGACCGGCGACGTCAAGTTCGGCAACATGAAGAGCGGCTTCAATGCCGACGCGGTCGGCACCGGCGGCTCCGATCTTCCTGACCTGCCGGCCGAATTCTCCAGCACCGAGCACTACCAGCGCGGCGTGGTCGGCATGGCCCGCTCCGACGATCCGAATTCCGCCAATTCGCAATTCTTCATCATGTTCGCGCCGGCACCGCCGCTCGATGGCCAGTACACCATCGTTGGCAATGTCGTCAGCGGCATGGAGCTGGTGGACCACATCAAGAAAGGCGAAGAGGCGCAGAACGGGACGGTGACCGACCCCGATCGCATGATCAAGGTGCGCATCGCCGCCGACGGCAAATAAACCCAAGTTTCAAAAGGATATTTCTGACATGGCCGAGATCAAGGACCGCGAGAACGCGCTCATCATGGACACGACCAAGGGCAAGGTCGTCATCGAATTGTTTCCAGACCTGGCGCCCGGCCATGTCGGCCGCATCAAGGAGCTGGCGCGCGAAGGCGCCTATGACGGTGTGGTCTTCCACCGCGTCATCGACGGCTTCATGGCGCAGACCGGCGACGTCAAGTTCGGCAACTCCAACAAGCCGTCTTTCGCACCGACCCGCGCCGGTACGGGCGGTTCCGACAAGCCCGACTTGAAGGCCGAGTTCTCCAACGCCAACCACGGCCGCGGCACCTGCTCGATGGCGCGCTCGCAGAACCCGAACTCGGCCAATTCGCAGTTCTTCATCTGCTTCGACGATGCCGCCTTCCTCAACCGCCAGTACACGGTATGGGGCCAGGTCATCGAAGGCATGGACAATGTCGACAAGATCAAGCGCGGCGAACCGGTGCAGGACCCCGACAAGATCGTGTCGCTCAAGGTCGCGGCCGACGTGAAATGACCAGCCGGGCTGTCGCGGCCATCGCATTTGTGCTCGTCGCGGCGGCCACTCCGGCGCTGGCGACGGAATCGATCGTTTGCAGCGCCGACGGCGGCGCGGCATCGATCGACGTTTTGATGGGACACACAGCCGTCATTGCGGTGGCGCGCGCGTGGCTGGATGCCGGCGGTAAGACATGGACGACGGACGGTCAGCCGGGTTCAACGAAAGTGATCGTCGGACAGGCATTCGAAGACGACGAGCGTATGCTGATCGATCTCACTGATGAGGGCCTCAGCTCGATCGTCGCCAAATTGCGGCTGGTCAAAGCCAGCGAGCAGTCCAGTTTCGCGATGGGCGGCACGCTGAGCATAGACGGTGTCGGCGCCTGGGCGGTGACCTGCCCGGAACCTTGAGGCGGGGATTTCTTGCGCGTCGATCTTTTCGACTTCGATCTGCCGGAAGAGCGCATCGCGCTTCGCCCAGCCGAACCGCGCGACAGCGCCAGAATGCTGGTGGTCAGGCCGGGTGAGGGGCTCGAGGACCGGACGGTGCGCGACCTGCCGTCCCTGCTCAAGGCCGGTGATGTGCTGGTCTTCAACGACACCAAGGTCATTCCGGCGCAGCTGAAGGGCATCAGGCGGCGCGGCGAGGCGGCGGCGCAGGTCGAAGCCACGCTGCATATGCGGACGGCGCCCGACCGCTGGCTCGCCTTCATGCGTCCGGGCAAGCGCGTCGCCGCCGGCGATCGCATCCATTTCGGTCATGACGCCAATTCCTGCTTTCTCGGCCAACTCGATGCGACCGTGATCGAGAAGGGGGAAGGCGGCGAGGTGCTGCTCGGCTTCGACCTGTCAGGTCCGTTCCTCGACGAGGCGCTGCATGCCGTCGGCCACATCCCGCTGCCGCCCTACATCGCCTCCAGGCGCGACGACGACGAACGCGACCGCAGTGATTATCAGACCATTTATGCTAGGGAGGAGGGTGCCGTCGCCGCGCCGACGGCAGGGCTGCATTTCACGCCGGAGCTGTTTGCGACGCTCGACGCCAAGGGCATAGAGCGCCGTTTCGTCACGCTGCATGTCGGCGCCGGCACGTTTTTGCCGGTGAAGGCGGACGACACCGCCGACCACAAGATGCACGCCGAAACCGGTTCGGTCAGCCCGGAAACCGCCGAGGCGCTGAATGCGGCGAAAGCAAAAGGAGGGCGCATTATCGCTGTCGGCACGACATCGCTGCGCTTGTTGGAGAGCGCGGCTGGCGAGGACGGCAGGCTGGCAGCATGGTCAGGCCCGACCGACATCTTCATCACGCCCGGCTATCGCTTCAAGACCGCAGACATGCTGATGACCAATTTCCATCTGCCGCGTTCGACGCTGTTCATGCTGGTTTCGGCCTTCTGCGGTTTGCAGACGATGCGCGCGGCCTATGCGCATGCGATCGAGAACCGCTACAGGTTTTATTCCTATGGAGACGCAAGTCTTCTGTTCAGGAAGGATACCGATGGACGATGACCTTGAAACCTTCGACCGCGAAGCCTTGATCGCCGAGGTCAGGAAACTGCGCGCCGGCATCCGCCAACACCGCGACGCCACCGGCCACGATCTGTGCTGGCATCATCCCGACCTGTGGTCGCTTTTGCCCGAAGAGACCGAGCCGGCGATTGCCGTGCCGCCGTGGCCGAAATTCATGCGCGGCTGCATCCGCTACCGCCAGTCGCTCGATAAGCAGGCTCCGGACGCGCCGGTATTCGACAAGGAGTTCGATGGCTAGGGAATTCAATGACTAACGCATTCACCTTCACGGTGCTGGCGACCGACGGCAGGGCGCGGCGTGGTGTAATCACCATGCCGCGCGGCGAAATCCGCACGCCTGCCTTCATGCCGGTCGGCACCGGCGGCACGGTGAAGGCCATGTATATGGATCAGGTGCGCGGCGTCGGCTCGGACATCATCCTTGGCAATACCTATCACCTGATGCTGAGACCCGGCGCCGAGCGCGTGGCTCGGCTCGGCGGCTTGCATGAATTCGCCTGCTGGCCGTATCCGATCCTCACCGACAGCGGCGGCTTCCAAGTGATGTCGCTGTCGAAGCTGCGGAAACTGACCGAGAATGGCGTGACCTTCCGTTCGCATATCGACGGCGGCGCCTACGAGATGTCGCCGGAGCGTTCCATCGAGATCCAGGGGCTGCTCGATTCAGACATCCAGATGCAGCTCGACGAGTGCACGGCGCTGCCGGCCAAGGAAAAAGAGATCGAGCGCGCCATGGAACTGTCGCTGCGCTGGGCCGAGCGCTGCAAGGCGGCATTCGGCGAGCAGCCCGGCAAGGCGATGTTCGGCATTGTGCAAGGCGGCGACGTGCCGGATCTGCGGCTGCGCTCGGCGCAGGCGCTGAAGGCAATGGAGCTGAAGGGCTATGCGATCGGCGGGCTGGCTGTCGGCGAGCCGCAAGCGGTGATGCTGGAGATGCTCGACATCACTTGCCCGGAGCTGCCGGCTGACCGGCCGCGCTACCTGATGGGTGTCGGCACGCCGGACGATATCTTGAAGTCGGTGGCGCGCGGCATCGACATGTTCGACTGCGTGATGCCGACGCGGGCAGGGCGCCATGGCCTTGCCTACACACGGCGCGGCAAGGTCAATCTACGCAACGCCCGCCATGCCGACGATCCGCGTCCGCTCGATGAGGAAAGCGACTGCCCGGCCGCACGCGACTATTCGCGGGCCTATTTGCACCATCTGGTGCGCTCGCAAGAGGCGCTTGGGGCGATGCTCCTGACCTGGAACAATCTGTCCTATTACCAGCAGTTGATGCGCGACATTCGTGAAGCGATCGAGGCTGGCAGGTTCGCCGAACAAGCCGAGATCATCACGCAGCAATGGGCAAACGGTGACCTCGCCGTCCGGTAGGCATGCTCGCCAGGAATCCGGCTCCAACGAGGAGCTGCACCTGCCATGAACTGTTTTGAAACGTCTGCCTAATAAGCATTGCCGGACAACGTTGGGCGAGGATCAAGAACCTGTTCGTCTCGGGGCAAGTTTCAGTTCCTGGCACGACGGTGCGGACGAATGGCATCGCTTCGCCTTCGTCTTCCGTGGCGGTCCAGCAATGGACGGCGGGGTCGTTGCTTGCCGCTCTGGTGATCGCCGTGACCGGTCTGGTCTTGCGCTTGCTTGGCGCGCGCGGCGACCTTTGGCTGGACGAGATCTGGAGCTTTGCACTGATCGAGCCGCTGACCTCGATCGATCAGATATTCTGGCGCGTCAATCACGACAACAATCATTTCCTCAACTCGGTCTATCTCTATCTCATCGGCCCCGACGCTTCGCCGCTGATCCAGCGAGGCCTGTCGATAGCATTAGGTGTTGCCACGATCGGTGCGGCGGCAGCGAGCGCCGCATCGCGCGGACGACAGGCGATGATTGCCACAAGCCTGTTGTTTGCCGTGAGCTATCCAATGGTCCATTACGGCTCGGAGGCGCGCGGCTATGCCGGCCTTGTGCTGTTCACGCTGCTTTCGGTGGTTTTTCTAGAGCGCCGGCTCGACAATAAACGGTGGTCTGGAATGGCCTTGGCAGCGGCGATCCTTTTCGGGTTCCTATGCCACCTCACCATGATCGGAATGGTGGCAGTCCTCGCAACCTGGACCGCGTGGCTCGCCTGGCAGCGTACGGCGCGGGCCGGCCGTGTCGTTGCGGACCTGGCGTCGATCTTCCTGCCGGCCCTGCTTGCCGTGCTGCCGCTGGCTGTCTGCGTGTTTGTCGGCGGCAGGCTGTTCGGCTTCAGTGTCGGTGGTGTTTCGCCGTTCTCGATTGCCGCCTTCGCGCAGGGCTATGGCGGGATGATCCGCTCTCTGTTCGGGCTGCCACCCTGGTTCGGCGACGGGCCCTATATCGTTGCCGCCTGTGGTCTTGTCGGCCTCTCCGCCGGTGTCTGGCGCGGTCGCCGGGCCAGCCTTTATGCCATCGGGATTATCGGACTGCCTTTGCTCATGGCGGCGGCACATCTGCCCAACCTCGAGTTCCCGCGCTATTTCATCATCAGCGGAACATTGCTGCTGCTCTGGGCCGGCGAGATGATTGGCCGCGGCCTGGATGCGCGCGGGACTGCCAGGCTACTTGCGATGGGGGCGCTGGCGATCGTGGTGAGTGGAAGCATTTCGTCGCTGCTCCAGTTCTATCAGTACGGACGCGGCTCGTACGCTGCTATGGTCGACGAGATGACCAGAAGTGGCGCTGCCACCTATGCCAGCAACAGTGATTTCCGCACCGCCATGGTCGTCGACTATTTTGCGGCGCGAATGGATCGTCGGGCATTGCTGGTTCCAGACGACAGGTTGTGCACCGAACGGCCCGCCTGGCTGATCCTCGAGGGGGACGTGGACAAACAAGCCGAACATGTCGAACCGGCGGCCGCATGCGCTCTGGCCTATGAACGGGCCGACGCGTCGAGACACTGGGGGTTTTCAGGCCTGAGCTGGACGCTCTACCGGCGACAGGAGTGAGACAGCTTTGCCCCTCCTCAAGCGCCCCTCAGGTGCTGAGCGACGTGGACGCGCGCAAGCTGCAGCCGGTGATCCGAAAGCTGCCGTCAGGCTGTAATTCGAGCGTGTAGACCGCCTCGTAGTCCTTGCCATCCGGGCCGACGATCAGCACCTGCTGGACGATCGAGGTCGGGCTCGTCTCGCGAACCTTGCCGAAGGAGTAGGTCTGCGGTTGGCGCACCGGCGGATAGCCGTTGGTCACCATGTTCATGAAGGTATCGACGGTCGGAAAGATGCGTTTCACATTCGGTGCGGCAAAGCTGTAGGCCGTCGCTCCATCATTGGCGATGAAGGCCTTCAATTGACCATCGATGACCGTCTGCGCCGCCGTGACTTCGGCGTCGCCGGCAAAGGCCGGGGAGGCGAAAATGAATGGAACGACTGCGAATGCGAAAAACGCGCGGCGCATGGCCTGTCTCCGTTGTCCCTGAGAAATCGCTGTCCGAAGGTACATGATACCATACGTTTTGCAGTGCTTCAGGGTTTCAGCCGAGCGCAAACATTCGGCGCGGCAGTCCGTGTCCAGACCGAGAAAGCGTTGCCGAGGCGAGAACTGCCTGAGCGATGGCCGATGCTTGAAAGGCGGGCGTCAGTCTGCCACAAGGGCCGCTCGATTATACCTAGAGTGTGCGATCTTGGGCAGGACCAGGCAATGAAGGCATTTTTCGTGCAGATAAAGTGCGATCTGGGCAAGGCCTATGACGTTGCCAGCGCTTTGGCCGATGCCGAGATCGCTTCGGAGATCTACTCGACAGCCGGAAACTACGACCTGCTCGCTAAATTCTATGTCGACGACGAGGAAGACATCGGCCATTTCGTCAACGAGAAAGTGCAGATTCTCCCGGGCATAAAGGACACGTTCACGGTCGTCACCTTTCGCGCCTTTTGACCTCGTTCGGCATTGCCCGGACAGGAGGCAAAGCCTGATCAACGCCCTATTGGTGCTGCCTTAATTTTAGGCAACCGCGATATACTGATCGCCGGCGCCCGCCAAATCACCGATTGCGCTTGATTTTCTCCAGAGAGGCCAGTGAAATGGCGTCACAGGGGAGTATGCGATTGGCAGTGTTCGACGAAATGCTTCCGGAAGTTTCCGGGCTGAGAAAACCGTATTCGGCTTACGATCGCTGGCTGAAGGAACAGGACCCGGCCAGGCTTACCGAGAAGATGCAAGACGCCGAACGCGTCTTTCGCAAGACCGGCATCACTTTCGCCGTCTACGGCGAGCAGGAAGCATCGGAGCGGCTGATACCCTTCGACATCGTTCCGCGCATCATTTCGGGCAATGAATGGCGACGGCTAACGCAAGGCATCGAGCAGCGCGTCCAGGCGCTGAACGCCTTTCTCGACGACATCTACCATCGCCAGGAGATCTTGCGCGCCGGCCGGGTGCCGAAGGAGTTGATCGCCAAGAACGAGGCGTTCCTGCCCGAGATGATCGGGGTGCGGCCGCCGGCCGGCGTCTATACCCACATCATCGGCGTCGACATCGTACGCATCAGCGAGAACGAGTTCTACGTGCTGGAGGACAATGCGCGCACGCCGTCCGGCGTCTCCTACATGCTGGAGAACCGCGAGACGATGATGCAGCTCTTTCCCGAACTGTTCCAGCAGATCAAGGTGCGGCCGGTGGAGAATTATCCGCAGCTCTTGCGCCAGTCGCTGGCGGCAGTGCGGCCGCAAAGCACCAAGGGCGCGCCGACCATTGCCGTGCTGACGCCGGGCAGCTTCAACTCAGCCTATTTCGAACATGCCTTCCTTGCCGACCAGATGGGGGTGCAACTTGTCGAAGGACAGGATCTGCGCGTCGTCGATGGCCATGTCGCGATGCGCACTACCGAGGGCTATAAGCAGATCGATGTGCTCTACCGGCGTGTCGACGATTCGTTTCTCGATCCGCTGACCTTCCGCCCCGACTCAGCACTTGGCGTGCCGGGCATCATGGACGTCTACCGCGCCGGCAATATCACGATCGCCAATGCGCCGGGGACGGGCATTGCCGACGACAAGGCGATCTATTCCTACATGCCCGAGATCGTCGAATTCTACACCGGCCGCAAGGCGATGCTCGGCAACATCCCGACCTGGCGCTGCTCGGAGCCCGACAGCCTGAAATATGTGCTCGAACACATCGACGAATTGGTGATCAAGGAAGTCCACGGGTCCGGCGGTTACGGCATGCTGGTCGGTCCGGCGGCGACCAAGAAGGAATGCGAGGATTTTTCCAAAAAGCTCGCGGCAAAACCGTCGAACTACATCGCCCAGCCGACGCTGGCACTGTCGACCTGCCCGATCCTGACGGACAAGGGGCTGGCACCGCGCCACGTCGATCTGCGCCCCTATGTGCTGGTTTCCGACCGTATACAGATCGTGCCCGGCGGGCTGACCAGAGTAGCGCTCAAGGAAGGCTCACTGGTCGTAAATTCCTCGCAAGGCGGCGGCACGAAGGATACGTGGGTGTTGGATGATTAGAGAGTGAATAGTGAATAGTGAATAGTGAATAGATAAGGATATGTGTCGTTGATGTTGGTGAAATACCCTGAAGTGAAGCACGCGGCATCGTGCCCTGGAATCTGGACAGTCACTATTCGCTATTCTCCATTCACTATTCACCGCAGGACCGCCTGACATGCTTCTCGGCCGCACCGCCAACGGGCTCTACTGGATGAACCGCTATATCGAGCGGGCGGAAAACATGGCGCGGCTGGTGGACGCCGGCTTGCGCATGGCGCTAACTCGTACTCAGAACGCTTCGGAGGAGTGGAATTCGGTGCTGCTCAGCGCCGGTTCGGACGCCGCCTTCACGCAGAAATATTCCGACTACACCGCCGCCAATGTCGCCGACTATCTGCTGCGCGATACGTCGAACCCGTCGAGCACGATGTCGTCTATCGAAACGGCCCGTAACAATGCCCGCATGGTGCGTACCGCACTGACGCGTGAAACCTGGGAAAGCATCAACGAAGCCTGGATGTCGCTGAAGCGGATGCTGGTCAAGCCGATCGACGAGCGCGACCTGCCCAACGCGCTCGACGCGATCAAACGCGAGACGGCGCTGATCCGCGGCTCGTTCTACGGCACGATGCTGCGCAACGAGATTTTCGATTTTTCGCAGCTCGGCACTTATGTCGAACGCGCCGACAACACCGCGCGCATCCTGGATGTGAAATACTACGTGCTGCTGCCGTCGATCTCCTGGGTCGGCTCGACGCTCGACAACTACCAGTGGGAATCGATCCTGCGCTCGGTGTCGGCGCACCGTTCCTATCGCTGGGTTTATGACGCCGACTACAAGCCGAGCAACATCGCCGATTATCTGATCCTCAACGTCCGCATGCCGCGCTCGCTGACCTTTTGCTACCGCTTCCTGACGGAGCATCTCAAATTCCTGGGTGACGACTATGGGGAGCGCCACGCCTGTCATGCGACGGCTGCCAAGACCCAGGCCATGCTGACGGCCGGCTCGATCAAGGATATTTTCGACGCCGGCCTGCATGAATTCCTGGCCAATTTCATCCGCGACAACACGAGGCTCGGCGACGAGATCGCGCAGGATTACAGGTTCTATTGAGCATGACCCCAAAAAGCGGAGACCGGTTTTCGGAAAAGCTCATGCTCCAGGGACGAGTGCGATGCGGCTGAAGATCACCCACCGGACGGAATACCGCTACGATGCGCCGGTGCATTATCTGTTGCAGCGTTTGCGGCTGCTCCCGGTGAACGGGCGCACCCAGACGGTACTGTCCTGGGCGCTGAAGATCGAAGGCGCACGCGAGGAAGTGCGCTTCACCGACCATTTCGGCAATGATACCCGGCTGTTGAGCGTCGAGGGCGAGCGCGACTTCATCACCGTCGAAGCAGCCGGCGAAGTGGTGACGCGCGACACCGCCGGCGTCTGCGGGCCGCACCAAGGTTTCGCGCCGCTCTGGCTGTTCGGCCATGAAACGCCGCTGACGACGATCGGCAGCGGCATTCGCGAACTTGCTGCCTCGGTCGGCAAGGGTACCGACATCGAAAGGCTGCACCGGTTGATGGCGGTGATCGGTGAGCGTGTCGCTTATACGCCAGACACCACCAACGCGACGACGCCGGCCGAAGAGGCCCTGGCGCTCAAGACCGGCGTTTGCCAGGACCACAGCCACATCTTCGTTGCCGCGGCGCGCGCCATGGATTTCCCGGCGCGCTACGTCAGCGGCTATCTGATGATGGATACAGCGATCGAGCAGGCAGCAAGCCACGCGTGGGCCGAGGCGCATGTCTCGGGCCTCGGCTGGGTCGCCTTCGATGTCGCCAACGGCATTTCTCCCGACGAACGCTATGTAAAGGTAGCGACCGGCCGCGATTATCGCGACGCAACCCCGGTATCGGGAATTCGGCTGGGACAGGCGGAAGAACAGCTTGCGGTCACCGTCACCGTGGAGCAGTAATCCCCGGCAAGATTGTTGCCAAAGAGATTCGATGACCTATTGCGTCGGCCTGAAAATCAATCACGGGCTCGTGTTCATGTCGGACACGCGCACCAATGCCGGTATGGATTCGATCTCGACCTTCAGGAAGATGCATGTCTGGGAAGAGCCGGGCGAGCGCGTCATCGTTTTGATGTCGGCCGGCAATCTGGCGACGACGCAGGCCGTAGTCAGCCTGCTCGACGAACGCACCAAGGCAGTGGCGGAGCGCCGTGCCACGCTGCTCGAAACGCCCTCCATGTACCAGACAGTCCGGTTGGTCGGAGACACCGTCAAGGAGGTCATCGCCAGTTCGTCGCCGGCGGGCGAAAAGGCGGATTCCTACTTCAACGCCTCCTTCATCCTCGGCGGTCAGATCAAGGGCAGCGCCCCGCGCCTGTTCATGATCTATCCGGAGGGCAATTTCATCGAATCGACCGACGACACGCCGTTCTTCCAGATCGGTGAGACCAAATACGGCAAGCCGATCATCATCCGCGCTTATGAAAGGACGATGAGTTTCGCCGAGACGGTGAAGTTGCTGCTGGTGTCGTTCGACTCGACGCTGAAGTCGAACCTGTCGGTCGGCCTGCCGCTCGACCTGCTGTTCTATGAAGAGGACACTTTCAAGGTCGGCCTCAAAAAGCGAATAACCCAGGACGACCAATATTATCGCACGATCTCGGATAGCTGGTCGAACGCGCTGAAGACCGCCTTTGCCAGCTTGCCTGATTTTCCCGAATGAAAACCTTCGCTTTTCGTGCTCTTTGATCGCGGCTCGATGAGGCGCTACGGAGGCGAAGATGAATAGCAACGAATTCCGCGAATGGTCGCTGCGAGCGGCTGAATGGGGCGCCGACTACAGAAACAGCCTTCGCGAAAGACCGGTGCGGCCGCTTGTCGAGCCGGGCGAAATCTTCAAAAGCATCGATGCCGCGCCGCCGGAAGACGGCGAAACGATGCAGGCAATCTTCGCCGATTTCGAGCAAAAGATCCTGCCAGGCATGACGCACTGGCAGCATCCGCGTTTCTTTGCCTATTTCCCGGCTAACGCGGCACCGGCCTCCGTCGTGGCCGAGTATCTGGTTTCCGCGATGGCTGCGCAATGCATGCTCTGGCAGACCTCGCCGGCGGCGACCGAGCTCGAGATGCGGGTCGTCGACTGGATGCGGCAGGCGCTTGGTCTGCCGGCGGGATTCTCCGGCGTCATGCAGGATTCGGCTTCATCGGCGACGCTTGCCGCCGTGCTGACCATGCGCGAGTGCGCGCTCGACTGGCAAGGAAACAAGAACGGCCTGCAAGGCCAGCCTATCGTGCGGGTCTATTCTTCCGACCAAGTCCATACTTCCATCGACCGGGCGATCTGGGTGTCGGGCGTCGGCGAGGCGAACCTCGTGCGCATTCCGGTCGCCGGACGCTTTCGCGCCATGCAGACGGCGGCTCTGGAAGCGGCGATCGTCGCCGACCGCGAAAACGGCATGCTGCCGGCCGGCATTATTGCCAGCGTCGGCGGCACAAGTACCGGCGGCACCGACGATGTCGCGGCTGTTGCCGCGGTGGCGAAGCGGCACGGGCTCTACCTGCACGTCGATGCCGCATGGGCCGGCTCCGCCATGATCTGCCCCGAGTTCCGGCATTTCTGGGCCGGCGTCGAACATGCCGATTCCATCGTCTTCAACCCGCACAAATGGCTGGGCGCACAGTTCGATTGCTCGATGCAATTCATCCGCCAGCCGGAAGACCTCGTGCGCACGCTGGCGATCAAGCCCGAATTCCTCAAGACGCATGGCCGCGACGGGGTCATCAACTACTCCGAATGGTCGGTGCCGCTCGGCCGAAGGTTCCGCGCGCTGAAACTTTGGTTCCTGCTGCGTGCGCATGGCTTGGAAAATCTGCGGAACATGATCCGCAACCATGTCGCCTGGAGCGAGGGCCTCGCCGCCTGGCTGGCTCGGGAACCGGATTTCGAGATCGTCACGGAACCGATGCTGTCGCTGTTCTCATTCCGCCATCTCGCGGCTGCGGGAATCGACCTTGACGAGCACAATTTGCGGCTGGTCAACGCGATCAACGATGACGGCCGCATTTACCTGACGCAGACCCGGGTGGACGGGCAGGTGGCGATCCGCTTTCAGGTCGGGCAGTTCGAAACGACTGCGGCGGACGTCGATACTGCTTTCGAGGTCATCACTGAGATCGCGCGGGGCCTGAGTTGATAGCCTCGTCGAGATTGCGCCGGAGCTTTTCTCTCTGCAGTCGCCCGATTTTCATTAGCCGGCTCATACCTGTTCATGGCTTTCGTTTTCAGCTATAGACGAGAAAAACGAAAATGAGAGGTTGCTAGATGTATCTGTCGCCGCGTCATTCCGAAATCATCCAGATGGCCAAAGATCATGGCCGCGTACTGGTCGAGGAGTTGGCGACGCATTTCAACGTGACGCCGCAGACGATCCGCAAGGATCTCAACGATCTCTGCGACCAGCGGCTTTTGTCCCGCATTCATGGCGGGGCATTGTTCCCGTCCGGCATCGAGAACATGGAATATGAGGCTCGGCGCAAGATCGCCGCCGAGGAGAAGGAGGCGATCGGCCGCGCAGCGGCCCGGCTGATCCCCGACAACGCCTCTCTGTTCATCAATATCGGGACAACGACGGAAGCGGTCAGCAAGTCGCTGCTCGATCACAGCGGCCTGATGGTCATCACCAATAACATCAATGTTGCCAACAGGATGCGCATATATCCTTCGATCGAGGTGGTGATCGCCGGCGGTGTCGTGCGCGGTTCCGACGGCGGTGTGGTCGGCGAGGCAGCGGTCGATTTCATCAGGCAGTTCAAAGTCGATTTTGCGGTGATCGGCGCCTCGGCCATCGACCATGACGGCGCACTGCTCGACTTCGATTTTCGCGAGGTGAAAGTGGCCCAGGCGATCATCGCCAACGCCCGGCATGTGATCCTGGTGTCGGACCAGACCAAATTCGAGCGCACCGCGCCCGTCCGCATTGGCCATCTGTCGCAGGTCAACACCTTTATCACCGATCGTTGCGACATTCCGTCGGTGCGCAAGATCTGCCAGGAGGCAGAAGTTCAGCTGATCGAAACGTCGCTCTCCTAGAGGTGCCGTTGCGGCATCTGCCGCCGTCCATATTTCGTTTGACATTCGTTATCATTTCGAAATAATCCCGCCACGGTTTCGCAAAACTCAAAAATGCTGCAATGCGAAATCGAGGGAGGATTTCTTTGGGCGCATCACCGATCCATGACATTTTCGTCATCGGTGGCGGCATCAATGGCTGCGGCATTGCCCGCGATGCCGTTGGGCGTGGCTTTTCGGTCTTTCTTGCCGAGATGAACGATCTGGCCAGCGGAACTTCTTCGGGTTCGACCAAACTGATCCATGGCGGCTTGCGCTATCTCGAATTCTACGAATTCCGCCTGGTGCGCGAAGCGCTGATGGAACGCGAGGTCCTGTGGAGGAACGCGCCGCATATCATCTGGCCGATGCGCTTCGTACTGCCATACGCCAAGGGGCTGCGTCCGGCCTGGCTGATCCGGCTCGGGCTTTTCCTCTACGACCATATTGGCGGGCGCAAATTGCTGCCGCCGACGAAAACGCTGGACATGGCCAAGGATCCGGCCGGTAAGCCGCTGAAGCCGCTGTTTCGAAAGGCGTTCGAATATTCCGACGGTTGGGTCAACGATGCCCGGCTGGTTGTGTTGAACGCCCGTGACGCCACTGAGCGCGGCGCTATCATTCGAACCCGTACAAGGGTCGTCAGCGCACGCCGCGAAGGCAATCTCTGGACGGTCAGGCTTGAAAACGTGCGGACCGGCGATACCGAGGAGGTCAAGGCGCGGCTGCTGGTCAATGCCGCCGGCCCGTGGGTCGATCAGGTGCTTTCAGCCACCGTCGGCTTGAACGACGTGCACAATGTCCGCCTCGTGCAAGGCAGCCACATCGTCGTTGGCAAGAAATTCGACGACCCACGCGCCTATTTCTTTCAGAACAAGGACGGGCGCATAATTTTCGCCATCCCCTACGAAGACGAGTTCACGCTCATCGGCACCACCGACCGGGACTACCCCGGCGATCCGCACGACGTCAGGATCAGTGATGCCGAGATCGACTATCTCTGCGCTGCGGCAAGCGAATATTTCGCGCAGCCGGTCAGTCCGTCGGATATCGTCTGGACCTATTCCGCGGTGCGCCCGCTCTACGACGATGGCGCCTCAAAGGCGCAGGAAGCCACCCGCGACTATGTGCTGAAGGCCGATGGAGGCGAGGGTGCCGCCCCGATCGTCAACGCCTTTGGCGGCAAGATCACGACCTACCGCCGATTGTCGGAATCGATGCTCGAGAAGATCGAGGGTTTTCTCGGCAAGCGCGGCAAACCATGGACGGCAAACGCGCCGCTGCCCGGCGGTGACTTTCCCGTCACCGGCTTCGATGCCGAGGTGGCGAAACTGAAAACGGCGTACCCGTTCCTCGACGCGCGGCTGGCCCGCCGGTTGACCCGGCTCTACGGCACTCGCGCAAGGAAGCTGCTGGGCCTCGCCAAATCGAACGCCGATCTTGGCCGCAACTTCGGCGCCGATCTCTACGAAGCCGAGGTACGTTACCTCGTCGAAAACGAATGGGCGATGACTGCCGAGGATGTATTGTGGCGCCGGACCAAGCGCGGCCTGCGTCTCAGCCGTGAGCAGGCGGCAGTGCTCGACGAGTTCATGCGCGGAATAAGCCGGCAGCACGTAGCGGCTGCCGAATAGGGGCCGCCGACTGATGCAGAAAGCCTGGGAGGAGGCATCATGCTTGAACTGAGAAACGTGACGAAGACGGTGGGTGCGGCGGAACATATCCGCGACGTGTCGCTGACGCTTCAGCACGGCTCGCTCAACGTCCTGCTCGGGCCGACGCTCTCCGGCAAGACCAGCCTGATGCGGCTGATGGCGGGCCTCGACGTGCCGACCTCCGGCTCGGTCTGGTTCGATGGCAAGGATGTCACCGGCATGCCGGTGCAAAAGCGCAACGTCGCCATGGTCTACCAGCAATTCATCAATTATCCGGCGATGACGGTCTACGAAAACATCGCCTCACCGCTGCGGGTGGCCGGCACGGATCAGGCAACGATCGACAGGGAGGTGCGCAATGCCGCCGCCCTTCTCAAACTCACGCCCTATCTCGACCGGACGCCTCTCAGTCTGTCGGGCGGCCAGCAGCAGCGCACCGCGCTGGCCCGCGCGATCGTCAAGAATGCCAGCCTCGTGCTGCTCGCCGAGCCACTCGCCAATCTCGACTACAAGCTGCGCGAAGAATTACGCGCGGAACTGCCGAAAGTCTTCGCGGCCGCCGGCACAATCTTCGTTTATGCCACGACCGAGCCGCACGAGGCCTTGCTGCTCGGCGGCAACACGGCGACGCTTTCCGAAGGCAGCATCACCCAGTTCGGGCCGACCATCGAAGTGTTCCGCAAGCCGGTCGATCTGGTGACGGCGAGAACCTTCGCCGATCCGCCGCTCAACACCATCGTGCTTGCCAAGAAGGGCCTGGATTTCCTGCTCGAGGGCGGCGTGAAATTGCCGGTGCCGGCCGAACTCTTCGGCATTGCCGATGCGATCTATACGATCGGCTTCCAGCCTCATCATCTTTCCCTCGATCGGCCCAACGCCGCCGCAGTGCCGGTGCGCGCAAAGGTGACGATCACTGAGATCACTGGATCGGAAAGCTTCATCCATCTCGATTTTGCCGATGCGCGCTGGGTCATGCTGACCCACGGCATTCGCGACTTCGAGCCGGACGAGGAGGTCGAGGTGTTCATCGACCCTCGCCACATCATGGTCTTCGACGAGCACGGCCGCGCCGTGGCCGCGCCGAAGCTGGCGGCTTAGGAGGAAGCGATGGCGCGCATCGATGTCAATCATATCCGCCACACCTATCTGCAGAACCCGCGCACGGATGCCGATTTCGCCCTGAAGGAAGTGCACCACACGTTCGAGGATGGCGGCGCTTATGCGCTGCTCGGCCCGTCCGGCTGCGGCAAGACTACGCTGCTCAACATCATTTCGGGATTGCTGCATCCCTCGCACGGCCAGCTGCTGTTCAACGGAAGGGACGTGACCAATCTGTCGACCCAAGAGCGCAACATCGCCCAGGTCTTCCAGTTCCCGGTGATCTACGACACGATGACCGTCTACGACAATCTGGCGTTCCCGCTGCGCAATCGCGGCGTGCCGGAGGCCGACGTCGACCGCAAGGTGCGCGAGACGCTGGAGATGACCGGGCTGGCCGATATGGCCAAACGAAAGGCGCGCGGACTGACCGCCGACCAGAAGCAGAAAATCTCGCTCGGACGCGGGCTGGTGCGCTCCGACGTCAATGCCATCCTGTTCGACGAGCCTTTGACCGTCATCGACCCGCATATGAAATGGGTGCTGCGCTCGCAGTTGAAGCAGCTTCACCGCCGCTTCGGCTACACCATGGTCTATGTCACGCACGACCAGACCGAGGCGTTGACCTTCGCCGACAGGGTGGTCGTCATGTATGACGGCGAAATCGTGCAGATCGGCACACCGGCGGAGCTGTTCGAGCGCCCGCGCCACACCTTTGTCGGCTATTTCATCGGCTCGCCCGGCATGAATGTCATGCCGGTGGCGATCGACGGCAAGACCGCGAAGCTGGGCTCGCAGCAGATCGAACTGCCGGGCGTGCCCAAGGCGGGCGGCGGCGCCATCGAGCTCGGCATCCGTCCCGAATATGTGCGCCTGGGCAGCCAGGGCATGGCCGTCCGGGTCAGCAAGATCGAGGACGTCGGCCGCCACAAGGTGGTCCGTGCCAATCTCGAAGGGCGCGAGATCGCCGCCATCATCGGCGAGGACGAGACAGTTCCGGCTGATCCGAAGGTGCGGTTCGACCCGGCCGGCATCAACATCTATGCCAATTCCTGGCGCGTCGAGATGGGAGCCTGAAGTGGAAAAGACCTGGAACAACAGAGCCTGGTTCCTGGTGCTGCCGGTGCTGCTGCTGGTGGCGTTCTCGGCGGTCATACCGCTGATGACGGTTGTCAATTATTCGGTGCAGGACACTTTCGGCAACAACGTCTTCTTCTGGGCCGGCACCGAGTGGTTCGAGGAACTGCTTTCCTCCAGCCGCTTCTGGCAGGCGATGATCCGCAACCTTGTCTTCTCCTTCATCATCCTGGCGATCGAAGTGCCGCTCGGCATCTTCATTGCGCTCAATATGCCGAAGAAGGGTTGGGGCGTGCCTGTTTGCCTTGTTTTGATGGCGTTGCCGCTGCTGATCCCGTGGAACGTCGTCGGCACCATCTGGCAGGTGTTCGGGCGCAACGACATCGGCCTGCTCGGCTATTACGTCAACGCGCTCGGCATCGACTATAATTATGTGCAAGACCCTTATGACGCCTGGGTCACGGTCATCATCATGGACGTCTGGCATTGGACCAGCCTCGTCGTTCTGCTCTGCTATGCCGGCCTGGTCTCGATCCCGGATGCCTTTTATCAGGCGGCCAAGATCGACGGCGCCTCGCGCTGGGCGGTGTTCCGTTACATCCAGCTGCCGAAGATGAACCGCGTGCTGCTGATTGCCGTGCTGCTGCGCTTTATGGATAGCTTCATGATCTACACGGAACCGTTCGTGGTGACCGGCGGCGGACCCGGCAACTCGACGACCTTTCTTTCGATCGATCTCGTCAAGACGGCGCTCGGCCAGTTCGACCTCGGCCCGGCGGCGGCGATGTCGCTGGTCTACTTCCTTATCGTCCTGTTGTTGTCATGGGTGTTCTACACCGTGATGACCAATTACGACGCGGAGCGCTGAGATGAGCCGCGCTGACGAAAGAGCCGACAGAGTGAGCGAGACGACAGCTTCGCAAGGATTGGCCAGCACGCTGCGGCAGGACGAGATCGCACGGCTCATGCGCCGTCGCGGCGAGGAGTCGCGTTGGTGGTGGATCGTGCCGACGCTCTACATCATCGTTCTGCTTTTGCCGATCTACTGGCTCATCAATATGAGCTTCAAGACCAATGGCGAGATCGTCTCGTCGCTGACGCTCTACCCGCACGCACCGACATTAGCGAATTACCGCACCATCTTCACCGACGCGTCCTGGTATTCGGGCTACATCAACTCGATCACCTATGTGGTTATGAACATGGTGATTTCGGTGGCCGCAGCGCTGCCTGCTGCCTACGCCTTTTCGCGCTATCGCTTCCTCGGCGACAAACATCTGTTCTTCTGGCTGCTGACCAACCGCATGGCGCCGCCGGCGGTGTTCGCGCTGCCATTCTTCCAGCTTTATTCGGCCTTCGGCCTTATCGACACCCATATCGCCGTGGCTCTGGCGCATTGCCTGTTCAACGTGCCGCTGGCGGTGTGGATCCTCGAAGGCTTCATGTCGGGCGTGCCGAAGGAGATCGATGAGACCGCCTATATCGACGGCTATTCGTTCCCGCGCTTCTTCATCAAGATCTTCATGCCGCTGATTGCGAGCGGCATCGGCGTGGCGTGCTTCTTCTGCTTCATGTTCTCGTGGGTCGAGCTGCTGATCGCCCGCACGCTGACGACCACGGACGCCAAGCCGATCGCCGCGACCATGACCCGCACCGTTTCGGCCGCCGGCATGGATTGGGGGCTGCTCGCCGCAGCCGGCGTGCTGACGCTGATTCCCGGCGCGCTCGTCATCTGGTTTGTGCGCAACTACATCGCCAAGGGCTTTGCCCTGGGGAGGGTATGATGGAGCAGGTCGACAGAAGCCCCTGGTGGTGGGCCGTGCTGTTTCTCGCCCTGGTCGTAGTGGCCTGGGTGGCATTTCAAATCGATTTCGTGGCAATAACGGTAGGCTTCAGCGATCCGGCCAATATCCGCCTGTGGGGATTTAACCTCTCGTCCAACCTCGATTTTTCGTGGATGGCCTGGACGTGGCCGACCGCGGCCTTCTTTGGAACCATCTTTCTGCTGCTTTGCGGCATGGCGGCGTGGGAATACGTCTCGCCGGGCGGCAATCCGCGCGTCGGCGTGCTGCGCTTCGAAACGACGCGCGGCGACCGCCTGTTCCTGTCGCTGCTTGGCAGCGCCTTTATCCATCTCGCTTGGCTGGGTCTAGTCGGACCCAATCTGTGGTGGGCTCTCGCTCTCTCCGTGGTCTACGCCGTCGGCGTGTTCCGCTACGTATAGAGGGGGAAACTGTTGGAACGGCGGCGTGCCGGCCGCCGATCCAGATCGCACTTTGAACTTTAACAGTGGAGGAAATACATGCGACGGCAATTCTTGACATCAACAACTGCGCTTGTCCTGTTGCTCGGGGCAAGCAATGCCTATGCCGGAATGGACGAGGCCAAGGCCTTCCTGGACAAGGAAATCGGCGACCTGTCGACACTCGACCGCGCCGGCCAGGAAGCCGAAATGCAATGGTTCATCGATGCCGCGAAACCTTTCGCCGGCATGGATATCAAGGTGGTTTCCGAAACCATCGCCACGCATCAGTATGAATCGCAGGTGCTCGCGCCGGCCTTTACGGCCATCACCGGCATCAAGGTTACGCACGACGTCACCCAGGAAGGCGACGTTGTCGAGAAGATCCAGACCCAGATGCAGACCGGCCAGAACCTCTATGACGGCTGGGTCAACGATTCCGATCTGATCGGCACGCACTGGCGCTACCAGCAGGTGCGCAACCTGACCGACTGGATGGCAGGCGACGGCAAGGATGTCACCAACCCGAATCTCGACCTGAAGGATTTCATCGGCACCTCGTTCACCACCGCGCCCGACAAGAAACTCTACCAGCTTCCCGACCAGCAGTTCGCGAACCTCTACTGGTTCCGTTACGACTGGTTCAACGACGAGAAGAACAAGGCGGACTTCAAGGCCAAATACGGTTACGACCTCGGCGTGCCGGTGAATTGGTCGGCCTATGAGGACATTGCAGCGTTCTTCACCGGGCGTGAGATCGACGGCAAGAAGGTCTACGGCCATATGGACTATGGCAAGAAGGACCCGTCGCTCGGCTGGCGGTTCACCGACGCCTGGCTGTCGATGGCCGGCAATGGCGACAAGGGCATTCCGAACGGTCTGCCCGTCGACGAATGGGGCATCAAGGTCGACGAGAATTCGCGTCCGGTCGGTTCCTGCACGGCGCGCGGCGGTGACACCAATGGTCCGGCTTCCGTCTACGCCATCCAGAAGTATCTCGATTGGCTGAAGGCCTATGCACCGGCGGAAGCCCAGGGCATGACCTTCTCCGAATCGGGGCCAGTTCCGGCGCAGGGCGCGGTTGCCCAGCAGATCTTCTGGTACACCGCCTTCACCGCCAGCATGGTCGACGCCAGCGCCAAGGCGGTGCTGAACGACGACGGCACGCCGAAGTGGCGCATGGCGCCGTCGCCACATGGCGTCTACTGGAAGGACGGCATGAAGCTCGGCTATCAGGACGTCGGTTCCTGGACGCTGATGAAGTCGACGCCGACCGACCGCGCCAAGGCCGCCTGGCTCTACGCCCAGTTCGTCACCTCGAAGACGGTCGACGTGAAGAAGAGCCATGTCGGCCTGACCTTCATCCGCGAGAGCACGATCCACGACAAGAGCTTCACCGAACGTGCGCCAAAGCTCGGCGGCTTGATCGAGTTCTACCGCTCGCCGGCGCGCGTCCAGTGGTCGCCGACCGGCACCAACGTGCCGGACTATCCGAAGCTGGCACAGCTCTGGTGGCAGGCGATCGGCGATGCTTCGTCGGGCGCCAAGAGCCCGCAGGAAGCGATGGACTCGCTCTGCGCCGAGCAGGAAAAGGTGATGAGCCGCATCGAGAAGTCGGGCGTCCAGGGCGATATTGGCCCGAAGATGGCCGAAGAGCATGACCTCGCCTACTGGAACGCCGACGCGGTCAAGAAGGGCAATCTCGCTCCTCAGCTCAAGATCGAGAACGAGAAGGAAAAGCCGGTCACCATCAACTACGACGAACTGGTGAAGAGCTGGCAGCAATAGGACCGTTTGATGCGGGCGTCCGCGCCCGCATCGCCATGCTCAGGGGAGGCGGCATGTTGCCGTCTCCCCTGTTTGCGTGAACGGCTCCGCGCCGTCTGGCGTCGAGACACCGTAGCACCTTTGAATTCGCTTCGACGGGAGAGAGAATGACCGGATACATCCTTGCAATCGACCAGGGAACGACATCGAGCCGGGCGATCCTGTTCGACGACAAAATGAAGGTCGTCGGCAGCGGGCAAAAAGAATTCACCCAATATTATCCGGCCTCCGGCTGGGTCGAGCACGATCCCGAGGAGATATGGGCAAGCGTCGTGGAAACGGTGAAGGCCGCGCTGAAGACAGCCGACCGCAACGCGGCGGACGTCGCCGCGATCGGCATTACCAACCAGCGCGAAACGGTCGTCATCTGGGACAAAGAGACCGGCAAGCCGATTCACAACGCGATTGTCTGGCAGGACCGCCGCACCGCGCCGCTATGCCAGAAACTGAAGAAGTTGGGGCTGGAGAAGAAATTCACGAAAAAGACCGGCCTGCTGCTCGATCCCTATTTCTCCGGCACCAAGATCGCCTGGATGCTGGACAAGGTGAAGGGCGCCAGAAAACGCGCCGAGAAGGGCGAATTGCTGGCCGGCACCATCGACAGTTTTCTGATTTGGCGCCTGACTGGCGGCAAGGTCCACGCCACTGACGCCACCAACGCCTCGCGCACACTGGTCTACAACATCGAACAAAACGCCTGGGACGACGAGCTGCTGGCCATTCTTGGCATAACTGCAAGAATGCTGCCGCAGGTGAAAGATTGTGCCGATGATTTTGGAATCACCGACAAAAGCCTGTTTGGTGCACAGATCAGAATCCTCGGTGTGGCCGGCGACCAGCATGCGGCGGCGATCGGCCAGGCCTGTTTCGAGCCAGGCATGATGAAATCCACCTACGGCACCGGTTGCTTCGCGCTGCTCAACACCGGCAGCGATCTAGTGCGTTCGAAAAACCGGCTTTTGACCACCATCGCCTATAGGCTGAACGGCAAGACCACCTATGCGCTGGAGGGCTCGATCTTTATCGCCGGCGCCGCCGTACAATGGCTGCGCGACGGCATCAAGGTGATCGGCAAGGCCGAGCAGAGCGGCAAATTGGCGGCGGAAGCCGATCCGACACAGAACGTCTATCTGGTGCCGGCTTTCGTCGGGCTCGGCGCACCGCACTGGGATGCCGAGGCGCGCGGCGCCATCTTCGGGCTGACCCGCAATTCGGGGCCGGCGGAATTTGCCCGCGCGGCACTGGAATCCGTTGCGTTCCAAACGCGCGATCTGCTTGACGCCATGCGCAAGGACTGGAAGGGTGCCTCGGCCAAGACTGTGCTCAGGGTCGATGGCGGCATGGTGGCGTCGGACTGGACCATGCAGCGGCTGGCCGACATTCTCGATGCGCCGGTCGACCGGCCGACAATTCTCGAGACGACCGCGCTTGGTGCGGCATGGCTGGCCGGCTCGAAGGCCGGTGTTTGGCCGAAGGCGCGGGAATTCGCCAGGAGTTGGGCGCTCGAGCGCCGATTCAAGCCGGACATGGATGCTTCGACACGTGCCGCCAAGCTGGCAGGTTGGCGCCACGCTGTGCGCAGGACGCTAAGCATGCAATAAGCAGGGATGTCCCCGGATTCACACTAATGAAAAACCCGCGCCGTTTCGGGCGCGGGCCTGCAGCCTCTAATCTAATGCATGTCGCGCAAAAGTGTGCAGCGGTTCATTCTCGCCTCTTCGCAATGAATGTCACAAGACAAGCGCGTCGCATGAGGCCGATCGAACGCGACGCGCTTTAGGACTCAGTAAGGCGACCGGCACTGCCGGCGCGGACCGTAGTTGGGCTGGTAAGTGTTGTCAGAAGCGCGATAGCTCCGATAACGATCATAGCACCACTGCACGTGTGCATCGCCACGATAGACACGATTCTGGTTGACAATCGCGCCCGTAATCAGCGCTCCGGCAGCAAACGCGGCCAGCGGGAACCAGAAGTCGCCGTGGCGGCGGTAGCCGGGACGGTAGTAGCGATAGCCGCGATGGCCACGCCAGTACATGCCGTCGTCACGCGAGAAATCGCGACGGGAGAAATCGCGGTTGAAGTTGCGTTTTCTCCATATCCTGTGGTCGACGGTCTGGACATCCGACGAGACGCTCTGGCCTAGCGGTACATAGACGGGCTGAGCATTGACTGGCACGATCTCAGCAACGGCGAACGATGCTGACAGGGCGGTGGCCAGCAGGCCCGATACAATCCTGTTCATGGTCTTCTCCTTGAAAGGCGTGTCCCTTGTGGCGGGAAAACGGGCAGGCTGCGCAAATTGTTCCGCTAAAAATCCCAAGTTGCTGATCTGCAAAGGTTCTCTCGATTCGCTGCTTGCGCTTGTCCCGCAAAGCGCGAGCTTCGGCCTTGCGCGAGAGGGAGGCAGTTCCGTCAACGCCGAAGCGCACCGCACGGCATGCATGACACGGCAGGAAAGTCCGGTTTGGGAGCCGTCTTTTTCCGGTTGACCGGCAGAGGCACTCTCCCTATGTTCCGCGCAATTTCGAGGGCGGCCTTTCTGAGCCCGCGGGAGCGCGTAGCTCAGCCGGTAGAGCAACTGACTTTTAATCAGTAGGTCATGGGTTCGAATCCCATCGCGCTCACCATCAATAAAATTGTACGGCCGGAGACATGGGTAACAGTTTGCACCTAAGACATGGGTGACAACCTCGTGCCGAACGCATGCAGTGGCCTTAGCCGCCCGCGCCATCGTCCATCATCGTGCCGGTGAGCGCCTCATAGGCTCTGGTGCACAGCTGTGAATGCGGACAATCCTTCACGATAAGCACTGGCACCACGGTGAGAACCGCTGCGGCAAGGATTTGCAGGCAAAGACCGACGGCGCTTACCTTGCTGTCGAACATGCCGGCCAGGAAAAAGTAGAGACCCTGGGCCATGCAGGCTGCCGTCAGAATGCCCAGAAGCGTGCTGGTCGCTCTTGCGAAGGGCGTTATGTAGCCGTCAGGAAAACCCAGCATGCCGAGATCGGCGGACCATTGCAGCGCCAGCATGACGCTCAGCGCTGACCAGACGAGGGCCGTCGTACGAGTGAACAGCGTCTGCTTTGGTTTATTGCTCGGATCGGCCATCGGGATCACGTCGGAATTGCTTGCCGGGACATGCGCAAGCTCTCGGTCAGATCAGTGAGACGTTGCCGCCGGCATGGCGTTCGAGCCGTCCGGCGAGGTCGAGCTCCAGCAGCACCATGAACACTTGAGCGGGATGCAGGCCGGTGTGGCGGATGATCTCGTCGACTGCTACCGGCGTCGGGCCGAGCGCCTCGACGACGCGGTCGCGGTCGTCCTCGCGCGGCGGGGGCGTTGCCGAAAAGTCGGGCGGCTCTTCGAGCGGCGATGTCCTTGGCGTCCAGGCGCCGACCAGCGGCGCGATCGCACTGGTGATATCGGCGGCCTCGGTGACAAGAGTGGCGCCGTCCTTGAGCAGGCCATTGGTGCCGGCGGCGCGCGGATCGAGCGGCGAACCGGGAACGGCGAAAACCAGCCGGCCCATCTCGCCGGCAAGCCGGGCGCTGATCAGCGAGCCGGAGCGCTGTGCGGCCTCGACCACCACCAATCCCAATGCAGCACCGGCGACGAGCCGGTTGCGGCGGGGAAAATCCTGTGCGCGCGGCTGCCAGCCAAACGGCATTTCGGAAATGATGGCGCCGCCGCGCTCGGCGATCTCATCGCACAGGCCGGCATTTTCGGGCGGGTAAGGCAAATCCAGGCCGCCAGCGAGCACGCCGATCGTGCCGGTCGAAAGGCTGCCCTGGTGCGCGGCCGTATCGATGCCGCGCGCCAGGCCGGAGACAATGCCATAGCCGTCGCGGCCGAGATCTGCCGCCAGCATCCGCGCCATCTTGATGCCGGCCAGCGATGCGTTGCGAGCGCCGACGATGGCGACCGCTGGCAAGCGGAACACCGCGCTATTGCCCCTGACTGCGAGCAGCGGCGGCGGATGATCCATGCTTTTCATCAGCGGCGGATAATCCGCCTCGCCGATGCCGACGAAGCGGGCGCCAGCCCGCCGGGCGGTCTCCAGCTCCGCCTCGGTCTCGGCAATGGACGGGATGCGGGCGATTTTTTTGGCGCCACCCGAAATCATCAGCTCCGGCAGCATCGATAACGCTGCTTCGGCCGAACCGAACCGGTTGATCAGGTCGCGAAAGGAAGCCGGGCCGACATTCGGCGTACGGATCAGACGAAGCCAGCTCAGCCGCTGCCGGTCGCTGAGGCGCGGCCCGGCATTGGGCTCGCTCACTCCTTGGCCCCGATCTTACCCTCGGTGCCGGCAAGCAGCCGCGCAATGTTGGCGCGGTGCTTTACGATGACGATGAGGCTCATCGCCGCGAAAAGCCCGGCAATCTGCTGCGTGCTCAGGAAATACAGGGCCACGGGCACGACCACCGCTGCCGTCAGTGCCGCAAGCGAGGAGAAGCGGAACAGGAAGGCCACCGCCAGCCAGACGACGGCGAAGATCAGTGCCACCTGCCAGGCAAGGCCGATCAGCACGCCAAGGTAAGTGGCGACACCCTTGCCGCCCTTGAAGCCGAGCCAGACCGGAAAGAGATGGCCTAAAAACGCGCCGAAGCCGGCCCAAAGTCCGAGCTCGGGCGCAAAGCGGCCTGCGATCAACACCGCCGCGGTGCCCTTCAGCGCATCGAGCAGCAGCGTGGCTGCGGCCAAGCCCTTGTTGCCGGTGCGCAGCACATTGGTGGCGCCGATGTTGCCGGAGCCGATGTTGCGCACGTCGCCGAGGCCGGCTGCACGGGTGATCAGCAGGCCAAACGGGATCGAGCCGAGAAGATAGCCGAACACCAATGCCAAGACGGGACTGTAAACCATTGTTCCCCCGAACTTTCCTTGGCCGAGCGGATTTGAAGACGTAACGGCCGCTCCGTCCTACGCCGAAAACACTCTGCGGCCCGCCACCATCGTTTGCAAGACCTTGCCTTGCAGCCGCGCGCCTTCGAAACAGGTGTTTTTCGAGCGCGAGCGGATGCCGCTCTCGCTGACGACCCATGGCTCGTCCAGATCGACAAGCGCAAGATCGGCCGATGCCCCCGGTTTCAGCGTGCCGCCGGGCAGGCCGAACAATCTTGCCGGCGCGGTCGACAGTGTCTCGACCAGCCGGAGCAGCGTCGCGTCGCCATTGTGATAGAGCCGCAGCGCTGCGCCCAGCAGCGTTTCCAGCCCGATGGCGCCGGCCGCGGCATCGGCAAAGGGCAGGCGCTTGGTGTCGACGTCTTGCGGGTCGTGGGAGGAGACGATGAGGTCGATAGTGCCGTCCTTGATCGCTTCGATCATCGCCAGCCGATCTTCTTCAGCGCGCAGCGGCGGCGTCAGCCGGAAGAAGGTGCGGTACTCGCCGACATCGTTCTCGTTGAGCGACAAATTGTGGATCGACACGCCTGATGTGACGTTGGCGCCATCGGCTTTCGCGCGTGCTACCGCGTTTGCCGCCATAGCCGTCGAAATCTTGGCAGCGTGATAGGCGCCGCCGGTCAGCCGAGCCAACGCGAGATCGCGGTCCAGGGGAATCGATTCGGCTTCGCGCGGAATGCCGGCAAGGCCAAGCCAGCTTGCGTAAAGGCCTTCGTTCATGACGCCGGCCGAGGCGAGATTGGCGTCCTGGGTTTCATGCGCGATGACGCCGCCGAAATCGCGCGCATAGGTCAGCGCGCGGCGCATCACCAGCGCGCTGGCAATAGAATGGCGGCCGTCGGTGAAGGCGACCGCGCCGGCCTCGCGCAGCAGGCCGAATTCGGTCATCTCGCGGCCTTCCAGCCCCTTGGTGATCGCTGCCGCCGGAAAGATGTTGACGATTGCAGTGTCCTTGGCGGTGCGCAGCACGAACTCGACCAATGCGACATTGTCGATCACCGGGTCGGTATCGGGCATCATGACGACTGAGGTGACGCCGCCGGCCGCCGCAGCGATGCTCGCCGAAGCAATGGTCTCGCGGTGTTCGCCGCCCGGTTCGCCGATGAAGACACGCGCATCGATCAATCCGGGGATGATAGTCTTGCCGGCGCAGTCGATGATCGTGGCGCCTTCGGGCGCGCCCTGGTTCAAGGCCGCCTTGCCGGCCGCAAGGATTTTGCGGCCTTCGACTATGACGGTACCGACCTCATCAATGCCGCGCGACGGGTCGACGATGCGGGCTCGGCTGAAGACCGCTATGCTCATGCGCCGCGGCCCTCGTGGTTTCGACGGGGATCGAGCAGTGCTTCCATCACCGCCATACGTACGGCGACGCCCATCTCAACCTGTTCCTGGATGACGCTTTGCGGGCCGTCGGCGATCTCGGAGGCGATCTCGACGCCGCGGTTCATCGGGCCGGGATGCATGACCAGCGCGCCGTCCTTGGCTGCTTTCAGCTTCTCGGCGTCGAGGCCGAAATAGTGGAAATATTCGCGCACTGACGGTACGAAAGCGCCTTCCATGCGTTCGCGCTGCAGGCGCAGCATCATCACCACGTCGGCGTCCTTCAGACCCTCGGCCATCGAGCGGGTGACGATGACGCCCATCTTCTCGATGCCGGCGGGCAAAAGCGTCGAAGGGGCGACGACCCTGACCTGGGTACCAAGCGCGTTGAGCAGGATGATGTTGGAGCGCGCCACGCGCGAATGCAGGATGTCGCCGCAGATCGCCACGATCAGCTTTGACAGCGGACCCTTGGCGCGGCGGATGGTCAGTGCGTCGAGCAGCGCCTGGGTAGGGTGCTCATGGGCGCCGTCGCCGGCATTGACCACCGAGCAGCCGACTTTTTGGGCAAGAAGTGCTGCCGCACCGGCCGATTGATGGCGGATGATCAATATGTCGGGACGCATGGCGTTCAGCGTCATCGCCGTATCGATCAGCGTTTCGCCCTTTTTCACCGAAGAGCTCGCTACGGACATGTTCATGACGTCGGCGCCGAGCCGTTTGCCGGCCAGCTCGAACGACGATTGCGTCCGGGTCGAGGCTTCGTAGAAGAGATTGATCTGAGTGCGGCCGCGCAGCGTCGATGTCTTCTTGTCCGACTGCCGCGAGATGGCAACGGCCCGGTCCGCCCGGTCGAGCAGTAGCTCGATATCGGCGGGGGAAAGATCGCGGATGCCCAGAAGATGGCGGTGGGGATAAAGTGGCAGGGACGATGCGTCGGTCATCTCAAGTCGCTGCTATAGGGGGGAGGCCTCGCGGCTGCAAGCACCGGCTTGGGATTGGATTGGTTCTCCCCGGTATTTTCGTCGCGCCCCGCTGGCCATAGGCTATAAACCGCCTTGGCTTTGGATTCGCAGCCTTCAGGTGATAAGGACGAAGCGTGACTGACGACGTGACCAACCAGCCGCCGCCGCTGGCCGGCGGCAACGCCTGGCGGGGCGATCCGTTGCTGATCCAGCTTGCCGAGCGCTTTTCCGATCCGGTCCGCAAGGACCTCGACGGGCTTGGTCGTTTCGTTCTGACCCATGAGGCGCAGGAGTTGGCCCGTCTTGCCAATGTCGAGACGCCGAAGCTCAGGACCCATGATCGCCAGGGCCGGCGCATCGACCAGGTCGAGTTCCATCCCGCCTATCACGCGCTGATGCGCCGCTCTGTTGCCAACGGGCTGCATTCGTCGGTCTGGGAGAATGGCGATGCCGAGATCGGCCGTCGCCACCAGGTGCGTGCCGCGCGCTTTTATCTCACGGCTGAGCTCGAGACCGGGCATCTCTGCCCGATCACCATGACCAGCGCTTCGCTGGCAGCGCTGATGGCCAGCCCGAAGCTGTTTCGCGAATGGGCGCCTCGGGTGACGACGCGGAAATACGATCAAAGCCAAAAGCCGCCGGTCGAAAAGGCCGGGCTAACACTCGGCATGGGCATGACCGAGAAGCAAGGCGGCACCGATGTCCGTGCCAACGTCACCAGGGCCGAGCGGGCCGGCAGTGGGTTTTATCGCCTGACCGGCCACAAATGGTTCATGTCGGCGCCGATGTCGGATGCCTTCCTGGTGCTCGGACAGGTGCCGGAGGGACTGTCGTGCTTTCTCGTGCCCCGCTTGCTCGGCGACGGATCCGGCAACGGCTTCCGTTTTCAACGGCTGAAGGACAAGCTCGGCAATCGATCCAATGCCTCGTCGGAGGTGGAATTCGTCAATGCCATCGGCGAGATGGTCGGCGAGCCCGGCGCCGGCGTGAAGACGATCATGGACATGGTGACCCTGACGCGGCTCGACTGTGCCGTCGCCTCGTCGGCGATCATGCGGGCCGGACTGGCCGAGGCTGTCCACCACACGCGCCACCGCAAGGTGTTTGGAACCAATCTGATCGAGCAGCCGCTGATGCAGCGTGTGCTGGCCGATATGGCGCTGGACGTTGCCGCCGCTACCGCGCT
This sequence comes from Mesorhizobium sp. M0119, assembly GCF_040322615.1. Lineage (NCBI taxonomy): Bacteria > Pseudomonadati > Pseudomonadota > Alphaproteobacteria > Hyphomicrobiales > Phyllobacteriaceae > Mesorhizobium > Mesorhizobium sp. M0119. Next base: position 142,237 of record NZ_JAMYTU010000011.1, read on the forward strand.
GTCGTTCCGGCTGGCGCGCTCCTTCGACGAGGCGGCCGGCGACCGCGGCGAGGCGGCCTTCGCCCGCGCCATGACGCCGGTCGTCAAATACTGGGTCTGCAAGATCGCGCCGCCGCTGCTCTATGAAGCAATGGAGTGCCTCGGCGGCAACGGCTATGTCGAAGAGGGGCCGCTCGCCCGCTACTATCGCGAAGCTCCGGTCAACGCGATCTGGGAAGGTTCAGGCAACGTCATGGCGCTCGACGTGCTACGTGTGCTGGGGCGTGCACCCGGCCTGTTCGATGACGTGCTGTCCGGCATCGACCGCGATCTCGGTGCAGGCGGACGCGGCACCGTCGGCGTGCTCAAGGCGGCAATGCAGGTCGCGGCTACCGACGAGGGCTCGGCGCGGCTGTTGACAGAACAATTGGCATTGTCGGCGGCGGCGGCAGAGCTTCGCAGGCTGGGGGCAGGGCGGATCGCCGACGCCTTCGTCGAAACGCGCCTCGCCGGCCAGTGGCGCAATACCTATGGCATGATCGATTCGCGCCATGATGCGCGCATGATCATCGATACGCTCTACCCGCCGATCAACTAAGTGCCGTCGCCCAATTCGCTGCCGCTCTCTCGCCCCATGTGGATGGCCGTTAACCTTAACGAATGGTTTCCATTGCGGCGACCGGTGGCAAAGCCCAGTGTTATGGTTAAGGCAAGGATTGTTCAGCTTGAGCAGCTTTGCCCTGCGAAGCAGGAGCGTCATGCGGCATATTCTGAGCTCTTTTCTGGCATTGCATTGGGCGGCCGTTTTCGCCCTGCTGGCGTTCATCTGCATCGACGGAAATCGAGGCGTCGCGATGGCCCTTGGCGTGCTCGGCGTTCCCGTCCAGAACACTCGATTTGCCGATCTCGAAAACGCCGTCGTCGTGGCGCCGCTCGCCGTGGCACTGCTTGTCGTCGCGGTGCTGTTCTGCTGGGCCTTTGTTGAAGCACTGACCAGCGACGCGACCAACCCGGACCCCGCCGACAGCGTCGTGCGGATCGCCTTCATCTCCGCCCTGGGCGTGCTGTCGCTGATAGTCGTCGGCGGAGCCGCGCAAGGCATTAATGGGCTGTTCATGGTTGTCGCGGTGCAATTGGCGGCACTTCTGGCGTCCTATGTCGCGATGCTCGCCGAGCGGCGGTCGGCCGTTGCCGCGGCAGTTCCAGGGACCGGCGAAATCCGAGCGGCCGCGCATGTCATGGCCAAGGCAGCGGCGCATAATTCCTCGCTTGCCCGCATTTCCGGCCGGCTGGATTCGAGGGATGACCGCTAATGCGCACCTTGTTCGCGCTGTGGGCGGCTCCGCTCCTCTTATTTTGGGGCTGGTTCTTTCTGTCGCTCAACGACATCAATTTCGGCTATGTCATGCTGAGCCGCCAATTGCACGATCTCGTCTTCCAGCTCTATGGACAGATGCTGGGCGTCGATCCGGCGCTCATTCCGGGCATGGTGGCGAAAGCTTGCGTATTCGACGGGCTGCTGCTGATGGCGTTCTGGGCATTTCGCCGCCGCAAGGCGATCGGCAGCTGGATCACGGCGATGCGCAACCGCTATTTCGACCAGGCATCGACGCCGAGCGCCTGAAGGCGGTCGAGAACGCCCTGCAGGATAAAAGCGGCCGCCGCCGAATCGATCTTGCCGGCGCGTTTCTTGCGGGAAAAATCCATCTCGATCAGCGTCCGCTCGGCCGCCACCGTCGAGAGTCGTTCGTCCCAAAAGACGAACGGCAGATCGGTCAATCCAGCCATGTTGCGGACGAAAGCGTGGGATTTTTGGGCGCGCGGGCCTTCCGAGCCGTCCATGTTGATGGGGAGGCCGATCACCACGGCGCCGGCATGTTCCTTCTGTAGCAGTGCGAGCAGCACCGCGGCATCGAGCGAGAATTTCCTGCGCATGATGACAGGGCGCGGGTGCGCGAAGGACAAGCCGCGGTCGGAAACCGCCACGCCGATCGTTTTGTCGCCGAGGTCGAGACCGGCCAGGGTCTTGCCGCCGCCGAGCCGGGCCGGCAACTCCTCTATGGTGATGATGCCCAACGGCTTTTCCTTTGACCGCGACGCCGCACGTCCTATACGCGCAAAGCGTGCGCGGCACTTTAATTTCGCCGTCGGCGTTCTATCCTCTACCGAAGCAAAAATCGAGGAAAGCATTGATGAAACTGACTTGGCACGGACATTCGGCATTCCGAATCGAAATCGAAGGCGCGAAAATCCTCATCGACCCCTATCTGGTCGGCAATCCGTCATGGACAGGCGGCTGGGAAGGGCCGGCCGAAGGGGTCACGCACGTGTTGCTCACCCATGGCCACAGCGACCACATCAGCGGCGCCATCGAAGTGCTCAAGAAGAGCGGCGCGATGCTGGTCGCCAATTTCGAGATTTGCATGTACCTGGTCGGCAAGGGCGTCGGTGACAAGCAGATCAACCCCGGCAATATCGGCGGCACCGTCGATTGCGGCGGCTTCACCACCACCTTCGTTCAGGCTCTGCATTCATCGTCCTTTCCGGGCGAGGGTGGCCAGAATACCTATCTCGGCAATCCGGGCGGGCTCGTCCTGCACTTCCCCGAGGACAAGACGCTTTATCATATGGGCGACACTGACATTTTTTCCGACATGGCGCTGATCAACGAATTGCATGAACCGAAGATCGGCATCGTGCCGATCGGCGACCGCTTCACCATGGGTGGCGCGGTGGCAGCCCTTGCCTGCCAGCGTTTCTTCAAGTTCGAGACCGTCGTTCCCGCCCACTTCGGCACGTTTCCGATGATCGACCAGACCGCCGACAAATTCGTGGCCGGGCTGGATGGATCTGGTGTGAAAGTGGCGTTGCCGAAGATCGGCGAGACGATTACGCTGTAAAGAAAGCCGGTCCGGAACGATACGATGCGCTTGAGAAATTCTCTTTGCATTTCCATGCTGGTTGCCGCGTCGCCGGCGCTGGCCGCGGAGAATTTCATCGAGGGCGTCTATCTGCAATCGGAGGAACTCTGCGCGCAGGCCAAAAAGGATACGCTGCAGACGGTGATCGAGGGCTGCAATATCGTGCTGTCGGCAAATGGCTTAGAAAGCATCGAATATAATTGTGAATTCCTGCAGATCACCAAAGCGACTCGCTCGCCAAGCTGGGCGGTGACCGCCATATGCCAGGAACCGGGCTACGTCTTTCCCGATGTTCTCTCACTGACACAGATGAGCCCGAAGCAGATCGACCTGGTATCGGTTCGGCCTGCCGCCGACGAAGGCGAGCAGAGCGGCAACGGCGGCAGTTATTTCCTCTGCGACGGCGTCGCGATGCCATAGGGCAGTTGTTGGCACGATGCATGTTGCGCGGCACGCGCCGCGCCGCTATAGCGCTGGTTTTCCCCGAGGCACAAACATGTCCGTTGATATAAAAACCGTGAAGCGCGTCGCGCATCTTGCCCGTATTGCGGTGAGCGAGGAGGATGCAGAGCGCATGACCGGCGAATTGAACGCCATTTTGGGCTTTGTCGAGCAATTGAACGAGGTCGATGTTTCCGGCGTCGAGCCGATGACCTCGGTCACGCCGATGGCAATGAAAAAGCGCCAGGACGGCGTCACCGACGGCGGCAAGGCAGCCGACATCGTCGCCAACGCGCCGGCGACCGAAGAGAATTTCTTCCTTGTGCCGAAGGTCGTGGAGTAGCTGGCCGATGGCAATCGAGATCGCCGCGGAGACGCCGCTGCAGGACGATGTGCGTGGGCTGGTCGAGGAGCTCAACGCCACATTGCTGGAGCTGACGCCGCCGGAGCATTGCTACCATTTGACGGTCGAGCAGATGGCGGACGGCGACACGACCGTCTTCATCGCCCGCGATAACGGTCTTGCCATCGGTTGCGGCGCACTGAAGCGCCACGATACTGTCGTCGGCGAGGTCAAGCGCATGTATACGCGACCTTCGCATCGCGGCCGCAAGATCGGCGCGAAGATTGTCGAGCGAATCGAGGCGCTGGCGCGCCAAGAAGGGCTTAAGCGTCTGGTGCTGGAGACGGGGGACCGTCATCCCGCCGCCTGGACCGTCTACGAGCGCGCCGGTTTTTCGCGCTGCCGTCCGGTGCTGAATTATCCCGATTCCGAGTGGTCGGTGTTTTACGAAAAGAGCCTTGCCTGATGAGCGACCTGACCCAGCTGACGATTTCGCAGGCCCGCGCCAAATTGCGCTCCAGGGAGATCACTGCCACCGAAATCACCGAGGCTTATCTATCGGCGATCGAGCGAGCCAATCCGGCGCTCAACGCCTATGTCGTGGTCACCGACGACAGGGCGCGCGACATGGCCAAGGCCTCCGACGCGAAACTGGCCAAGGGCGAGGGCGGGTCGCTCGAGGGTATCCCGCTCGGCATCAAGGATCTGTTCGGCACCGAAGGCGTCCACACCCAGGCCTGCAGCCATGTGCTAGACGGCTTCAAGCCGCGCTACGAATCGACGGTCACCGCCAATCTGTGGGCGGATGGCGCCGTCATGCTCGGCAAGCTCAACATGGACGAGTTCGCCATGGGCTCGTCCAACGAGACCTCGTATTACGGGCCCGTCATCAACCCGTGGCGGCGTTCGCGCTTCGACACGGTGGTGATGCCGACAACGCATCAGGGCGAGGGCGGCTTCGTTTCGGCCGGCGGCACCAGGACCGCGCGCACGTTGGACAATGCCCAATTGGTGCCGGGCGGTTCATCTGGTGGCTCGGCATCAGCCGTCTCGGCCTTCCTGTGCGCCGGCGCCACCGCCACCGATACCGGCGGCTCGATCCGCCAGCCCGCTGCCCTCACCGGCACGGTCGGCATCAAGCCGACCTATGGCCGCTGCTCGCGCTGGGGCATCGTCGCCTTCGCCTCGTCGCTCGACCAGGCCGGGCCGATCGCGCGCGACGTCCGCGACGCCGCGATCCTGCTGAAGTCGATGGCTTCGGTCGACCCGAAGGACACGACCTCCGTCGACCTGCCGGTGCCGGATTACGAGGCGGCGATCGGCCGCCCGATCAGGGGCATGAAGGTCGGCATCCCCAAGGAATACCGTGTCGACGGCATGCCCGCGGAGATCGAGGCGCTGTGGCAGAAAGGCATTGCCTGGCTGAGGGATGCCGGCGCCGAGATCGTCGATATCTCGCTGCCGCACACGAAATACGCGCTGCCGGCCTATTACATTGTGGCGCCGGCCGAAGCTTCGTCCAACCTCGCCCGTTACGACGGCGTCCGCTATGGCTTGCGCGTGCCCGGCAAGGACATTGTCGACATGTATGAAAAGACCCGCGCCGCCGGCTTCGGGCGCGAGGTCAAGCGCCGCATCATGATCGGCACCTATGTGCTTTCCGCCGGCTACTACGATGCCTACTATCTACAGGCGCAGAAGGTTCGAACCTTGATCAAGCGCGACTTCGAAAATGTGTTTGCCGCAGGCGTCGACGTCATTCTGACGCCGGCAACGCCGTCCGCCGCCTTTGGCATCGCCGACGAGGACATGGCAGCCGACCCGGTCAAAATGTATCTCAACGACATCTTTACGGTGACGGTGAACATGGCCGGCCTGCCCGGCATAGCGGTTCCGGCTGGGCTCGACGCCAAGGGGCTGCCGCTCGGCCTGCAGCTAATCGGCCGGCCCTTCGACGAGGAAACGCTGTTCCAGACCGCCCACGTCATCGAACAGGCGGCCGGCACATTTCAGCCGGAAAAATGGTGGTAGGATCGTTTCTCATCTGAGGGGGTGAGGGATGTTCTTCTATGTCTCCAAGATTCTCTGGTTCTTCGTCCAGCCGTTGAATCTCACGATCTTCCTGCTGCTGGCGGGGCTGGTCGCGGCGATGTTCGGCCGGCGACGGTTGGCGACCGCCGGCAGCGCTCTTGCCTTCCTCATTCTGGCGGTTTCGACATGGAGCCCGCTCGGCCCCATGATGCTCAATCGGCTGGAGGAACGCTTCCCCAGGCCGCCGCTGCCGGAAAAGGTTGACGGTATCGTGGTGCTTGGCGGCAGTCTGGATGGCGCCGTCAATCTGGTGCGTGGTGGCTATGAAATGAACTCCAGCGGCGACCGGATGGTCGAGGCGGCCGTGCTGGCGCGGCGGTTTCCGACAGCGAAAGTCGTTATCTCCGGTGGCAGCATCGAAACGTTCCGCGGCGGCGAAGGCGATGCAGATACCGCGCCGCGTCTTTTCGCCGCTTTCGGCGTGGCGGCCGATCGGCTGATCCTCGAGAACAAATCCCGCAACACCTACGAGAATGCTGTCTTTACCAAGGAACTGGTGACGCCGAAACCGGGCGAGACCTGGTTGCTGGTGACCTCGGCCTTCCACATGCCACGCGCCAAGGCGCTGTTCGACAAAGCCGGCTTTTCGACCGTTCCGTGGCCAGTCGACTATCGCACCTCCGGTAGGGAAGGCATCACCACGTTCCCCTATCCCGGCGACTGGCTGGAGGTCAGCACTGTTGCGATCCGCGAATGGATAGGGCTCATCGCCTATTGGCTGTCGGGCCGCATCGATCGGCCTTTTCCCGGGCCGGGCGGCTGACCGAGCACCGCCTGCCGCGCCGCCGAGAAAAATTGGCGGCGCACCAGTACCGCCAGCAGCAGCAGCGTCGATAGCACGAAAACGGCGGGATCGACGAACCAGCCAAGATAACCAATCGAGAAGAACACGCCGCGCAGGCCCGAATTGAAATGCTTCCCGGCCAGCATGTTCATGCGCGCGGCACGCCAGACTGCCGTTTCGGTGACCGGATTGCGCGACGCCTCGCCATGCGGAATCGGCACGGCGCCGATCAGGATCGAGCAATAATTGAACAGCCGGTAAGCCCAGCCGAACTTGAAGAAGGAAAAGGCCAGGATCAGCACCAGCCCGAACACCTTCGTCTGGAAGGCCGCGCGTGAGGACGTGGCGCCAAACGGCAGGTCGCTCAGCACGGTCAGAACCTGATCGGAGGCGCCGAGCAGGGCAAAACAGCCGCCGATGGCAATCAGCGAACTGGAGGCAAAGAAGGCGGTTCCCTGTTGCAGGCCGCTCATGATGGCGGTGTCGACGATGCGGATCTCGCGTTCGGCCATGGTCCGCATCCAGGCCTCGCGCTGCGCGTTCATCGCCCTCGTCAGCGACATGCGGCTGACCAGCATTCCGTCGGCGGCGAGCGTATGCAGCACCCACGCGGCAAGGAAGAACCCCAGCGCCGCAAGGTCGGCCGTCGATAGATGAAAGGAATCGCTCATGCATTGCTTTTACCACAGGCGGCGGTAACGCTTCGATGGCCGAAGCTGGAATGTCGCTGCCGGAGCAAACAAGGTCGGCAGGCGCAGCGCCGCGGTCCTTAAAACAGCGGAAAACATCATGGGAATTCCTATATGTAGACCTCAACAGGGTCCCCGGAGAAAACGCCCACGTGTTCCTTTCGGTTTTCGACTTGTTCAAGATCGGCATCGGCCCATCGAGTTCGCACACGATGGGGCCAATGACGGCTGCGCGGCGGTTTCTCGACGAGATTGCGGGAGACGACTGGCCGCGCCCGGCCGGCGCCAAGGTCAACCGGATCGCGGCCAGCCTGCATGGCTCGCTCGCCTATACCGGCATCGGCCATGGCTCCGATCGTGCCGTGGTGCTCGGCCTCGCCGGCCAGACGCCGCAGACGGTGGATCCCGACCAGGCGGACGGCATCGTCGCTCGCATCGCCGCCGAGAACCGGATTTCGCCGCCTGGCCATCTGTCCTATCGTTTCGACCCGGCAACGGATCTTGTGCTGGATCGCAAGACGCCGCTGCCGGGTCACGCCAATGGCATGGCCTTCTCTGCCTATGATGCCGGCGACCGGTTGCTGCTGCGGCGCGTCTACTATTCGATCGGCGGCGGCTTCGTAGTGTCCGAGGAAGAACTGCAGCGGCTGAAGGCAAGAGGCTCGGCGACAACAGAGGGCAAGAAGGTTCCGTATCCGTTCAAAAACGCCGTCGAAATGCTCTCAATGGCAGCGAAAAGCGGGCTTTCCATTGCCGAGATGAAGCGCGTCAACGAGGAGACGCAGATGTCGCGCGAGGAGCTCGACGCCGGCCTCGACGGCATCTGGAGCGCCATGAAGGGCTGCATCGAGCGTGGCCTGTCACAAGACGGCATCATGCCGGGCGGACTGAAAGTGCGCCGCCGTGCCCGGATGCTGCACGACAAGCTGCAAGAGCAATGGCAGCAGAACCGGCCCAACCCGCTGCTCGCCAATGACTGGCTGTCGATCTATGCGATGGCGGTCAATGAGGAGAACGCCGCCGGCGGCCGTGTCGTCACCGCGCCAACCAATGGGGCGGCCGGCACTCTGCCCGCGGTGCTGCGTTACTGGCTGCATTTCCATCCCGAAGCCGACCAGCCCGGCATTCGCGATTTCCTGCTGACGGCGGCCGCCGTTGGCGGCATCATCAAAACCAATGCTTCGATCTCGGGCGCCGAAGTCGGCTGCCAGGGCGAGGTCGGTTCGGCTTCGGCAATGGCTGCGGCGGGACTGTGCGCCGTTATGGGCGGCACACCCGAGCAGGTCGAGAACGCCGCCGAAATCGCGCTGGAACATCATCTCGGCATGACCTGCGATCCGGTCGGCGGCCTGGTGCAGGTGCCGTGCATCGAGCGCAACGCGCTTGGCGCCGTCAAGGCGGTGACCGCCGCTTCGCTGGCCATCAAGGGCGACGGCGTTCATTTCGTGCCGCTCGATGCCGCGATCGAGACGATGCGCCAGACCGGCCTCGACATGAACGAAAAGTACAAGGAGACCAGCCTTGGCGGATTGGCCGTCAATGTCGTGGAGTGCTGAGCGCCAATCTGGGGCCTGGACCACCATTGTGGAGAAGTCGATCAGGCTGTTGACGCGTTCGCGTGCTGGACTAAACCTTAAACGATGTCTCTCAATCTCATAAAGCTTTGCGTCGGCTGTGACAGCGTCGAGGATCTGGAAGAGTGGATTGCCTTCCGTCTCGACGAGCGGCGCCGCGCTGGCGAACCGGCCGAGCACTACCACACCACCCGCATGGTGCCGACGCGCGGCGCCGAGATTACCGACGGCGGCTCGCTCTACTGGGTGATCAAGGGTAATGTCCAATGCCGCCAGCTGATCACCGAAATCCGGCCCTTCACCGATGACGAGGGCATCGGCCGTTGCCATCTGATCCTCGATCCTGAGGTCGTGCGAACCGACTGGCAACCGCGCCGTGCATTCCAGGGGTGGCGCTACCTGAAGCCGGCGGACGCGCCGGCCGATCTCGGCAAAGGCAAAGCCGGGCTGATCGAGATGCCGCCGAAGCTCAGGCGTGAGCTTGCCGATCTCGGCCTGCTCTGACGCCAAGAAACGCAACGCCAAGACCACCAGCCGAAGTGCTTGTCCGCAGTTGCCATCATCACCGGTCCTCCAGGTCGCCTCATCTGGGCTTGCAAGCCGGGGAACAACGCCACATCTTGAATGTCATGAGCGACAAGAAGCAGCCCGTGCCTGCAAGGGCCAATCCTGCGCCGGTCGAGTCTCAATCGAGCACCGGCGAGATCGACGCGTTTCTCCGTCAGGCAAGAACGCTCGCTGCATCCGCCACCGGTTCAGGCAGGCTGATTCTGTCCCTCGACGCGACGATGAGCCGCCAGCCGACCTGGGATCTCGCCTGTGCGCTGCAGGCCGAGATGTTCGACGCCGTCGGCAGGGCTGGGGCGCTCAAGGTACAGCTGGTCTATTTTCGCGATCTTGGCGAGTGCCGCTCCTCCGCATTCGTCACCGATACCGAAGCTCTGAAACAGCTGATGACGCGGATCGAATGCCGCAGCGGCCATACCCAAATCGGCAAGGTGCTTGCCCATGCGCTGAAACAGACGGCGGCGGCCAAGGTCAACGCGCTGGTCTATATCGGCGACGCGATGGAAGAAAACATAGATGATCTGGCCGAAAAGGCCGGCAGCCTCGGTCTGCACGGCGTTCCTGTCTTCGTCTTTCAGGAGGGCCATGATGCCGCCGCGGAAAAGGCGTTCAAGGAAATTGCTCGGCTGTCGAAAGGGGCCTGGTTCCGGTTCGATCGGCGGGCTGCCGCAACCTTGGCCGGCCTGCTTTCGTCCGTCGCCGTGTTTGCGACCGGCGGGCTGAAAGCACTGGAGGCCCGGGGCAGGCCGGAGGACCGGCTGATGATCGAGCATATGCGGGGCGGCGGAAACTGATGGGCGCAATTATCGCTTTTGTAGCATTGCTTCTGGTGTTTCTCGGCACGGTCACTGTCTTCCTGCGCGCCGATCCGGCCAAGCTTGCAGGCGGCATGAGGACGCTTGGACCTGTGCTGCTCGGGCTGATCGGCGTAGCCGTGCTGCTGGTCGGGCGCGAGGGTATCGGCGGCTTGATCCTGTCGGCTGCGCTCGCCTGGTACGGCTCCATGCGCATGAATCGGCCGGCATCAAAACTGGCACCAGGCAAGCGTTCGACAGTTCGTACAGCGGCGCTTGAGATGGAACTCGATCACGATACCGGTGGCCTCGAAGGCCTCGTGCTGGCTGGGCGCCATGAAGGCAAGATGCTTGGCTCGATGGGGCTTGCCGAATTGCAGCAACTCTATCGCGAACTCTCCGGCGATCCGGAGAGCCGCCAATTGCTAGAGACGTATCTTGACGGCAGATTTCCCATCTGGCGCAAAGACGCTGATGCGAATGGTGGCGAAGGGCTGGGTGTTGCGCCAGGTTCTGGCGCCATGACTAAGGAGGAGGCCTACAAGATCCTTGGTCTTGAAGCGGGGGCTGCCGCGGCGGATGTCCGCAAGGCGCACCGCCGCCTGATGCAGCGCCTGCACCCCGATATCGGTGGCACGTCTTTCCTGGCGGCGCGGATCAATGAAGCCAAGGACGTCTTGCTCTCCAATCACAACTAGTCTCCTTCGACGCAGAACTTTCGGGAAAGATATCGTTTCGCGCGCCGCTTACTGCTGGACGGCGTAGCACTCGATCTTCTTCTTTTTCAAAGCGTTGCAGGCCTTCCAGGCAGCGGTCTTCGAACCGAAACCACCGAACCGGGCGCGGTAGTAGGTGACACCGTCCTTGTCGAAGGCGACGGTGAAACCGGAGGCATCGGCCAGAACGGAGGGCGCCTGCTTCGTCGCCTTGTCGAGGAAAGCCTTCGCTTCGGCCTGTTTTGGCGAAGAGGCGACCTGTATTGCCCAGCCGGATGGCACTGACGCCGTGCTGACCGGATCGACCTCTGCCGCCGGTTCGGCATAGGCTGCGGCGACCCGGGCTGTCGCCACGTCGTCCACCGTCGACACAGCCGTCGTCTTGACCCTCTTGGCCTGAACGACCGGAGTGGTTTCTTCAACGACGGGCGCATTTTCCTCGACAAGGGAGGCAACGGCATCGTCGTCCGGCTTACTGTCCGGTGTCGGCGCGTCATGCTTCGGTAGAAGCACCTTGGCCAAGGCTGAAATCGGATTGCCGCCACCAGCCTTGGCAATCAGCACGCCGCCGCCGCGCGACGACGCCTTCGGCATGTAGGCATTGATCAACCCGGCCATCTGGCTGTCGCGGCTGCCGCCGGACCTGCCGCCCATGACCACCGCTACGATGCGCCGATCGCCATCCGAGACCGAGGAGACCAGATTGTAACCGGAGGCGCGGGTGTAACCGGTCTTGATGCCGTCGACGCCCTTGATGCGTCCGAGCAGACGATTGTGGCCGTTGATACGCTGCCGCCCATAAAGAAAGGAGCGCTGCGAGAAATAGCCGTAATATTGCGGAAAATGCTCTCTCAGGGCGATGCCGAGCATCGCCATGTCGCGCGCGGTCGTGAACTGGCCGGGATCAGGCAAGCCGTTGGCGTTGCGGAAAACGGTTCCCCTCATGCCCAGCGCCCGCGCCTTGGCGGTCATCATGCGGGCGAAATTGGCTTCATTGCCGCCGAGCATCTCGCCAAGCGCCGTTGCGGAATCGTTTGCCGATTTGGTCACCATCGACAGGATCGCGGTCTCGACCGTGACCGAGCCGCCCCGCTTGACGCCGAGCTTCGTCGGCGGTTCGGCAGCGGCATTGGCCGAGAACACGACCGGGGAATTCTTGCTGATCCTGCCCTTCGCCAATGCCTCGAACGTCAGATAGAGCGTCATCATCTTGGTAAGCGACGCCGGATAGCGCCGGCCATCGGCGTCCGACGAATAAAGCACCTTGCCGGTCTTGGCATCGATGACGATGGCCGCCGACTTGGCCGCCATGGATGAAGCCGCGTCCGCGACGACGAAGCTCATCGCCATAGCGAGGATCATGATCGTTTGGAGGGAGGACGCGGATTTGGAAACGAAGCCCGACAACGCCTTACGCACTGATAGTTCCTTTGAATTTCCGTTGCCTTGGAGGCGGCAAAGGGTCCTGCCTCACCTTCGGCCACGCTAACGCGGGCAGCGTTACCAATCCGTTTATGGTAACCGCCGCGTTCACCATTTTCTGCGGGATTGAGCTTCTCTTTATTCGAATCTTAGCGATTGCCGGCAGCTCACGATGCGCATTGCCGCGGGAATCTTGACTTTTTGTGCACTGCACAATATGTTTACACGCATTGCACAACGCGGCCCGGACAAGGCGCGTCTATCGTCCAAGGCAACCGTTCAAGGGAATGTGTGAAATGACCCAGACCTATGAAGATTTCAGCAAATACGGCAAGGAATTTGCCGACACCGGATTGAAGAGCTTCGCCTCGCTGTCCAAGGGTGCGCAGGCTATCGCCGCCGAGGCGGGCGAGTACACCAAGAAAAGCTTCGAAGCCGGTAGCGCCGTTGTCGAGAAGCTCTTTTCCGCCAAGTCGCTGGACAAGGCGATCGAGATCCAGTCCGACTATGCCAAGCAGTCCTATGAGAGCTTCGTCACCGAGGCCACCAAGCTTGGCGATCTCTATGCCGAACTCGCCAAGGAAGCCTACAAGCCGTTCGAATCGATCGTCGCCAAGGCGAAGTAAATTCGACGAACGTTCCGAGCCGGCCCTGGGCTCGCAAGGACAGACCCGGTCGCAAACGCGCGGCCGGGTTTTTTCATGCCAGCTCGAAATCGGGGCCTGCGGTCTTCACGATTTGAAAAATCGGTCAAGTTTGGCCACCTAGCCATATTGTCAGCTAAACAGAAGGGCTTAAAATCGTCCATCGAACACCTACATGTCGAGCATGCATGAGGATTCGAAAGAGGCAGGACTACGTGACTACAGGTTTGACTGCCACGAGCTACGTGGTGCGAATGCAGAACGGCAGCAACGGCAATGAGGCCGGTCGCGGCACGGCCGTCATCACGCGCACAAAAACCAAGACCAAGAAGCCCAGTCTGTATCGGGTCCTCATTCTTAACGACGACTACACACCCATGGAATTCGTGGTCCACGTGCTGGAGCGCTTTTTCCAGAAGGACCGCGAAGCCGCCACACGCATAATGCTTCATGTTCACAATCATGGGGTGGGCGAGTGCGGGGTCTATACATTCGAGGTGGCCGAGACCAAAGTGTCCCAGGTCATGGATTTCGCCCGACAGAATCAGCATCCGCTGCAATGCGTGATGGAGAAGAAGTGAGGTAACATGCCGGCTTTCTCCCAAGGCCTGGAAAAGGCGCTTCACCAAGCGCTGACGCTCGCCAATGAGCGGCACCATGAATATGCAACCCTTGAACATTTGCTGCTCGCCCTGATCGACGACACCGAGGCGGCCGCCGTCATGCGTGCCTGCAACGTCGATCTCGACGAGTTGAAGCATACGGTCCTCACCTATATCGACACCGAGCTCGACAATCTCGTCACCGGCTACGATGAAGATTCCAAGCCGACTGCCGGTTTCCAGCGCGTCATCCAGCGCGCGGTGATCCATGTGCAGTCGTCAGGCCGCGAGGAGGTGTCCGGCGCCAACGTGCTCGTCGCCATCTTCGCTGAGCGCGAGAGCCACGCCGCTTACTTCCTGCAGGAACAGCAGATGACCCGCTACGACGCGGTCAACTACATCTCGCATGGCATCGCCAAGCGCCCCGGCGCTTCCGAGACGCGGACGCCGCGCGGCGCCGACGACGAGCAAGGCAGCCAGAGCGGGGCCGAGCCGCAAGAGGAAGGCGGCAAGAAGAAGCAGCAGCAGGACGCGCTGACTGCCTATTGCGTCAACCTGAACAACAAGGCCAAGGCCGGCAAGATCGATCCGCTGATCGGTCGCGAGAGCGAGATCAACCGGACCATCCAGGTGCTGTGCCGCCGCTCCAAGAACAACCCGCTCTATGTCGGTGATCCCGGCGTCGGCAAGACGGCGATCGCCGAGGGCCTCGCCAAGCGCATCGTCGAGGGCGACGTTCCCGAAGTGCTGCACAATGCCACCATCTTCGCGCTCGACATGGGCACGCTGCTGGCCGGCACCCGCTATCGCGGCGATTTCGAGGAGCGGCTGAAGCAGGTCGTCAAGGAGCTCGAAGACTATCCCGGCGCCGTGCTGTTCATCGATGAAATCCACACCGTGATCGGGGCAGGGGCCACCTCCGGCGGCGCCATGGATGCGTCGAACCTGTTGAAGCCGGCGCTGTCGTCCGGCGCCATCCGCTGTATCGGCTCGACCACCTACAAGGAGTTCCGTCAGTTCTTCGAGAAGGACCGCGCGCTGGTGCGGCGCTTCCAGAAGATCGACGTCAACGAGCCGACGGTCGAGGACGCCATCGAGATCATGAAGGGCCTCAAGCCTTATTTCGAAGAGTTCCACAAGGTCCGCTACACGAGTGAGGCGATCAAGGCTTCGGTCGAACTCTCGGCGCGTTACATCAACGACCGCAAGCTGCCGGACAAGGCGATCGACGTGATCGACGAGACCGGCGCCTCTCAGATGCTGGTGCCGGAAGCCAAGCGCAAGAAGACCATCGGCATCAAGGAGATCGAAGCGACGATCGCCACCATGGCGCGCATCCCGCCGAAGACGGTTTCCGCCGACGACGAGAAGGTGCTGCAAGGCCTCGACATCGAGTTGAAGCGCGTCGTTTACGGCCAGGACACCGCGATCACAGCGCTGACCTCGGCCATCAAGCTGGCGCGGGCCGGCCTGCGCGAACCGGAAAAGCCGATCGGCTCGTACCTGTTCTCGGGCCCGACCGGCGTCGGCAAGACGGAAGTGGCCAAGCAGCTCGCCGCCTCGCTCGGCGTGGAACTGATCCGCTTCGACATGTCGGAATATATGGAACGCCACACCGTTTCGCGGCTGATCGGCGCGCCTCCCGGCTATGTCGGCTTCGACCAGGGCGGGCTTCTGACCGACGGGGTCGACCAGCATCCGCATTGCGTGCTGTTGCTGGACGAAGTCGAGAAGGCGCATCCGGACCTGTTCAACATCCTGTTGCAGGTCATGGATCACGGCAAGCTGACCGACCACAACGGCAAGCAGATAGACTTCCGCAATGTCATCCTGATCATGACCACCAATGCGGGCGCATCCGATGCGCAGCGCGCGGCCATCGGTTTCGGTTCGACCAAGCGCGAAGGCGACGATGTCGAAGCGATCAATCGGCTGTTCACGCCGGAGTTCCGCAACCGCCTCGATGCGATTATTCCGTTCGGCTCGCTGCCGGTGCCGGTCATCCATCAGGTGGTGCAGAAGTTCGTCATGCAGCTGGAAGCGCAGCTTTCCGAGCGTGGCGTGACCTTCGACTTGTCGCAGGATGCAATCGCATGGCTGGCCGACAAGGGCTATGACGAGCGCATGGGCGCCCGGCCGCTTGGCCGTGTCATCCAGGAGCACATCAAGAAGCCGCTGGCCGACGAGGTGCTGTTCGGCAAGCTCAAGAAGGGCGGCACTGTGCGTGTCACCGTCGAGAAGAAGGAAACCGGCGAGACCGGCCTGAAGCTCGAATCGCTCGCCGACGAGGCGCCGGTGAAGCCGAAGAAGGAAGAGCCGGACGACGTGCCGAAAGCCAAGAAGGCGGTGGCGAAGAAGTCCGCCGCGAAAAAGGCGGTGGCGCAGAAGCCGGAGCCGAAGGGCAAGGATGGCGGCAAGCGCAGCCTTGTGCCGCAACTGCCGCGCAAGAACTGACGAACCAGCCAGTAAAAAAGCCCCGGAAACGGGGCTTTTTTTATGACACCTTCCGTTAAGCACCCGGCGCCCGCCGGAGCGGTTTGCGCCGGTTCAGCTTGCCAGCGCTATCCGTATCTTGCCGGCGTTCTCGGCTAGGACTTCAGGCTTTTCCATCTGTCCGCTGTGCGGCTTCAAGGGAATGCCGTCGAAGCGCGGAATGACATGGACATGAAGGTGGAAGACGGTCTGGCCCGAAGCTGGTTCGTTGAACTGCAAGACCGTGACGCCATCAGCATCGAAGGCCTTCTTTACGGCCCGCGCAACTTTCTGGACGTGAGCGAAGAGCGGGCCAAGCACCGCCGGATCCGCGTCGAGCAGGTTGCGCGACGGCGCTTTCGGCACCACCAGCGTGTGACCTTGTCCTTGCGGCATCACATCCATGAAGACGATGACCGCGTCATCCTCGTAGACGCGGTGCGAAGGGATTTCTCCGCGCAGGATTTTCGCGAAGATGTTGCTGCTGTCGTAGGTTGCTTCGGCCATGGCGCGCGCTCCGGTTCTTGGCTCGCTGTCTCGTGTAGCGAAGCTGTTCCGGGCGGGCAAGACGATCGATCGACATCGGCCATGCCGGCCCGCGCGGCTGAGCGATTGGGTCTCGCTACCCTACTCCGCCAGGTCCTTGCGGAACGGGGTGTGCTCTTCCAGATATTCGCTCATCCGCTCGACTTCGCGCCGCTCGCGTTGGAGGTAGTCGGCCACTGCATTGCGCAGACCTGGATGGGCGATGTAGTGCGCCGAATGCATCGTCACGGGCCGGTAGCCGCGCGCCAGCTTGTGCTCGCCCTGCGCACCGGCTTCAACCACCTTCAGCTTGCGCGAGATGGCGAAATCGATCGCCTGATGGTAGCAGACCTCGAAATGCAGGAATGGGTGGTCCTCGATGCAGCCCCAATTGCGGCCGTAGAGCGCGTCGGAACCGATGAAGTTGATGGCACCGGCAATGTAGCGCCCGTTGCGTTTGGCCATAACCAGCAGGATGTCGTCGGCCATGCGCTCGCCGATCAGCGAGAAGAAATCGCGGTTGAGGTAGGGCCGGCCCCATTTCCTGCTGCCGGTATCCATATAGAACGCGAAAAAGTCGTCCCAGGCCTTTTCGGTCAGATCCTTGCCGGTCAGCCAGTCGATCGAGATGCCGTCGGCGAGCGCCTCGCGCCGCTCTTTCTTCATTGCCTTGCGCTTGCGCGAGGCTAACGTTGCGAGAAAATCGTCGTAGCTCGAAAAGCCTTCGTTGAAGAAGTGAAACTGCTGGTCGGTGCGATGCAGGAAGCCGGCCGCCGCCAATGTCTGGACGTCGTCCTCCGGCGAGAAAGTAACATGCGCGGAAGACACGCCGAGCTTATCCGTCACCGCCTTCAGGCCGGCCGCAAGACCGGCCTTGACGGTGGGGCTGTCCTCGCCCTTGCCGACCAGCAGGCGAGGGCCGGTGACGGGCGTGAACGGCACCGCGCATTGCAGCTTCGGATAGTAGCGCCCGCCGGCGCGTTCGAATGCGTCCGACCAGCCATGGTCGAAGACATATTCGCCCTGGCTGTGCGACTTCAGATAGCAGGGGACCGCCCCGAGCAGCTTGCCTCGCGCGGTTTCCAGCCTGAGGTGATGGCCTTGCCAGCCGGTGCGCCGAACAGCGCAGCCGGAATCTTCCAGCGCGCTCAAAAAAGCGAATGAAACAAGCGGGTTGTATCCGTTTTCTGCATCGCCGCGTGTGGTGCCGCCGAGGCTGTCCCATTCAGCGCTGGTAAAGGCGCCGATGCCCGCGGCGATGCGGATCGACAGCTCCGCATTCGCCGTTTGTCTTTCGCAATCGTCCCCTTGATCCATGAGGCTTACTTAAGCTCGCTGCGGACCCATACAAGCCCGCTCAGGCAAGCCGTACAAGATCGGGCTCGAATCCTTCGAACGTCATCTGGTCGGCATATTTGAAGGTCAGATCGACGGCAGGCTGGTCATGCACGGTCCAGGTGATCACCGGCATGCCGAGTCTCTCTCGCACGAAGGAGACGAACCGGTTCGGCAGGTCGCCGGCGGCGTAGGAGGTGAAGGCGATGTCATGCGCCAGCATTGCGAAATGCCCCTCGATCAGGTGGTTGTCGTTGCCGTAGGCGGTCAACCCGCCGGGTATGCCGGGTGCATATTTCGCGAATTCGCGGATCAGCCAATGGTCGAACGACATGATCGCGGTCTTGCCCTTGTATTGCTTGAGCATCTTGCCGACGCTTTCGACCAGGCCTTCGTCGTGCCCGGCAGCTCCTTTCAGTTCGACAACCATCGGCACACGGCCGTCGACCAGATCAAGCGCCTGCTGCAGCGTCGGCAAATGGTCGGCGGTGCCGCCGACCTTCAGCGCCGTGATCTCGGCAGCCGTACGCTGCCAAACGAAGCCGTCCTTGCCGGTCAGCCGCCGCAGATCGCCATCGTGGATGATGACGGGGACGCCGTCGGATGACAGGTGCACATCGCATTCGATCGCGTAGCCGCGCTCGGCTGCCGTGGCGAAAGCGGAAAGCGTGTTCTCCCAGCGCGTCTTGTTCATGTCGTGGAGGCCGCGATGGGCGACGGGCCGGGCAGTCAGCCAGGAAAGATCGGTCATGGTCGCAGTCCCGGTCATTCGACTTCGAAGATCGCTTCGATTTCCACTGCGGCATTAAGCGGCAGGGAAGCGGTCCCGACGGCAGAGCGGGCGTGCTTGCCGCAATCGCCGAGCACGGCGACGAGAAAATCCGAGGCGCCGTTGGCAACCAGATGCTGTTCGACAAAATCCGGTGCCGAGGCGACGAAGACGGTGATCTTCACCAAGCGACGGATTTTCTTGAGATCGCCAAGTGCCGCCTGGGCCTGCGCCAATATGTTGATCGCACAGTATTTTGCGGCTTCCTTGCCAGTCGCGGTGTCGACATCGCGGCCAAGCAGTCCGCTCGCCTGGAGCTTGCCCTCCTTGAGCGGCAACTGCCCGGCGGTGAACAGCAGATTGCCGGTCCTGCAATATGGCACGTAATTGGCGGCGGGCGCGGCGGCGGCCGGCAGCGTCACGCCGAGTTCGCTTAGCCGCTTTTCGATTGTTTCGCTCATGCTATTTCCCTATTGCTTGAAGGCGCCGCGCAGGCCGGGCCGAAATTGCTATTTTTGCCTCGCTTCCGCCACGACTTTTTTTAAGCTGGACCATCTTTCCATGCGGCCTGCCATTAGCCGCGATGATCGGAGCACCCCATGCGCGCAACGCGCCTCGCATTCAACGCCGTCCTCCTGACAGCGGCTTCCTGGGCGGCTCCCGCTTTTGCGGTGCCTGCGCTGCAGGCGCATCGTGCTGTTTACGACATTTCACTCGACAAGGCCTCCGATCGCTCCGGCATTACTGGCATCACCGGCCGCATGGTCTACGAGTTCAACGGCTCGCCTTGCGAGGGCTATACGGTAAAGTTCCGTTTGGTGACCCAGATCGTAACCAACGACAACACTAGGCTGACCGACCAGCAGATGACCACCTTCGAGGATGCCGAGGGCAAGACCTTCTCCTTCGTGAACAAATCCTTTGTCGACCAGAACCTCGACAAGGAGGTCAAGGGTACCGCAACGAAGGAGGCCAATGGTCTCAAGGTCGATATCGACAAGCCCGAAAAGAGCAGCCTGGAACTCGCGCCGACCCAGTTCCCGACCCAGCAAATGGTCGAAATGATCGGCAAGGCGGAAAAGGGCGAGCGGTTCTACGAAACCAACCTGTTCGACGGCTCTGAGGACGCCAACAAGGTGGTGACCACCACCGTCGTCGTCGGCAAGCAAGCCGATGCCGACAACACCGATCCGGAAGCGCCGGCGCTGGCCAAGCTCGCCACCGACAAATACTGGCCGGTCGACATCGCCTATTTCGACGATGCCGACAAGGGCGGCGAGGAGGTGCCGGAATACCGGATCAGCTTCAAGCTGCACGAGAACGGCATCACGCGCGATCTCGTCATGGACTATGGCGAGTTCTCGATGACCGGCAAACTGGTCAATCTGTCGCTGTTCGATCAGCCAAAGACCTGCCCGTCGAAATAGGCTCGAACCAACGACAAGCCGCCGGCGCTATCCGGGATAGTAGCGCTTGATCTTGCGGGGCATGTCGCATCGACTTGAGCATGCCGCAATTGCCTATCAACGTCTTACGACGGTAAGCGCCGTGGGGGGAGCAGGTTGAGCAGGATCGACGTTTTTGTGGCGCCGCGGCCCAATGCGACGCTGATCAAGGCCATGACATTCGTCAACCGGATTGTCATGCTGCACGGCATTCCGGGGCTTCGCGACCTGTTGCCATTCAACCGTCTGGCCGGTTTGCGCGGCGTCGCCAATGTCCGCCACATCGATTTTCCGGAGGATGACCGGCAAAGGCTGAAGGCTTGTTGCGGTGCGGGCAAGGCGACGTTCATCACACCCAACCATCCCGAATTCTTTACCGACTGGATGATCGACAAGGAGGTCGTGTCGCGGGTAAGCCCGCTGGCGGCATCCTGGGCCACGCATGGCGTCGTCAATGGGCTTGGCCGGCTGATGCAGAAATTCTGGCTGGCCAACAATCTGATCGCGCAAATCCCGGGCAATAGCGCGGCGGCCAAGGAACATTCGGTGGCCTGGGCGCTGAAAGGGCACGGCGTGCTCCTGCATCCCGAAGGCGGTGTCGGCTGGCATGCCAACATCGTTGCCCCGCTGCTGCCAGGCGCGGTCGAGATGGGGTTCGAGGCGCTGAAGCGCGGTCGCCTGACGGATCCGGATTTCAAGGTTTGGATCGCGCCCGTGATCTGGAAGCTCGCTTTCACGGGGAATGTCGAGGCAGCGCTGGCAAAGGAATGCGCCTATGTCGAGCACAGCCTGAAGATCGAACGCCGTGCCGCCGATACGCTGCCGGAGCGCGTCCATCATATCTACGCGACGCTACTATCGCGCGACGAGGCTGCAAATGGCCTGCGGCCCGATGAGCGGGCTTCATATGACACACGTCAGAAGGATCTGCTGACCGAACTCCTCCGTCGCCTTGCTGAACTTGTTTCGCTCGAAGCCGGCACGCTCGACAATGCCGAGCTTTTGCGCCGGTCGCGGCGCTGGCTGCGGGAAAACACGGACGGCACCGGAAGCCAAAAGCAGGTCCGAACGCTGGCAGATACGATCCAGCGCCTGCAGCGTGTCGGGCCGT
Source organism: Mesorhizobium sp. M0119 (assembly GCF_040322615.1). Lineage (NCBI taxonomy): Bacteria > Pseudomonadati > Pseudomonadota > Alphaproteobacteria > Hyphomicrobiales > Phyllobacteriaceae > Mesorhizobium > Mesorhizobium sp. M0119. The sequence goes on from NZ_JAMYTU010000011.1 coordinate 163,461, forward strand.
GGGCTTCGGCCAATCCGCGCATCACGCAGGAGGAGATCGCCGAACATTTGAAGCGGATCCGCAACGATTATTGCAAGGGTACGCTGCGCGATACGATCAACCGTTTCGTGCCGCAGCCGGCAGGCCCACGCCGCGCCCATATCCGGGTACCGGAGCCGCTAGGCTTGCACGCCTATCAAGGCACCGTCGAGGAGGCACTCGCCGAACTGCACGACCGCATGCAGGCGACCATCACCAACACCATGGCGCAACTCGAGGCCGGCGGCGGCTTCATTTTCTATGCCAATCCCTTCTATCATCGTTAGCGGCGTGTTGGTCGGCGCAAGATGAAGGAGTGCGGCAAGCCTCATGGCGGTCTATGTCGATGCGGCGATCTGGAAATGGGTCGGCCACCGCTGGTGTCATCTGCTGGCAGACGATACCGACGAGCTGCATCGCTTTGCCGGGCAGCTCGGCATCAAGCGCTCCTCCTACCAAGGGCCGCCGAAGACATCGGCACCGCACTATGACATAACCGGGTTCGAGCGCGACCGCGCAGTGCGGTTAGGCGCCATAGAATGCAGCCGCGAGGAGATCGTCGCTGTTTTTCGGCGTGTGCGGGTGCCGAAGGGCAAGATGCGACGATGACACCGGTGCGCTGATCGCCGCACGCTGAACCACAAGACGCCACACCGCTTGCGTTTGTCGCGCTTCCCCTCTATATGCGCGCTCATTCCACACACGGACTTTGGTGTCTGCCCGGGAGAAATCCGGCTGAAACCTCCGGTGGCGTTCGAGGACAAAGTCCAAAAATGCCTGTGTCCGTGGAGGCTAACCGGAAAGGAAATAAGAAATGGCTCTGCCTGATTTCAGCATGCGCCAGCTATTGGAAGCTGGCATTCACTTCGGCCACCAGACCCACCGCTGGAACCCGAAAATGGCGCCCTATATCTACGGCGCCCGCAACAACATCCACATCATCGACCTCTCGCAGACGGTGCCCTTGCTGCACCAGGCGCTGAAGCAGGTTTCCGACACTGTTGCCAAGGGCGGCCGCGTGCTGTTCGTCGGCACCAAGCGCCAGGCCTCCGACATCGTCGCCGATGCCGCGCAGCGTTCGGCCCAGTACTATGTCAACTCGCGCTGGCTCGGCGGCATGCTGACCAACTGGAAGACGATCTCGAATTCCATCCAGCGCCTGCGCAAGCTCGACGAAATGCTGGCCGGCGAGGCTCAGGGCCTGACCAAGAAGGAGCGCCTCAACCTCGATCGCGAGCGTGAGAAGCTCGACAAGGCGCTGGGCGGCATCAAGGATATGGGTTCGACGCCCGATTTGATGTTCGTGATCGACACCAACAAGGAAGCGATCGCCATTCTCGAGGCCAAGCGTCTCGGCATCCCGGTCGTTGCCATCATCGATTCCAACTGCGACCCGGACAAGATCGACTTCCCGATCCCTGGCAACGACGACGCGGCCCGCGCCATCCAGCTCTATTGCGATCTGATCGCCAAGGCAGCTATCGACGGCATCGCCCGTCAGCAGGGCGCGCTCGGTGTCGATATCGGCGCATCGGTCGAGGCTCCAGTCGAGCCGGCGCTCGATCAGACCCCGGCCGCCGAGAGCCCGGCTGCCCAGACCCCGGAAGCATAGTAGCGAAGGCCGGCTGCGGCCTTCATCTTTCCAATATGTTGGCGCGGTAAGCGCTACCGGCACCAGGCGCATCATCGAAAATCGATGGTGCGTCAGTGCATTTAGACAAAGAGGCGACAATGAGCATTTCGGCTGCACAGGTCAAAGAACTCCGCGACTTGACCGGCGCGGGCATGATGGACTGCAAGGCGGCGTTGAACGAGACCAACGGCAACATGGAAGAAGCCATCGACTGGCTGCGCAAGAAGGGCATTTCCAAGGCCGACAAGAAGGCTGGCCGTACCGCTGCCGAAGGCCTGATCGGTGTCGATTCCGGCGTCCGCGAGGCAGCGATCGTCGAGGTCAATTCCGAGACGGATTTCGTTGCGCGCAATGCTGCGTTCCAGGAGATCGTCGCCAATGTCGCGAAGGTTGCGCTCGCCTATGGCGGCAAGACCGAGGCCGTTGCCGCTGCTCCCTATCCGGGCTCGGGCAAGTCGGTCACTGAGACCATCAAGGACGCCGTCGGCACCATCGGCGAGAATCTGGGCTTCCGCCGCTCGGCCAAGCTCACCGTCAAGCACGGCGCTGTCGCAACCTACGTTCACAATGCGGTCGCCGACGGCCTTGGCAAGCTCGGCGTGCTGGTGGCCATCGAGACGACAGGCAACGCGCATGCCGCGAACGCCTTCGCACGCCAGGTTGCCATGCATGTCGCTGCCACCAATCCGATGGCCTTGACCACCGAAGAGCTCGATCCGGTCGCGGTGGAGCGCGAGAAGGCGATCTTCGCCGACCAGGCGCGCCAGTCCGGCAAGCCGGAAGCGATCATCGAGAAGATGGTCGAGGGCCGTTTGCGCAAGTTCTACGAAGAGGTCGTGCTGCTCAAGCAGGCTTTCGTGCTCAACCCCGACATCACCGTCGAGAAGGCGCTGAAGGATGCCGAAAGCGAGATCGGCGCGCCAGCCAAAATCGCTGCCTATCTGCGCTTCGCGCTCGGTGAGGGCATCGAGAAGGAAGAGACCGATTTTGCGGCGGAAGTCGCGGCAGCGGTCAAGAAGTAAACTATCCGCTCGAAAGGCTTTTTCGGCCGGGTGTCCGCGAGGATGCCCGGCCGATTTCTTGCGCGGTGTCGATGAAGGCGCGGAGCTTCGGGGCCATCGCGGCGCGGCGCGGGAAATAGAGGAACAGTCCCGGTTCCTCGATCGATGCCTCGCCAAGGACTTCGACCAGCCGGCCTGCTTCGATGTCGGGCTTGACAAGCGGCTCGAACAGATAGGCGAGGCCTATGCCGGCAAGCGCCATGTCCCTTGCCGACAGCGGATCGCTGACGACCACGCTGCCGCCTGTCTCGACGCTGATATCCTTGCCCTGGTCTGACAGATCCCAGCGATAGAGCGCACGTGATCGCAACAGCCGATATCCGATGCAGTTGCGGGTGGAGAGATCAGCAATTGTTCGCGGCTTTCCGTGGCGGCCGACATAGGCCGGAGAGGCGACAATGGTCGTCCGGAACGGCTGAGTCAGTCGCACCGTCACCATATCCTCGGCGATCATCTCGCCCAGCCGGATGCCGGCGTCGAAACCCTCGCCGACGATATCGCTCAGACGTTCGTCGGTGACGATCTCCACCGTCACATCAGGGTAACGCTCCGCCATCGCCGTCAGGATGGGCATCAGCGCCAGAGGCAGCGACAAACGCGGCGCGTTGATCCTGAGCAGTCCGCTTGCCCGGCCTTTGACCGAGCGGATGCGTTCGATCCGTTCGGCAATGTCTTCCAGCGCCGGCTCCGCCGCAGCGACAAGCGCGGTGCCAGCCTCGGTCAGCGAGACGCTGCGCGTGGTGCGGGCAAACAACGGCTGGCCGATTCGCTCCTCTACCAGCCGCACCGCATGGCTGACCGCTGACGGGCTCATGCCGAGCTCGGCGGCCGCCGACGCGAAGCCGCCACGCCGCGCGACGGCAACGATTATAGGTAGGTGGCTGAGCAGATCGCGGTCCATTCATGCATGATATCGCATAGTCCATTCGGATAATGCAATCTTATCGGTGGGAAAAGGAGGGCGTATCTTTGGCTGCATCACACGGCAATCGCCGAGCAGCCAAGGAGACGTCCGATGGCCGACCTCGATTCCGAACGAACCCGTATTCTCGAGACCGTGCGTAAATTCTTTGATCTGATGCACCGCAAAGGACATTGAGGCATGGGGCGACCTTTGGGCTGAAGATGGCCGTATCCTTGTCTTCTACCCGCCGGCAGGATTTGGAAACAGCATCGATGGCAAGGCCGCGATCCTGGCGGCCTTCAGAGGCCTCTTCGGCAGTTTCGAATCCTTCGATTCGCAGCTGACAGCCATCTATCCGGCAGCGGATTCGGACGCGATCGTCGTTGAGTACAAGAACCGCGCGGTGCTGATCGGCGGCACTGAATACACCAACAGCAATATCGCGATCTTCCGTTTCGAGAGCGGTCTGATCAGCGCCTACCACGATTATTTCGATCCGCGCCGGTTCCAGGTGGTGGTCGATGCGCTGGCCAAGGTCTGACTGCGTATCCCAGGCAAGACCTCAATCCCGCTTATCAAACTTCAGGAGAAAATCCATGACCATGTCCTACTACACGCTCGGCAACAGCGGGCTGCGTGTCACTCGCCTGGCGCTCGGCACCATGACGTTCGGCACGGAATGGGGCTGGGGCGCGGAGAAGGAAACCGCGCGCGCCTTGGTTGATGCGTATGTCGAAGCCGGTGGCAATTTCTTCGATACCGCCGATCTCTATACCGGTGGCACGGCCGAAACCTGGCTCGGCGAATTCATCGCCGAGCGTGGGCTGCGCGACAAGGCGGTGATCAGTACCAAATTCACCTACAACGCCGAACCGGGCAACCCGAACGCCGGGGGCAACGGCCGCAAGAACATCCTGCGGGCGGTAGACGGTTCGCTGAAGCGGCTCGGCACCGACTACATCGACCTCTACATCCTCCATACCTGGGACAGGCTGACGCCGCCGGAGGAGGTGATGCGGACGCTGGACGATCTGGTGCGCGCCGGGAAGATCCGGCATGTCGGCCTGTCCGACGTGCCGGCCTGGTACGCAAGCCGGGCGCAGGCGGTCGCCGAGCATCGCGGCTATGAACCGGTTTCGGCGCTTCAGCTCGAATACTCGCTGGCCGAGCGCAACATCGAGCACGAGTTCGTGCCGTTCGGCACGCGCTATGGCGCCGGAATCATGGTCTGGAGTCCATTGGCCAGCGGCCTGCTCAGCGGAAAATACCGTTTCGATACAATCGTCAAGGATGGTGGCCGGCTGGAGACAATGCGTGGTTCGACCAATCCCGGTTTCCAGAAATTCACCGGTCGCAACTGGCAAATCGTGGCCGAACTGGAGGCGGTTGCCGGCCAGCTCGGCCGCAGCATGGCCCAGGTCGCCCTGAACTGGACGGCAAACAGGCCAGGCATTGCGTCCGTCATTGTCGGCGCCACCAGGCTTGACCAGCTCAAGGACAATCTCGGCGCGCTTGATTTCGACATTCCCGAGGATCTTCGGGCACGGCTCGATGAGGTTAGCCGGCCGGTCACGCCCTTTCCGTACTCGTTCTTCGGCCCTGAAATACAAGGCGGCCTGACCGGTGGGCAGGCGGTTGGCGGTAAGCCGGCAAGTTATCTGCCGGACCTGCTCATGCAAGGCACTTTTGCCGGCGTGAGCTGACGGCTATCCCGGTCCACGATCTCAACTTTCCGGCTCGGGGGGGGGGGGGGGGGGCGGCCCGGCCCCGGGGTTCGGGGGGCCCGGCGTGTGTGGGGGGGGGGGCCCCCGCGCCCCCCCCCCCGCCAGGCGCGCCCGGGCGGGGTGGGCGCCCCCCCCCGCGGGGCGTG
>NZ_JAMYTU010000012.1:0-152629 GCF_040322615.1 Mesorhizobium sp. M0119
CATCGGCCACCTCGTTGCGACGATCGAACCCGGCGAATGCAAGAACTACTTCGCAAACGCCGGATACGCTTCCGTCAAAACGTGAAAGACTCTAGGATCCATGCCGTGACATTCGTCGGAGATGCAGCGGTTCGGGAAGGCCGCCAGAGGCCTGACGTTGGACATTACACCGGCGCGCTGCACAACAGAATCGCACCGCTGTTCTACTGGTAGGTCACGGCATGGATCCCAGGGTCTCCGCGACGGAGCTTCGCTCCTGCTCCGCCCTGGGATGACGACGCTAGGGGCTGCGGCCAATCTGTGCCGGGAACTATCCCTTGCCCCTCCGCGTCTCGACGTCGGTCTCACCGACGAACCAGTCGCGTGCGGCGACCTCCTCGAAGACCACCCAGACATCGTTGTTGGTCAGGCCGGTGACGCCGGTGATGGCTGCCGTCACCTGGGCGGCGATCGCGGCCTTTTTGCCGGCCGGGTCATCGGCAATCACCTCCTTGACCAGGCGGATATTCACAAATGGCATGGCGTCCCTCCCCTGGGTCTCGTCTGCTCAATAAGTCTTGGCGCCGTTGACCATGAGCCGGACCATATAGAGCGATGTGGTGCCGGCGATGTAGAGGCAGTTCAGCTTGTTGCCGCCGAACACGCAATTGGCGACGACTTCCGGTACCTTGACCTTGCCGATCAGCGTCCCGTCTGGATCGTAGCAATGGACCCCGTCGGCGGCACTGGTCCAGATGCGGCCGTCCGCATCCAGCCTGAAACCGTCGAACAGGCCGGCGGTGCAGTCGGCAAAGACCTTTTCGCCTGAGACCGTCTTGCCGCCCTGGCCGATATTGAACACCCGGATGTGCGCCGGGTTTTGTGCACCATGTGTGCGGCCGGTGTCGGCGACATAGAGCTTGCTCTCGTCGAGCGAAAAAGCGAGCCCGTTGGGCCTGACCATGTCGGTGATCACCGCCTCGGTCTCGCCGGTGCCGGAATCGATCCGGTAGACATGGCAGGCGCCGATCTCGCTTTCGGCCTTGTCGCCCTCGTAATCGGTATCGATGCCGTAGCTCGGATCGGTGAACCAGATCGAGCCATCGGACTTGACCACCGCGTCATTGGGCGAGTTCAGCCGCTTGCCGCGCCATTTGTCGGTGATGGTGATGACCGAGCCGTCATGCTCGGTGCGGCTGACGCGGCGGCCGGAATGCTCGCAAGTAACCAGCCGGCCTTGCCGGTCGACGGTGCTGCCGTTGGAATTGCCGGACGGCTGACGGAACACGCTGACGCTGCCGTCGGTCTCGTCGTAACGCAGCATGCGATTGTTCGGGATGTCGGACCAGACCAGATACCGCCCGGCCGCAAACCAGGCCGGTCCTTCGGCCCATCGGCAGCCGGTAAACAGCCGGTCGACCTGTGCATTGCCGTTGAACAGCCGCGAAAAGCGCGGATCGAGGACTTCGTAGAATTCGCTGGCCATGGTTCCTCCCGGTAGCAGTCGCTTGGCGAGGCGCGATCAAGCCAGCCTGCGATCGATATGGCAAGATCGATGATGCGTCGGAAGCATTATGGAATGCGAATGCTGGCCCGGGCGGCAGGTCACAACCGGCTATGCGCCCAGCGCAATGGTGCATTGCAACATTTTATTTTTGCAACGCACCATAACTATGTCATGCTCCGTATCGATCAAGGGAGGAACAACTGGCCGCGAAATGCGGCGCAAAAGGAAACTCGCTATGATCATCGACAGCCTCATGAGCCGCGCTCGCGCCAGCATCGCCAAGCGCCGGCATTACAACCGCCTCGTCGCCGAAATCGACAGCTTCAGCAGCCGCGACCTCGCCGACATGCGCGCCGACCGGTCAGAAATGCTCTACCAGGTCCACAAGCAGATCTACGGCTGAGTCTTCGGTCGACCTATCACGAAACGGCGGGCCATCAGCCCGGCGCGGCCAGCGCCTTCTCGATCTCCGGCAACAGCAGCGTCCGCGCCGAGTCCGGCGTCAGCGGCCCTACATGCTTGTAGGCGATCTTGCCGTCCTTGCCGATGACGAAGGTCTCCGGCACGCCGTAGACACCCCAGTCGATCGCCGTGCGCCCGGCTTGGTCGACGCCGATCGCCTGGAACGGATTGCCGAGATCGCCAAGGAACCGACGGGCGTTTTCCGGCTGGTCCTTGTAGTTCAGCGCGGCCATGACGAAGCGTCTGTCCTGCGACAGCGCCAGCAGCACCGGATGCTCTTCGCGGCACGGCGCGCACCAGGACGCAAAGACGTTGACCAGCGTCACCTTGCCGGCGAACTGTCTTGAATCGAGGCCCGGTAAATTGGTGCCCTCGAGCGCCGGCAGGTTGGTCTGCGGCGCCGGCAGGCCGATCAGCGCCGACGGCACTTCCGACACGTCGCGCCCGGACAAGAGCTGCGCCAGGAACAATCCCGCCAGCCCGAGAAAGACCAGCAGCGGCACCAGCACGATCAGGCGGCGGCGCGCCGGTGTTTCCGTTTCCGTGCTCATGATTTTGCTGCCCTATCGGAGCGCCGGCGCACGCCGGACGCCTCCAGCTCGGCGAGCTCTCGCTTGCGGCCGCGCTGGTCGAGCAGGATCCAGCCGATCAGCCCGCCCAGCACCACGGCCGTGATCGCATAGGCGGCGGTGACATAAAGCGCGTGTACGCTCATGCTTTTCGCTCCGCGGCGCTTTCCAACCGGTCCGTCTCGCCTTGTTCCGACATGTCCTCTCTTAACGCCGCGCCACCGGCTCCGCAATTGTTCGCCGCGCCGCAGGCATGAGCTGAAGCCAACACATCAATCCGTACCGTGCCGCAGCGCCAGCGCCGCCGCCACCGGCCCGAGCACGGCAAGGAACAAGGTCAGCGCGGCAAGAATGAGGAAGGGCTGCAGGAACGGATCGGGGTCCGCCACCGCGCCATAGCTTGCAGATACGCCGAAGATCAGCACGGGAATCGTCAGCGGCAGCACCAGCACAGAGATCAGCAGCCCGCCGCGCGGCAGCGCCACCGCCACCGCGGCACCGGCAGCACCGATGAAGGTGATCGCCGGCGTGCCGACCAGAAGCGTCAGCGCCGTGGCGCCGATGCCGGCCGGCTCCATGTTCATGAACAGGCCGAGCAGGGGAGCGGCTATGACCAGCGGCAGCACGCTTCCCGCCCAATGCGCCAGGCATTTCGTCAGCACGGTCAGGGCCAGCAGGTGCCGGTCGTTGCCAAGTACCAGAAGATCGAGCGAGCCGTCTTCCCGATCAGCCTGGAACAGCCGGTCGAGGCCGAGCAGGCAGGCCAGCAAGGCTGATATCCAGAGAATCGCTGGCCCGATGCGGGCCAGCAGCCTCAGGTCGGGACCGACGCCGAAGGGGATGGTCGCGATGACGGCGAGAAAGAAAATCACGCCGGTCAACGCCCCGCCGCCGGCGCGGATACTCAGGCGGATGTCTCGGAGGAAGAGCGCTAGCATGATGTGAGATGCTTTCGCCCAGGCACCCCCCTCTGTCCTGCCGGCATCACCCAACCATCCCCATCACAAGCTCCCTCGCCCCCTCGATCCCCAGCGGCAGATGCGTCGCCGCAACCACGATCCCCCCACTCTCGAGGTGCTTCCCCATCAATTCGCTGAATCTCTCCTCCGAAGCCTTGTCCAGCCCTGCAGTCGGCTCGTCCAGCAGCCACAATGGCCGGTAGCTGACCAGCAGTTTTGCAATCGCCGCACGCCGGCGCTGGCCGGTCGAGAGATAGCCGAAAGGCAGATGGCCGATGCTGCCCAGCCCGACGGTCTCCAGCGCCTCTTCAACACCCGCGGAACCGGCGCCCGAAAAATCGCGCCAGAAGCACAGGTTCTCCGTAACGCTCAGCGCCGTCTTCATCGCGTTGAGGTGGCCGAGATAGTGACAGGCCGAGGCGGCCGACGGAAAGTCTTCGCCACCACCTTCGAACCGCACACGGCCTGCCGCCACCGGCAACAGTCCGGCGATGATCCTGAGCAGCGTCGATTTGCCGGCACCGTTGGGCCCGGTGACGACCAGCGCCTGGCCTTCCCCCAGCGCGAATTCGATGCCGGAAAATACCGTCTCGCCGCCGCGTTCGCCGCCCAGATTTTCGGCGATCAGCCGCATCCGTTCCCCTTCGCCGAAAATTCAAGCGCGGCTTCGGTGCGCCGCAGCAAAAATGGCAATTCCGTGTCTAGAACTATTCCAGAAAATTCTCTATATCCGCATCATCCGTGCCAGCGGTCGGCACGGGAACCGAATTTGCGCCGAACCAGCGCGCGTGCCGCCTTGAACGGCCCGGACGCTTGGGAACGGACAGCGGAAATGGCCGTACCCGCACCTTTGCGCGTGATTTGCATGCCCACTGGCGTCCGTTCCCTCCCCGGCAACCGACAGTTAGGGATCGCACGTGTCCAAATCACTCGACAGCTTCAATTGCCGCCGCACGCTGACCGCCGGCGGCACCGAGTACATCTACTATGATCTTGTCGAGGCCGAAAAGAACGGCCTCACCGGCATCGCTCAATTGCCCTATTCGATGAAGGTGCTGCTGGAGAACCTGCTGCGCAACGAGGACGGCCGTTCCGTCACCAAGGAGAGCATCCAGGCGGTCGCCGGCTGGCTGACCGACCGGGGCACCGCCGGCGTCGAGATCGCCTATCGCCCGGCCCGCGTGCTGATGCAGGATTTTACCGGCGTTCCAGCCGTGGTCGACCTTGCCGCCATGCGCGACGCCATGGCCTCGCTCGGCGGCGACCCGCAAAAGATCAATCCGCTGGTGCCGGTCGATCTGGTCATCGACCACTCGGTCATCGTCGACGAATTCGGCACACCGCTGGCTTTCGCCCGCAATGTCGAGCTTGAATATGAGCGCAACGAGGAACGCTATAAATTCCTGAAATGGGGCCAGCAGGCGTTCCGTAATTTCCGCGTCGTGCCGCCCGGCACCGGTATCTGCCATCAGGTCAATCTCGAATATCTCGGCCAGGTGGTGTGGACCAACAGCGAAGACGGCGAAACCACCGCCTATCCCGACACCTGCGTCGGCACCGATTCGCACACCACCATGATCAACGGTCTTGGCGTGCTCGGCTGGGGCGTCGGCGGCATCGAGGCCGAGGCCGCGATGCTCGGCCAGCCGGTCTCCATGCTGTTGCCCGAAGTCATCGGCTTTCGCCTTACCGGCAGGCTGAGGGAAGGCGTCACCGCCACCGACCTGGTGCTTACAGTTACCCAGATGCTGCGCAAGAAGGGCGTCGTCGGCAAGTTCGTCGAATTCTTCGGGCCGGGCTTATCGAACATGACGTTGGCCGACCGCGCCACCATCGGCAACATGGCGCCCGAGTATGGCGCCACCTGCGGCTTTTTCCCGGTCGACTCAGAAACCATCCGCTATCTCACAATGTCCGGTCGCGACGAAAACCGCATCGCCCTGGTCGAGGCTTATTCGAAGGCGCAAGGCTTGTGGCGCGATGCCGGTTCGGCCGATCCGCTCTTCACCGACCTGCTGGAGCTCGATCTCGGCAGTGTCGTGCCGTCGATGGCCGGCCCGAAGCGGCCGGAAGGCCGCGTCGCACTTGAAGACATTCCAGCCGGCTTCGCCAAGGCCATGGAGACCGAATACAAGAAGGCCGCCGAAATCGACAAGCGCTATGCCGTCGAGGGCACGGACTACGATCTTGGCCATGGCGATGTCGTCATCGCCGCCATCACCTCCTGCACCAACACCTCGAACCCGAGCGTGCTGATCGGCGCCGGGCTGTTGGCGCGCAATGCCAACCGGCTCGGCCTCAAGCAGAAGCCGTGGGTCAAGACCTCATTGGCGCCGGGCAGCCAGGTCGTGGCCGAATATCTCGAGAAATCCGGCCTGCAGAAGGAGCTCGACCAGATCGGCTTCAACCTGGTCGGCTTCGGCTGCACCACCTGCATCGGCAATTCCGGCCCGTTGCCGGCGCCGATCTCCAGGACCATCAACGATAAGGGCTTGATAGCTGCGGCAGTCTTGTCCGGCAACCGCAATTTCGAAGGCCGCGTCTCGCCCGACGTGCAGGCGAACTATCTCGCCTCGCCGCCGCTGGTCGTCGCCCACGCGCTGGCCGGGACCGTGACCAAGGATCTGACCACCGAGCCGCTCGGCGACGATCGCAACGGCAATCCGGTCTATCTCAAAGACATCTGGCCAAGTTCGGTCGAGATCCAGGAATTCATCGAGAAGAACGTCACGCGCGAATTGTTCGCCCGCAAATATGCCGACGTCTTCAAGGGCGACGAGTACTGGCAGAACGTCAAGGCGCCGGAAGGCCAGACCTATGCCTGGGACGACAATTCGACCTATGTGCAGAACCCGCCCTATTTCGCCGGCATGACGTCAGGCTTCGGCAAGATCGGCGATATCAAGGGCGCGCGTGTGCTCGGCCTGTTCGGCGACAAGATCACAACCGACCACATTTCGCCGGCCGGTTCGATCAAGGCGGCATCGCCGGCCGGCAAGTACCTCACCGACCACGGCGTCGGCGTCGCCGATTTCAACCAATACGGCACGCGCCGGGGCAACCACGAGGTGATGATGCGCGGCACCTTCGCCAATATCCGCATCCGCAACCATATGCTGGGCGAGAACGGCCGCGAGGGCGGCTACACCATCCACTACCCGTCGAAGGAAGAGGAATCGATCTACGACGCCGCCATGCACTACAAGAAGGAGGGCGTGCCGCTGGTCATCTTTGCCGGCGTCGAATATGGCAACGGCTCGTCGCGTGACTGGGCGGCCAAGGGCACCAATTTGCTGGGCGTCCGCGCGGTCATCGCCCAGTCCTTCGAGCGCATCCACCGCTCCAACTTGGTCGGCATGGGCGTCATCCCCTTCGTCTTCGAGGAAGGCACCTCATGGGCCTCGCTCAACCTCAAGGGCGACGAACTGGTCGAGATCGACGGACTGAGCAACATCAAGCCGCGGCAGAAGATGATCGCCAGGATCACCTACGGCGACGGCAGCGTCAAAGAAGTTCCGATCATCTGCCGCATCGATACGCTGGACGAGCTCGACTACTTCAGGAATGGCGGCATCCTGCAATACGTGCTGCGCGATCTTGCGGCTTAAGGGAGTAGGGCAATAAGGGAGTAGGGCAGTAGGGGAAGCAAGGACAAGCCACCTACTGCCCTACTGCCCTACTGCCCTACTGCCCTACTTTGGCTTTCCAAACCGCGCTGTCGCCGCCAGCAGCACGCCGAGCATCAGCCCGTTGAATATGTGCCACAGGAAATGCGTGCCGAGCGGAAAGCCGCCGCAGACCAGCGGATCGATCATCCTGCAGATGACCGATACGACGAAGATCGCCGAACCCGCCAGATTGTACCAGCCGGCGCGATTGCCGCTGGCCGCCACCCAGGCGCCGAAGAAGGCAAGCGCCAGGAAGGGCGGCAGATAGCCGGTCGTCCCGTTCGACGCCTGGCGCAGCCAGTCCGGCACGGCAAAGGTCACCAGCCCGGCAACCGCGTAAAAGGCGACGAAGATGGCGATCGCCTTGCCCCATTTCATGTCGAGAAAACGTCGCAGGTTGAACAGCGTGTAGGCCAGCGTGAACCCTGCAATGGGCACCACGTCGGCCAGGATCATTGCCCTTGTGGCAAAGGTGTGGAACAGCGACGAGCCGACGCCGATCGCCACCACCCACCAGGCCAACGCTTCGGCGAAGGCGCCGGTGCCGCGCTTGCGCACCTGCCAGACACCCCATAGCCCGGCGGCAAAAAAAGCCAGATTGCTCAGCGCATTGAGCGGTTCGGCCCAGAATTCCGGCCCCGTCCGTTCGCAATAGAGGTCGACCGGCGCCAGGAGAGATTGCCACATGCTGATTGCCGCCCGAATCGCTTCCATCGTGAAGTGCAAGTCCACCTATTGCGCCCTTGCCAGCGGTTGCAACGGCAAAATTTCACCGCAACGTGACTTCCCGTTGACTGCCGCTTCTGCCACATATTTCGACAATCAGAACAAAGCCGGCGTCACCGGCGGGATCGGAACGGCCATGTCATCTCGAAGACCAATGCGGCTTGCGGCCCTTGCGCTGGCCCTCTCGGCGTTTGCCGGCAGGGCGCTTGCCGAGCAAGCCGATAAGCCATTAGGCGTCGTCGAGCTCTTCACCAGCCAGGGATGTAATTCCTGTCCGCCGGCCGACGAATTCTTCGCCGAGCTTGCCGCTAAGGAGGACATCGTCGCGCTCGCCTATCATGTCGATTATTGGGATTACCTCGGCTGGCAGGACACGCTGAGCCGCAAGGAAAATACCGAGCGGCAATATGAGTATATGCGCGCCTTCGGCAGCCGTTCCGTCTACACCCCGCAAGCCGTCATAAACGGCCGCAGCCATGTCAACGGCGCCAGCCGCAAGGAAGTCGACGGCACGCTGGCACGCATGGAGAGGGTCGGCGAAGGCATGCGCGTCGGCATCAAGGTCAGCCGGACCAGCGATCGCGTCATGATCGATGCCGGCGACGCCGTGACCGGCCCCGCCGACGCGCATGTCGTCATCGTCTATTTCAACCCGCCGCAGACGATCAAGATCGGCAAGGGTGAAAACAGCGGCCGCAGCATGACCTACTGGAACGCCGTCTCCAGCATCCAGACCGCCGGCATGTGGCACGGCAAGGCGCAGCGCTACGAACTGCCGATGAGCGAGATCGCCAAGAAGGGCGGCTGCGCCGTGCTGCTGCAGTCAGTCGGCAAGGACGGCATGCCCGGTCCGATCCTGGGTGCAGCCTTTATCCGCAAGCCTTGAACTGAAACGTCGCGCTGCCCCTCATCCGCCTGCCGGCACCTTCTCCCGTATAGTGACGGGGAGAAGGGAACTGGCCGCGGCATCGGCGTTCTTTGTGCAACGCTGGTGATTGGCAAAACCGTGGCCGACTGCGTCTTTCTCCCCGTCGCTATACGGGGAGAAATGCCGGCAGGGCAATGAGGGGCTGCGCAGAGAGACGGTCATAACGCAATTAGGGGCCCTCGTATGGCCGTCTTAACGTGCCCCGCTTTCGGAGGCGATCCCAGCGGCCGGCCAATAAAAAACCGGCGTCAGCTTGCTTCTGACGCCGGTCATTTAGGTTTTGGGATCGTCGCACCCGATCTTTCCAAGGAAAAACCGAGGTTGGTTCGATCCGACGCAGACCCGTGGGCGGGGGGCTTGGGGTTTACGAGCCGGTGCCGGACCGAACCGTCTCAGGCAACGCCGGTAAATTCGTCGGACATTGGGGCATGAGCACGGATAAAAAAAGGCAGGATTGTGGCGAAGCATCACCAATTCCAACAGGCGTTTCGCAAACGTGACTGGACGCTGGAGAAACGGCGCGGCGCTGCCCTTGCCCGACCGGGCCTTGCAATTCGGCAACGAAAGCGCCAACTTTGGTCGGCGTACGATTCATTGCGAGGACCAGGCATGACTGATCGCAGCAGCGGGACGGAGGATGGGGACGCATCCGCAATATTGATCCCGCTGCACGAGGCAAGACGCGAGCGCCTCGACCAGCCGGTGCGGTTCGACCGGCGCGAACTGGACCAGATACTCAGGCTCTACGGCCGTATGGTCGCCGCCAATGAATGGCGCGACTATGCCATCGACCATCTCGCCGACCGCGCCGTTTTTTCCGTCTTCCGCCGCACCAGCGAAGTGCCGCTTTTCCAGATCGTCAAGGATCCGAAGCTGGCGCGCCGGCAAGGCGCGTTCGCCGTCATCGCCGCCGGCGGGCGCATCCTCAAGCGCGGCCAGGAGCTCGGCCGGGTGCTTGGTGTGTTCGACCGAACGCTGAAGTTGGTCGAGGCGTAACCTCTTATTTTTGTTCGCGGAACTTCCGCTCGGGCAGCGATTGCGGATCGGGCGGGATGGACGCCCCGCCATTGATCGGCAACTGCATGAACACCGTGTCCAGCCAGCGTCCGTGCTTATAGCCTGAGCCTTCCAGGCGGCCGGAATGACGAAAGCCGAGCTTCTCGTGCAACCGTACCGAGGCGCTGTCGGGTCGGCCGTCGCCGATCACCGCGATGATCTGGCGAAAACCCGCCGCCTTGGCCGCTTCGATCAGCCCTTGCATCAAGAGCAGCCCGACGCCTTGCCCTTTGGCCTCGGGCGCGACATAGACGGAATCCTCGACGACGAAGCGGTACGCCGGGCGCGGCCGGAACGCCCCGGCATAGGCATAGCCGAGCACGCCGCCGGCCTTTTCCGCAACGAGATAGGGAAAGCCGCCCGCCATCAGGTTGTCGAAGCGCGCGCCCATCTCGGTTCGGTTTGGTGGCTCGAGTTCATAGCTCGCCGTGCCATTCGTCACCGCGTCGGCATAGATTTCCGTGATCCGGTCGAGATCGGCCGACATTGCGGCCCGTAACGTGATGCTGCTCATAATTTATGCAAGTCGTTCATCTGCCTTATATCAAAGCAAAAGCCAGCACAAAACAAAGGGCGGCTGTTGGGCCGCCCTTTCCAAACTCGCTGGTCCAGTCAGACCATGATCCCGAAAAGTGGAAACCGGTTTTCGGAAAAGATCATAGTCAACAAAGAACGCCGTACTAGCGACGGTCGCCCATGAACTGCAGCAGGAACATGAACAGGTTGATGAAGTCGAGATAGAGCCTCAATGCGCCCATAATCGCCTTGCGGCCGGCGACATCAGTCTCGTCACCCTCGAAATACATCTCCTTGATGTTCTGCGTGTCGTAGGCGGTGAGGCCTGCGAAGATCAGCACGCCGATCGCCGAAACGGCGAAAGAAAGCGCCGACGACTGCAGAAAGATGTTGATCACCATCGCGATGATCAGGCCGACCACGCCCATGACCAGGAACGACCCGAACGCCGAGAGATCGCGCTTGGTCGTGTAGCCGTAGAGCGACAGCCCGCCAAAGGCGGCGGCGGTGGCGAAGAAGGTCTGCGAGATACTGGCGGTGGTGTAGACCAGGAAGATCGACGACAGCGACAGGCCGACGAGGCCGGCATAGACCCAGAACGTCGTCTGCGCGGCCGAAACGCTCATCGACTGGACGCGGAACGACAGGAACATCACCGCTGCCAGCGGGGCAAAGATCACCAGCCATTTCAGCGGCGAACCAAAGATCGCGTAGCCGAACGAGGTCAGCATCTCGCCGCTTGGCAACGTCGCGACGGCCGAGGCGGGATCGCTGGTGGTGGCCAGCATGATTGTGCCGACCGCGGCAAGGCCGGTGATGAGGAGGCCAAGCCCCATCAGATTGTAGACTTTGATCATATAGGCGCGCAGGCCCTGGTCGATGGCAGCATCGACGCCGGCGCCGGGCACGGCGCGCGTCTGATAATTGCGAACGGGATCAGCCATGGAAATCCTCATATTGCTTCTGCCCCGTCCGGTGTCAGGTCCTTTGAACCCAGGCGCCGCTGGCGGGGCTCCAGCATGCCTGCGCCGAAATATGATGGTTCTTGGCGTAAAGGACAAGACCGTAACCGGACGTAATGCTCCGTGAAGTGCGGGAGATCCGGTTTTATTGGCCTTCCCGGCCGAAACATTAACGAGATTTAATCGAAACCGGCTCTGGCTCAAAGATTCCGCAGCACCGGCGCCGCCTTGTGGCCCAGCACCCGCCACGTGCCGGCGAGGCCGATACCGACCGTGACCACCAGTGAAAAGCCGATGGTCGCCACCGCCACCTCGGGCATGAAGTGCGATGGCAGCGTCATGATGCGCGCGACGACGAACCATGCCGCCACACCGCCCGCCGCCAGCGCGAACATCGCGGTGGCAAGGCCGATCAGCATGTATTCCAGCGAAAAGGCGGCGATCAGTGTTCTCCTGGTCGCTCCCAGCGTCTTCAGCACCACCGCGTCGTGGATGCGGGCCCGGTTGCCGGCGGCGAGCGCCCCGGCCAGCACCAGCACCGAGGCGATCAGCGCCACGCCGGCCGCTGCCCTGATTGCCGTGCCGAGCTGCGCCACCAGCCGATTGACGATTTCGAGCGCGTCCTTGACCCTGACCGTCGTCACCGCTGGAAAAGCCCGGGTGACGGCGTTGAGAAGACGAGCATCGTCGGCCGCCGACGCATTCGTCTCGGTCAGCGTCGCCAACCAGCCATGCGGCGCCCCGGCAAATGTGTTGGGCGAGAACACCATGACGAAATTGATGCCCATGGTTTCCCATTCGACCTGGCGGAAATTGGCGATCTTCGCCGTGATGTTGCGGCCGAGCACGTTGACGGTGATGGTGTCGCCGAGCTTCAGCCCGATCTCTTTGCCTTCCTCGGCGGAAAACGAGACCAGCGGCTCGCCGACATAGTTCTCCGGCCACCAGCTGCCCTCGGTCAGCGTCGCATTCTCCGGCAGCTTTGCGTCATAGGTCAGGCCGCGATCGCCGCGCAGTACCCAGGCGCCTTCGGCCGGAACCTTGACCTTGTCGACAGCGACGCCGTTGAGCGCCATCACCCGGCCGCGCAGCATCGGCACCTTGATCAGCCTCCCCTGCGGTGCCTCTTTGCCGACCAGCGCAGAGAAAGCATCGACGTCGCCGCTCTGGATATCGACGAAGAAGAAGTTCGGCGCCCGTTCCGGCAGGCTGCCCGAGATCTGCCGCCTGAGATTGCCGTCGATCAGCGCCAACGTCACCAGCAGCGTCAGCCCGAGGCCAAGCGACAGAACCACGGATGGCGTCAAGGCGCCTGGCCGATGGATGTTGCCGATGGCGAGCCTGAGCGCGGTCGAGCGCACGCGCGGGCTTTTCTTCGCCGCCCACTGCACCAGCGTGCCGACGACACGCAGCACCAGGAACGACAAGACCGTGGCGCCGACGAAGATCGAGGCAATATGGCGGTCGCCGGAAAACAGGATCGCCAGTACCGCCAGGAGCAGGGCGATACCCAATGCCGCGGCGATATAGAGCGGGCGGGGAAAACCCCGGCCCTCGAAACCCATTTCGCGAAACAGCGCCGTTGCCGGCACGTCGCGGGCGCGGCCGAGCGGCAGCAAGGCGAAAGCCAGCGTCACCAGCAGCCCGAACAGCGCTGCCATGCCGAGGGCGCCGGGATAGAACCCACCTTCCGCCGGCACCGGAATAACCGATTGGAGTGCCGCGCTGGCCGCGAACGGCATCAGCGCGCCAAGCACAAGGCCTAGCGTGATGCCGAGCGCGGCGATCATCAGAATCTGCACCAGATAGACGGCAAAGACGAACCCTCCCGAAGCCCCCAGGCTCTTGAAGGTGGCGATGACGCCGCGCTTGCCGTCGAGATAGGCACGCACGGCATTGGCCACGCCGACGCCCCCGACCACCAGCGCCGTCAGCCCGACCAGCGTCAGGAATTGCGAAAACCGCTCGATGTTCGAGGACAGCGCCGGCGCTGCGTTGCTGCGCGTGCGGATCGACCAGCCGGCCTGCGGGAACTCTTTTGCCGCCTGCTCCTGGATCGCCTTGATCTGTGTCTCAGTGGTGCCTCCGGGCAGGCGAACCTTATAGGCGTTCTCGACCAGGCTGCCCGGCTGGATCAGGCCGGAAGCGGCAAGCCCGTCGGTCGACACCATCAGCCGCGGCGCAAAGCCGAAGCCATCCGACACCGCATCCGGCTCGTTGACCAGCCTGGCGCGCAGCTCGAAGGTCGCGCTGCCGAGCTTCAGCCGGTCACCGATGCCAAGGTTCAGCCGCTCGAACAAAAGGTCCGGCGCCGCGGCGCCGAAGACTCCGGATTTTTGGTCGAACAGATCCTCTCGCGACAGCACCGGCTCGGTCTCCAGCGCGCCATAGAGCGGATAGGCGCCGTCGACCGCCTTGGCCTCGACCAGCGCCTGGTCGGAGCCGTCCTCGAGCCTGGCCATCGAGCGCATGTTGGCGCTGTGCGAAACGGTGCCTAGCCGGTCGAGGAAGCTGCGTTCGGCTCTGGTAGGATCGCGCTGGTTGAGCTGGAAGCGGAGATCGCCGCCAAGCAGCGTCTGGCCCTGATCGGCAACACCGGCGGAAATCGCCTGCGCCACCGAATTGACGCCGCCGATTGCCGCGACGCCGAGCGCGATGCAGGCAAGGAAGATCAGGAAGCCGGACAGCCCGCCACGCATTTCTCGCAGCGAAAACCGAAAGGCGAGCCTCAGCGTTTGCGACAGCGGCATCAGGCGGTCACCTTGCCGGCCCTGGTGGCCGGCTCAGGCGCGTCCTCGATCAGCCCCGACCGCATCGACACCTGGCGCGAGCAGCGCGCCGCGAGCACCGGGTCATGCGTGACCAGCACCAGCGTCATGCCGCGTTCGGCCGCCTTGGCAAACAGCAGGTCGGCGACGTGCCGCCCCGTCGCCTGGTCGAGATTGCCGGTCGGCTCGTCGGCGATCAGGATGCGTGGCGACGGCGCCAGCGCCCGGGCGATCGCCACGCGCTGCTGCTCGCCGCCAGACAATTCGCCGGGGTAATGGGTGACGCGATCGCTGAGGCCGACCGCCGCCAGCTCGCGCGCCGCCACGCCGAATGGATCGGCATGGCCGGCCAATTCCAGTGGCACCGCGACATTTTCCAGCGCTGTCATGTTGGGGATGAGATGGAACGACTGGAACACGATGCCAATGTTTCGCCCTCGAAACGATGCAATCTGGTCTTCGCTTTTACCGTTGAGCAGCTCGCCGGCAATTCGTACCGTTCCCGAATCGACCCTTTCAAGCCCTGCCAGAACCATCAACAATGTCGACTTTCCCGAACCTGACGGTCCAACGATGCCTGTCGCTTCGCCGCTTGCTACATCCAGGCTGACGCCTTTCAACACATGGACCGAGGATGCACCTTCGCCGAGTGTCAGCGATACGTCTTTCAGCGAAATGACGGCTTCTTCCAAAATCAAATCGTCCTATATGGGGAATGAGGGCTAGGGGATCAGATGCTCGACAAAGATGAAAACCTGCCTTCGCCAAACCGATGTTCCTGGTCATATGGGGCCTGCCGCATGGCTTTCAAACACACCTTTGCCGCAGCCTTCGCCCTTTTTCTCACCATTTGCGGCGCCATTTCGTCGGCGCGCGCCGAACCCTTCACCATTGTCGGTTTCGGCGACAGCTTGATGGCGGGTTATGGCCTCGGGCCAGGCCAGGGCTTCACCGAAAAACTGCAGGCAGCGCTTCGCGCCAAGGGCTACGATGTCACGGTCGCCAATGCCGGCGTCTCCGGCGATACGACGAGCGGCGGCCTGTCGCGGCTCGACTGGTCGGTGCCGGACGGCACGCAACTCGTCATCCTGGAGCTCGGCGCCAACGACATGCTGCGCGGCGTTTCGCCCGCGATAGCGGAAAAGAACCTGGACGCCATGCTGGCAAAGCTGAAGCAGCGCAAGATCGCTGTGTTGCTGGCCGGGATGCGCGCCGCGCCCAATCTCGGCGCCGATTACCAGAACGCCTTCGACGCGACCTTTCCGAGACTGGCTGAAAAATACGGCGTGCCGCTCTATCCTTTCTTTCTCGAGGGCATCGCCGGCCAATCCGTCCTGCAACTCGAAGACGGTCTTCATCCAAACGCCCGAGGCGTCGACCGCATCGTCGAGGGTATCCTGCCCAGTGTGGAGAAGGCCATTGAAGCGGTCCGGGGCAATTCCTGAAGGCGAGGGTTCGCCGTCGCAACACCTTCCGCTGGGGAAGCTTTTAGGCAGGCCTGCGACCAACAAACCCCTTGCCCCGTTTGAATATCGATGATTCGCTAGGGGCAAGAGTTCGATTCGAGGACAGGAGGCTTCCCATGCCGCGTCTTTTTACCGCCCTCGAAATACCGCGTGATGCCGCTCTTTCGTTGTCCCTGCTCAGGGGCGGCTTGCCTGGAGCCCGCTGGATCGACGTCGAAAACTATCATCTGACGCTGCGCTTCATCGGCGATGTCGAGGGCCACGTCGCCGACGAGATCGCCAACGCGCTCGACCGCGTTCACCGCCCGTCCTTCCCGCTGACGCTGTCCGGCGTCGGCGCCTTCGGCCAGAAGAAACCGCATGCGGTGTGGGCCGGGGTCGCCGCTTCGCCCGATCTTTCCGCATTGCAGGCCGAGATCGAGCGCATCTGCCAGCGGCTCGGCATCCCGGCCGACCCGCGCAAATTCATGCCGCATGTGACGCTGGCCCGCCTGCGCAATTCGAGCCCGCTCGACGTCGCCCAGTATCTGTCGGCGCGCGGCAATTTTTCGACGCTGCCGTTCCGGGTCGGCCGCTTCGTGCTGATGTCGTCGCGCGACTCGGTCGGCGGCGGGCCTTACGTCGTCGAGGAAGCCTGGCCGCTTTCGGGTGCCGACAGCCGGGCCGCCAGCCGTTTGGTCGGTGCCGCCGACGCTTCGCGGATCATGCGGTAGACGGACATGGCCAGGGAGAAACTAGCAAAAGAGGCGATCAGCGCCGAACTTGCCGGCCTCGACGGCTGGTCGCTGGCCAAGGATGGCGGCTCGATCACGCGCAGCTTCACCTTCAAGAATTTCTCCGAAGCTTTTGCCTTCATGACCCGCGTCGCCCTGGCGGCCGAGAAGATGGACCACCACCCCGACTGGTCGAACGTCTACAAGACGGTAAACGTAACCCTCAACACGCACGACGCCGGCGGCCTGACGGCGCTGGATTTCGATCTGGCCAGGAAGATGAACCGCTATTTCGGCGGCTGAGCCTATCTGCACCTTGCAGCGAGGTTCAGCTTTCACCACATTTTGCCTCGCGGTCACGCGTGAAGTCACGCGACGGCCGGAAGGAGAGATTGATGGCGCAAAAATCCGGTTTTGATTTCTTCGGCCTCGGCAGCAAGCCGGGCAAAGAGAGCGAAGTGCGCGAAAAGTTCTGGCGTACGGCGAAGAAGGCCGCCCGGCAGATCCCGTTCATGGAAGAGGTGGTCGCCGCCTATTACTGCGCCATGGACAAGAAGACGCCGTTGCGCGCCAAGGGCACCTTGCTGGCTGCGCTCGGCTATTTCGTGCTGCCGACGGACGTCATCCCCGATTTCATCCTTGGGCTTGGCTTCACCGACGACATCGCCGTGCTGACCGCCGCGATTACCGCCGTCAGCGCCCACATCACGCCAGCGCACCGGCTCGCCGCCAAGCAGGCCATCGCCGACAAGAGCTGAGCCGGTGCGGCGCAAAAAATCGCGCGAGAACCGACTTTCCGGCGGTCAAACCCACCGCCGCACCCGCGCCTTGTAGGCGCGATAGGCATCTCCGAATTTACGCTCGAGATAACGCTCTTCCGGCGCGATGACGCCGGTATTGATCACCCACAGCAGGGGGATGACGAGCGCGATGCCCCAAAGACTCCCGGCCGCGACGCCGAGGCCCAGATAGATAAGGGTCGCTCCCAGATAGAACGGGTTCCTGGTCCGCCGATAGATCCCGTCGACGACCAGCGCGGTCGTTGGCAAGGTCGGTGGTATGTTGGTTCCAGCGGCCTGAAAGCGGCCCGCCGCCATAAAGATGAGCACGAAGCCGCACACCGCGAGCACAGCGCCGGCCAGATAGCGGGCGAGGGCCTGCCCGGCCATGACCGGCAGCGGAACGAGCACCTCGAGCACGGTTGCCGCCGCCAGGAAGCCGAGGAAGATCAAAGGCGGCAGCGCAATGACCCCGGCCACGTCGGGCGCGCCCGATCCGCCCGCGGCGGCCGCGCCAGCGGACCGGGGCCCGGGGGCACCGGCCGGCGCGCGGACGGCGACACGAATGCCGAACACGATCGCCAGGACGACTGTGCCGCCTGCCAGAATCAGAACTGTCTCGGAAATGGTCACGACCAAATCTCCCGTAAGCCGCCAAGGAGGGCACGCTGGCCGAGTGCCGTAGCGGCGAACGCAGACATGGTACCGCCTGCAGGGAAATTCGTCACGTACCTCGGAAAAGCGAGAATCGCCGCAAGACCTAGCTGCTTGAAAAGTCAAACTCTTGCCGTTTTCGTGGCCTCCAAGTCGCGGCAGGGACATTGCGTCAGCCGCTTTTTCGAGCGGCAGCGCTAAGATGGCGGCGGTTTCCTGGCGTGAACATCCTTTTCTCAGGGAAATTCACCGTTTGGTAACCCAGATTAAATCAAAATGAAGCGACGGGCAGGACGCCGAGCCGGCCTGCCGCCGCACCAGTGGAATACGGGAAAAGCGATGCGCGGATTGATTGCTATAGTTTCCAGCCTGGCCCTGGTGGCCATTACGGCGCCCGCGCTGGCGCAGTCGGCAACCAAGATCGGCCAGCACAATGCCTGGGGCACCTACAGTTATCAGGCGTCGGGCGGCGGCAAGGTCTGCTATGTCCTGACGGTGCCAACCGACAAGCAGCCGCCGACGCTGGATCACGGCGACATGTTCTTCTTCGTCAGCCAGCGGCCGGGGCAGCAAGTGTCCTACGAGCCCCAATTCATCGCCGGCTACACCTTCCAGGAAGGTTCCAAGGCCACCGTCACCATCGACAAGAAGTCGTTCTCCATGTTCACGCGCGGCAAGTCGGCCTGGGTCGAGAACGCCGCCGAGGAGCCCGTGCTGATCGCCGCAATGAAGACCGGCACCGACATGAAGGTGTCGGCCAAGTCCGGCCGCGGCAATACCACCACCTACGTCTTCTCGCTGAAGGGCATCTCGGCGGCGCTGGCCTCGATCGCCAAGTGCAAGTAGGCTAGAGCCGGAAGAACAACGAACCTTTTAGGCGTTGACGCCGCCCCTCATTGCCCTGCCGGACATTTCTCCGTGGCGGGGAGAAAGAGCGCCGCATAGAAGTTTTCGCCAATTGCCGGCGTTGCAGGAAGGGCGCCGATGCCGCGGCAGGCCCTATACGGGGGAGAAGGTGCCGGCAGACGGATGGGACGGCGCCGAGGTCGCCAATTTGGTTATCTCCAACGCAAAATTGGACGCCAGCCTTTTCTGAAGCCCTGCCCTTGCTTGCGCACACCCAGCATGACTCTGCCATCAACCTGTGCTATGCGCCGCGCTTCATTTCGGGCACGATGCTGTAATCGGCCGCAAATCGCTTATATTGGCGCAACTATGACCCTTTCATTCGATCTTACCGCCGAAGGCGCGCGTGACGCGTTGCGCAACCGCACGACGCCTGAAAAGCCGTCGCTGATCGGCTTGACGCGCGCCGAACTCGGTACCGCTCTCGTCGCCGCCGGTATCGTGCCGGAGCGCCAGGCGAAGATGCGCGCCCAGCAGCTCTGGCATTGGATCTATGTGCGCGGCGTTTCCGATTTTGCCGGCATGTTCAACATCTCCAAAGATCTGCGCGCCGCGCTCGACAGGCATTTCACCGTTGCCCGGCCCGAGATTGTCGAGGAGCAGATTTCCTCCGACGGCACGCGCAAATGGCTGTTCCGCTTTCCGCCGCGCGGCGCCGGACGGCCGGTCGAGATCGAGACAGTCTACATTCCCGAAGAGGGCCGCGGCACGCTCTGCATCTCTTCGCAGGTCGGCTGCACGCTGACCTGCTCCTTCTGCCACACCGGCACGCAGAAGCTGGTGCGCAACCTGACGGCGGAAGAAATCCTCGCCCAGCTTTTGACCGCCCGCGACCGGCTCGGCGATTTCCCCGACCGCGACACGCCCGACGGCGCCATCGTGCCGGCAGAGGGCCGGAAGGTGTCCAACGTCGTCATGATGGGCATGGGCGAGCCGCTCTACAATTTCGAGGCGGTAAAGAAGGCGCTGCTGATCGCCTCCGATGGCGACGGGCTTTCCCTGTCTAAGAGGCGCATCACGCTGTCGACATCGGGCGTCGTGCCCGAGATCTTCCGTACCGGTGAGGAGATCGGCGTCATGCTGGCGATCTCGCTGCACGCTACCAATGACGATCTGCGCGACCTTTTGGTGCCGATCAACAAGAAGTATCCGCTGAACGAGCTGATCGCTGCCTGCCGTGCCTATCCCGGCCTGTCCAACGCCAAGCGGATCACCTTCGAATATGTGATGCTGAAGGACGTCAACGATTCCATCGAAGACGCCAAGGCGCTGGTCAAGTTGCTCAAGGGCATTCCGGCCAAGATCAATTTGATCCCGTTCAATCCGTGGCCGGGCACCAACTACCAGTGCTCGGACTGGGAGACGATCGAGAAATTCGCCGACTATATCAACAATGCCGGCTATGCCTCGCCGATCCGCACGCCGCGCGGCCGCGACATCCTCGCCGCCTGCGGCCAGCTCAAGTCGGACTCCGAGCGCATGCGCAAAGTCGACCGGCTGGCGCTGGAAGCGATGATGATCGCGGGGCATGGCGAGGCGTGAATCGCGTCGTCGCCTATCTGATCCGCTTCGCCGTCATCCTTGTCGGCTATGGCGTTGCTTCGCTGGCGGCAAGCGCCTTCCTTAACATCATGTTCCTGGCGTCTCTTGGGCTGATGACGGACGAGACGCAACCGGCGGCGCAGGCCTCGCTGTGGTTTTCAATCCCCTTCGTCGCGCTGTTCGTCGCCTATTTCGCCTTCATGCCGGCGGCCATCGCCATCCTCGCGTCGGAGATCCTCGGCCGGCGTGACTGGCTGTTCTATGCGCTGGCGGGTGCTGTGGTCTCGGCGGTCTTCCTTGGCTTCGTCCACCAGACGGCCGATGCCAATTTCGAGGTTACCAACACCAGCGTCATGCTGGCGGTGATCGGCTGCGGCATGGTCGGCGGCATTTTCTACTGGCTGAGCGCCGGCCGCTCGGCCGGGAACTGGCGTCAAATCGGACGCCCTATTTCGCCTGGGCCGTCACGATCCTGAGCGCGAAGGCCGAAAAAACTCCGGCAAACAGATAGTCGACGACGCGTGTCACGCGCGGGCTGGATTTCATCGCCGCCGAGAATTTTTCCGCCGCCAGCACCATCGGCGCCGTCACCGGGATCGCCAGCACGACGAACATCGCGCCGAGGAAGAACAGCTTTCCCGGCGCGTTGGGATCATGCGCGGAGACGAATTGCGGCAGGAAGGTCATGAAGAACAGGATGATCTTCGGGTTGAGCAGATTGACCCCGAGCCCCGCCGCCCAGCTGCGGAACAGCGAGATCTGCGGCCCGCTCTTCTTCTCCGGTGAAAACGCCGACCCTTTTGTGATCGCCTGCCATGCCAGGAAGACCAGGTAGCCGGCGCCGAAAATCTTCAGCACGAAGAACGCCATCGGCGAGGCGACGATCAGCGCCGAGACGCCGACCACCACCAGCGTCGTGTGGATCAACGTGCCGCACAATGCGCCGGCCATCGAGGCAAAGCCGGTGGCGCGGCCCTGGCTCAGCGTGCGCGACACGAACAGCGTCATGTCAGGCCCAGGCGTGATCGCCAGGATCACCGTTGCGATGGCGAACTGGATAAGCGTCGTGGTGTCGGGGATGAATGACATGGCTCGTCTCGTAACGACAGAAGGCGGCGCAGCCATAGCGCAAGTACCATATCCTCGCCAGCCTCTGGGCGATACAGCATCTGGTCCAGGCATCGTTCGTCCCTTGCGCTGGCCTAAAACGCCGTGATACCTCGCCCGCGAAGAACCCCTGTCGCGGAACCGCCCACCATGTCGAAAGCAAAAGCCGTCAAGAAAGTCGTGCTCGCCTATTCCGGCGGCCTTGACACCTCGATCATCCTGAAATGGCTGCAAACCGAGATCGGCGCTGAAGTCGTCACTTTCACCGCCGATCTCGGCCAGGGTGGCGAGTTGGAGCCGGCCCGGCGCAAGGCCGAGATGATGGGCATCAGGGACATCCGCATCATGGATGTCCGCGAGGAGTTCGTTGCCGACTTCGTCTTCCCGATGTTTCGCGCCAATGCCGTCTATGAAGGCACTTATCTGCTCGGCACCTCGATCGCCCGTCCGCTGATCTCCAAGCACCTTGTCGAGATCGCCAGGGAGACCGGTGCCGATGCGATCGCCCATGGCGCTACCGGGAAGGGCAACGACCAGGTGCGTTTCGAGCTCTCGGCCTATGCGCTCAACCCCGACATCAAGGTCATCGCGCCCTGGCGCGACTGGTCGTTCAAGTCGCGCACCGATCTCATCAACTTCGCCGAGCAGCACCAGATCCCGGTGCCGAAGGATAAGAAGGGCGACGCGCCGTTCTCGGTCGATGCGAACCTGCTGCACTCCTCCTCCGAGGGCAAGGTGCTGGAGGACCCATGGAGCGAGCCGCCGGAATTCGTTCACCAGCGCACCATCTCGCCGATGGATGCGCCCGATGAGGTCACCGAGATCGAGATCGAATTCCTCAAGGGCGACCCGGTTGCGCTCAACGGCAAGAAACTGTCGCCGGCAACGATGCTGGCGGCGCTGAACGATCTCGGCCGCGACAACGGCATCGGCCGGCTCGATCTGGTCGAGAACCGTTTCGTCGGCATGAAATCGCGCGGCGTCTACGAGACCCCTGGCGGCACCATCCTGATATCGGCCCACCGGGCGATCGAATCGATCACGCTCGACCGCGGAGCCGCCCATCTCAAGGACGAGTTCATGCCGCGTTATGCCGAGTTGATCTATAACGGCTTTTGGTTCGCGCCCGAGCGGCTGATGCTGCAGGCGATGATCGACAAGAGCCAGGAAGACGTCGAAGGCACGGTGCGGCTGAAGCTCTACAAGGGCAACGTGATTGTCACAGGCCGCAAGTCGAGGAAGACGCTCTATTCCGATGCGCTGGTCACCTTCGAGGACGACCGCGGCGCCTACGATCAGAAGGACGCTGAAGGTTTCATCCGCCTCAACGCGCTCCGGCTGCGCACGCTGGCGGCGCGTAGTCGTAAAAGCTAGCCTGTTCCTCCGCACAGAGGGATTTGGCTCTTTGACTTGCATCCGCCCTCTCCACGCTGGCGATTAGCCACAGGCCACCACGCCTTCGTCATCCCAGGGCAGAGCAAGGAGCGAAGCGACGCGGCGCAGACCCTGGAATGACGAAGTGGAGGGATGTTTCAGCTAATCGCCAAGCTTTTGCGAGGAAGCGGACAGCATGACATTTTCCACGCGCATTGCGCTCAATGTCTCAACCGTTGATTCACATCCCGGCAAGGTGCTCGCCGGCTGCTCCTACGCGCTCGACGTGAAATAGAAAGCCCGGCGCGTGGCCGGACTTTCTGCCGAAGAGCAATTCCAGGAAAAGTGTGAAACGGTTTTCCGTCCGGAATTGCGTTAAAACAAAGCTCTAGAGTTTTCTGTCAGTCGGCATCGATCGCCGTGGCCATGCGGGCGATGGCCTGTTGATAGACGCTCGCCGAATTCCAGCCAGCAATTGCGCCGATATTTGCCTGCGCGCTGGCGCCCGGCCGCCAACCATGACCCTTGAGGAAGTTGGCGGTAGAAGCCAACGCAGTGCTCTTGTCGCGCAGATTTTTGTTGCCTACGCCATACGTCAACACATTTCCGGGCAGGAACTGCGTGTGGCCAATCTCGCCATGCGCGGCACCGACCGACGAGGCGCTCAGCGCTCCGCGATCAACCAGCTTCAGGGCTGCAATGGCATGCGGATAGAAGAACTCCGGACGGCGGCAATCATAGGCAAGCGTTAAAATGGCAGAGACCGTATTCTGGTTGCCCATGGCGGAACCGAAGCCCGTCTCCATACCCCAGATGGCGAGCAACACACCCGGCGACACGCCGTAGGTCCCTTCGATCTTGTCGAACAGCGCAGCATTGGCCTTCTTCAGCGCACGGCCCCTGGCAATGATCGCGGACGCGCCACGGCGCTTCATGAAAGCTTCCACCGAGCCGCTGAAAGCCTTATGGATGGCGCGGTCGACGGAGATCGTCTTTGTCGCGTAGGTTGCGCGAGCCAGAGCGGCCAGACCCTTCGAGCCAACACCGTCGGCCTTGGCCTCCGCGGCAAACTCCGGTTTCCACGCCTCGAAGCCGGCGCCGTTTTTGCCACAACTGGCCGCCGCCTGCGCGCCCGTCGCCAGCGCAAGCACCGCCACCACCGTGGCCACTACAAACATCTTCCCCTTGGCAAGAAATGCCATGCTGCTCTCCTGGTTGCCTGAATCACGTTCCCAATTGCGAATTTGCCAGCGAAACACCTGCTTGTCACTGTCCCGGCGCTGCGCCGATGCACTCAATACAGCAGGAACTTCAAATCCACCACACTGGCGGATGTCGGGGAATTTGCCTACGATCAAGTAATTATTGTGGCGGGGACAGAATAAGCATGGAAGACGTTGATGTCGTGATCATCGGCGCCGGTTCGGCCGGACTTTCGGCTGCCAAGACCCTGCGCGCCGCCGGTTTTTCCTTCAAATTGTTGGAAGCGATGAACCGCATCGGCGGCCGCGCCTGGACCAGCGACCAGCATTTCGGCGTGCCGTTCGACATCGGCTGCGCCTGGCTGCATGCCGCGGACCGCAACCCTTACTTTCCCGAGGCGAAAGCCGCTGCCTGGACGCTTCATCATCACGACATGAATGTCGATCATCTCTATTACCGCGAGCGAAAGGCAAGCGAAGCCGAGGAGGCGGCGATGAAGGTGGCCGACGCAAGGCTGTTCGAACTGGTGGCGGCACATCAGGTGAGGGAAGGCGACGACGACCGCCTTTCGGCATTGCTCGCCAAGGGACACGCGCCGCGCGCCGCCGCAACCTTCGCCGGGCCGATGGATTTCGGCGCCGACGAGGACGAGATATCGATCCGCGACTTTCAGGCCGCCGCCGATCTCGATCCGAACTATTTCACCAGGGAAGGCTTCGGTACGCTGGTTGCCCGCTTCGGTGCCGATGTGCCGGTGGAACTGTCGACGCCGGTGCGCAAGATCGTCTGGGATGGGCCGGGCGTAGCTTGCGTCACCGATCGCGGTACCATCCGCGCCAAGGCTATCGTCGTCACCGCCTCGCCGGCAGTGCTCGCCTTCGAGGAGATTGCGTTCTCGCCTGCACTCCCCGATGCGCATTTCGCCGCCTTCTTCGACCTGCCGATGGGCATGCTGACCAAGCTGCCGGTCGAAATATCCGGTACAAGGCTCGGCCTGGAGCCGTTCGACGATTTGCTGATCGAGCGGCTGGCCAGGCACGACATCTACTTCCTCTGCTTTCCCTTCGACCTCGATCTGATGGTCGGTTTCGTCGGCGGCGATTTCGCCTGGGAGATGTCTGCGGCGGGCGAGGCGGCCGGCATCGACTTCGTCGTCGACCGGCTCTGCGGCATCTTTGGCGGCGACATACGAAAGCATGTCGGACGCGCAATGATGACCAATTGGGGCGCTGAGCGGTTCGTGCGCGGCGCCTATGCGGCGGCGCGGCCCGGCCGCTCGCAAGCGCGCGCCACGCTGATGCAGCCGGTGGCGGAAAAGATCTTCTTCGCCGGCGAGCATTTGGCCGGTCCGCTGATGCAGACCTGCGGCGGCGCCAGATTGTCGGGCGAGGCAGTGGCCAAGGAGGTCGTCGCCCAGCTTGCAGCAAAATAGCATCGGCCGGCAGGAACGTGGGCAGCTGACAGGCGTTTGGCGTTCTCCTGCTCGCATCGTCCTCCGCATTTCGAATGATTTGAGACGCCAATGAAGCTTTTCGACTGCCCGCATTGCGGCCACCGTCTCTATTTCGAGAACGCGCAATGCCTGAACTGCGCCAGCCTCGTGCTCTACGATCCCGAGCATGCGCGCTTCGCGCTGTCCGGCGCCGATGCCTTTCACTGCACCAACGCCGACGAATCCGCCTGCAACTGGATGGCGGAGCCCGGCCACGCCTTCTGCCGCGCCTGTGCGCTGAACCAGTTGATCCCGGATCTGTCGGTCGACGGCAATCGCCGCCGCTGGATCCGTGTCGAGGCGGCAAAGAAGCGTGCCGTCTATTCGCTGCTCGCCTTCGGCCTGCCGGTCGCACCCAAGCAGAACCCTAGCGACGAGATCGGCCTTGCGTTCGATTTTCTTGCCGATCCGATCGGTGGCGGTCCCGGCGGCGAGCGTATCCTGACCGGTCATGACAACGGGCGGATCACGCTCAACGTCGCCGAGGCGGATTCGGCCGAGCGCGAAAGGCGGCGCGTCGAGATGGGCGAGAACTACCGCACGCTGCTCGGCCATTTCCGCCATGAGCTCGGCCATTATTACTGGGACCGCCTGATCCGTGACGATCCGCAGAAGCTTGCCGGTTTTCGCGCCTTGTTCGGCGACGAACGCGCCGACTACGAACAAGCGCTGAAAACCTATTATGCCGATGGCGCGCCGCCCGACTGGCAGCAGCAGCATATTTCGGCCTATGCGACGTCGCACCCATGGGAGGACTGGGCCGAGACATGGGCGCATCACATGCACATCACCGACACACTGGAGATGGTGCATGCACTGAATTTCCCGCTCGGCCGGCTGGAGACCGTTGAAGCCAACGAGTTGCCGCGCGCCGATACCGGCGGCGAGCTGCAGCCGGCACCATCGGAACCCGCCGCCAGGCCGGAGCCTTTCGAAAGGATTCTCGACCGCTGGCTGGTGCTGTCGGAGGCGTCCAACTCGATCAACCGCTGCATGGGCCTGCCCGATCTCTATCCCTTCGTCATCTCGGACGTGGCGGCGCAAAAACTTGCTTTTGTTCACGAGCTTTTGACCGACCTGCCGAAAACTACTGGAACAAATCGTGAGCCGGCCGCAGCCTTTTAGCCGGAACGCATGCGGCTTTGCTTCGTTTTCCGTCCCAAGGGACTGTGAAACGGAGAGAAAACCATGAAACGCATATTGTTTCCGGCGGTGGCCGGAGCGCTCATAGCGATGTCGGGCTCTGCTTTGGCCGACACCGCCGTCTCGGCCATCACCGATCTCAATGTACGCGCCGGCCCCGGGCCGCAGTATCCGGTCATCGGCGTGCTCGCCGCCGGCCAGTCGGCGACGCTCGACGGCTGCATCGCCAATAGCAAATGGTGCACCATCGCCGAGGCCAACGGCCAGGGCTGGGTCTATTCCGACTATGTGACGGCCGATTTCGGCGGCAGCCGTGTGGTTCTGACACAGCGTCCGGCCAGCGCCGACATTGCCGTGGTGACACCGCCGGCCGATAGCGCCGAATATTCCGACACCTATACCGGAGCGATCGTTGCCGGCGAGGCGATCGAGCCCATCCGGCGGCCGCCGGCGGAAATCCGCACCTATGTCGAAACGAACCGGCTCGATCCGGTTTATCTCGAAGGCGAGGTGGTGACCGGCGCGACTTTGCCCGACACCGTCGAGCTGCGCGAGATACCCGATTATGATTATCGCTACGTCTATGTGAACGGCCAGCCGGCGCTGGTCGATCCGAGCAGCCGGCGTATCGTGTACGTCGTGCGCTGACGTCGCAAAACAGGGCGGTCGCCCTGTAATGGCGGCCGCTCGCACTGCCGACATTGCCACAAGCCGGTATTGCCGCTGCAATACCGGTTTCCACATTGGGGCCGATGTTCTAGACCTTGCGAGCCGAAGCACCAGCCAGCGACCCCGCGTGATCATCGACCCCACCGCCTTCCAACAGTACCGGCACACCGCCAACGACAAGACCACCTTGCCGCGCCTTGTGCTTGGAACGGTGGTCGTCGTCCTGTTCTGGCTCGGAACCACTGCCGCCGTGCTGTTCGGCGGCACCTATGCCTTTGCCGTGTGGCAGGCGTCGTCAGGCACCGCCCCGCCAGGGGTGGTGCAGGATTTCATGGCCTCTCCCGCGGGCATCCTCGCGGCGCTGGCTTCATTTGCCGGAATCTGGCTCGGCCTTTGGGCTGCCATGCGCTGGATCCATCGCGAGAAGCTGACGGTCCTGATCGGCGTCAGCCGGCGCATTTCATGGTCGGGGTTCCTGAAAGGGTTGGCCGCGGTGCTGATCACCTCGCTGCTTTCCGAGATCCTGCTCTATGGCCTGCAGCCCGACATCGCGCGCGGCGCGATCGGCCTGTCCTCGTGGCTTTTGTTCCTGATCCCGATCGCCGCCCTGACCTTTCTGCAGACCTCGTCGGAGGAGATGCTGTTTCGCGGTTACCTGCTCAGAGGTCTGGCCAGCCGATTCCAGAACCCATTCATCTGGGCGCTGCTGCCGGGATTGCTGTTCACCTCGCTGCACTGGAGCCCAGGCTCGAGCGCAGCGATCAATGCCTGCGTGCTGGCCTCGATCGCCGCCTTTGCGCTGTTGCTGACGCTTCTGGTCTACGCAACCGGCAATCTCGGTGCCGGCTTTGGCGCCCATCTCGGCAACAATCTGACCGGCTTCCTGCTGATTTCGCATCAGCAAAGCTATAATTCTTTCGCCCTGTTCAACGCCAAGCCGCTCGAAGCCGCCGGCTGGACGACTTTGGATGCCGCCCTCATCGCTGCGATCGGCATCGTCAGCAGCCTGTTGACCGTTCTGCTGCTTTTGCATCCGCGCTCGCCGCTGAAGGTCGAGCCGGATGTGGCGCGCGCCGGCAGCGTGCGCTGATGCGCCTTGCCTGGTCGTCCTGAGCATATTTGGCGCAAAGCTTGACCAAAGCTTGACTCTGCGGCCGATTTCCTGTCTACACGCCGCGAATTCCGCGACGAGTATTCCTCCGAGCAAACCGACCGGGACGCCGAAACCTCTTTGAGGTGAAGTGGCTGTAAATCGATCCCGGAGGCCAACACCCGGCAGCGCTGTGCGCCCCCGGGTGCTTTTTGGCTTTGGGCTTTGCCCGGACCGGCTTTTGCTTGGACGGTTGGCGCGAACGCATTACCTCTCGGGCATCATCCGGGTGCCAGGGAAAAGGAAAAAGAATGTTTGAATCGCTGCAGGAACGTCTTGGTTCGATCCTGAACGGCCTCACCGGCCGCGGCGCCTTGTCGGAGGCTGATGTCTCGGCGGCGCTGCGCGAGGTGCGCCGTGCGTTGCTCGAGGCCGACGTGGCGCTGGAAGTGGTGCGTTCCTTCACCGACAAGGTGCGCGAGCAGGCCGTCGGCGCCGCCGTAGTCAAGTCGATCAAGCCCGGCCAGATGGTCGTCAAGATCGTCCATGACGAGCTGGTCGAGATGCTCGGCGCCGAGGGCGTCGCCATCGACCTCAATGCACCGGCTCCGGTCGTCATCATGATGGTCGGCTTGCAGGGTTCCGGCAAAACGACGACCTCGGCCAAGATCGCCAGGCGCCTCACCGACCGTCAAAACAAGAAGGTCTTGATGGCCTCGCTCGACACGCGGCGTCCCGCCGCGCAAGAGCAGCTCCGCCAGCTCGGCGAGCAGGTCAAGGTCGCCACATTGCCGATCGTCGCCGGCCAGACGCCGGTCGATATCGCCCGCCGCGCCGTGCAGGCGGCCAAGCTCGGCGGCCATGACGTCGTCATCCTCGACACCGCCGGCCGCACCCATATCGACGAGCCGCTGATGGTCGAGATGGCCGACATCAAGAAGATGTCGTCGCCGCACGAGATCCTGCTGGTCGCCGATTCGCTGACCGGCCAGGACGCCGTCAATCTGGCAAAAAGCTTCGACGAGCGCGTCGGCATCACCGGCCTCGTGCTGACCCGCATGGACGGCGACGGTCGCGGTGGTGCAGCGCTCTCGATGCGTGCCGTCACCGGTAAGCCGATCAAGCTGATCGGCACCGGCGAAAAAATGGACGCGCTGGAGGAGTTCCACCCCAAGCGCATCGCCGACCGCATCCTCGGCATGGGCGACATCGTCAGCCTCGTCGAAAAGGCGGCCGAGAACATCGACGCCGAGCAGGCGGCGGCGATGGCCAAGAAGATGCAGTCGGGCAAGTTCGACCTGAACGACCTCGCCGGCCAGCTTCAGCAAATGTCGAAAATGGGCGGCATGGGCGGCATCATGGGGATGATGCCCGGCATGGGCAAGATGAAGGACCAGATGGCCGCCGCCGGTCTCGACGACAAGATGTTCGGCCGCCAGCTTGCCATCATCTCGTCGATGACCAAGGCCGAGCGCGCCAACCCCGATATTCTGAAGCACTCGCGCAAGAAGCGCATCGCCGCCGGCTCGGGTACCGACGCGGCCGAAATCAACAAGCTGTTGAAGATGCATCGCGGCATGGCCGATATGATGAAGGCGATGGGCGGCAAGGGCAAAGGCGGCGGCATGATGCGCGGCATGATGGGCGGCCTCGCCTCCAAGATGGGGCTCGGCGGCATGATGCCTGGCGGCCCAGGCGGCATGATGGGCGGCGGCATGCCGGACCTCTCCAAGATGGACCCCAGGCAGCTCGAAGCCTTGCAGAAGCAGGCGCAGGCGGCCGGGCTCGGTGGCATGAAGGGCCTGCCCGGTGGTCTTCCCGGTGGCGGTGGCCTGCCTGGGCTGCCCGGTGGCATGAAACTTCCCGGCCTGCCGGGCGGTGGCGGGCTGCCTGGCCTCGGCAAGAAGAAGTGAGGGCGCCATGAACGAAGAGAAAGACATGGCGGACGCGCGTGCGGCGCTGGCCAATTATCGCGCCTCGATCGACAACATCGACGCGGCGCTGATCCACATGCTGGCCGAGCGCTTCCGCTGCACCAAGGCAGTCGGCGTGCTGAAGGCGGAACATGGCCTGCCGCCTGCCGACCCGGCGCGCGAGCAGGAGCAGATCGCCCGTCTTCGCCAGCTGGCGAAGGACGCCCATCTCGACCCGGATTTCGCGGAGAAATTCCTGAACTTCGTCGTCCGCGAAGTGATCCGCCATCACGAGCAGATCGCCGCATCCAACGGCGTGACGAAAACCGGCTGAGGACCAGCCACCAACCGATCAACCAAATCAGAGCTTTTAGGAGAAAAGAAATGCCACTGAAAATCCGATTGGCCCGTGCGGGCTCGAAGAAGCGTCCCTATTACCATGTCGTCGTCGCCGACGCGCGTTCGCCGCGCGACGGTCGTTTCATCGAGTCGCTCGGCTCGTGGAATCCGCTGCTGCCCAAGGACGGCGAACGCGTCAAGGTCGACGCCGAGCGCGTCAAGCATTGGCTGTCGCATGGCGCCCAGCCGACCGACCGCGTGCTGCGCTTCCTCGATGAAGCCGGCATCGCCAAGCGCGAAGCCCGCTCCAACCCGAAGAAGGCCGAGCCCGGCAAGAAGGCGCAGGAGCGCGCAGCCTTGCTGAAGAAGGCGCAGGAAGATGCCGCCGCGGCCGTTGCCGCCGCTGCAGCCGCGCCGGCCGAGGCGGAAGCCGCCAGCGCCGAATAAATCATCTCCACAACCACGAAACGGCGGGCCTTGCCCGCCGTTTTGCTATTGCATCCATATGATGCGGCCCGATCAATAGCCTTCCGGGCAGCTCGCAACGTAGACACGACCGTTGCGATCGCGATAACGGCATTGGCCGCTTTCGCTGGCACGGCCGATCAGCGCACCGGCCAAGGCGCCGGCCGCACCGCCGATCACCGCGCCCTGGGTCGGGTTGCCGGCCACCGCAGCGCCGACCGCCGCACCGCCCAGGCCACCAACTGCCGCGCCTTGCTCGGTACGGGAGCAGGCACCGAGCGGCACCAGCAAGGCCATCAAGATCATCACCTTTTTCATTGTCGTTCCTCTCCAACAGGGTGCCGTCCTCGCCGCTGCACCCCCTAACTCGCAACCAGGCGATTTGATCCAAAGAAGAAGATCGTCTGCCACCCGGCGGCGCTCGATTTGATCCAAAGAGTAGAAAGGCTGCGGCAGACCGCGCCCTCTCTGGCGGCGTGGCCACCATCGAACGGCTTTCGAAGTCGCCGCTATTGGCTGAACGGGAATAACGCGCGCACCCTTGGATCGCGCAGATACAGGCCGCCCCAGAGGATGGCGCCGAGATAGACGCCGAACAGTATGTGCGAGAACAAAGGGCTGCCTATACGCACATGCGTGGTGACGGCGCCGCCGAGATAGGCGGTGAGCAGGATGGCGCCGAGCACCGAGGTGCGCGGCAGCGCGTAAAGCGCTGTCGAGACCAATCCAATGATGCCGAGCATGCGCGAGACATTGGCATCGGCCGGCCAGCCGAGCTCCACCATGGTCTGGGTGACGATTTCGAGCGGTGGTAGCTTGATGACGCCGTCGAAGATCATGAACAGCACGATGACGGCGCTGAGCACGCGACCGGCCCACAGGGCGCGCGGTGAGACGGGTACTGCCTGAGACATGGTCATCGATGTTCCCTCCGGTCGTTGTGAGCACTGGCTCCTTCGCCAGCTCGAACCAAGGACGCGGCCCATGACGGCGATCCGACATGCCTCCAGTTCTTTTTCACTCCGGGGGACGGCGACCTCGGATGTGCAAGTTCAGCCGGCAACGAGCCTGGCCAAGTCCACCTTGCGGGGTGAGGTGGAGGGCGTTATTGAAAATCCGTAGGAGGTGTCTTCCGAGCGCTCGACGGCAGCCACCGCCTAGTCGCATAACGAAAGCAATCGATGGCCGGAGAGACCGACCTGAAAAAGTTGCTGGCGGCAATGACGCCGGAATTGCTTGCCGGCGTTCATGTCTTCACCACGTTGCCACCCGATGCGCCCGTTCCCGACAGGCTCGACCCGGTGATGCTGTTTCGCGAGCGCGAGGGCATGACGCTGATCGTGCTTGAAGACCATGCCAAGGCCGCTGGACTGAAAACCGTGTTCCGCTGCCGGATGCTGACGCTGAACATCCATTCGTCGCTGGAAGCGGTCGGCTTTCTCGCCGCCATCACCGCTCGGCTGGCCGCCGCCCGCATCGGCGTCAATCCGGTCTCGGCCTTCTACCACGATCACCTGTTCGTGCCCGCCGACCGGGCGGAGGAGGCGCTGGAGTTGCTATTGGACCTGGCGGAGGAGAACCGGCTGTGACGCCGGCGCCTTGCTGCCTATTTGAGACGCCTGTGCTGCCCCTCATCCGCCTGCCGGCACCTTCTCCCCGTGAACGGGGAGAAGGGAGCTAACGGCCGAAGGCCGAGCCCGCGACTGCGGGCCGCCGGTTATCCGGCGCCCCTGCGGAGGCCAGCCGCGTAGCGGCGATACGGCCGTGAGCGAAAAAGTTATGCCGCTTTCTTCTTCGGCTGGATCAGCCCGCGCTCGACCAGCAGCTCCGCGATCTGCACGGCGTTGAGTGCCGCGCCCTTGCGCAGATTGTCGGAGACGATCCACATCGACAGGCCGTTATCGATGGTCGAATCCTCGCGGATGCGCGAGATGAAGGTGGCGTCCTCGCCGGCCGATTCCAGCGGCGTGATGTAGCCGCCGTCCTCGCGCTTATCGATGACCTGGCAGCCCGGCGCCTCGCGCAGGATCTCACGCGCCTCATCGGCGGTGATCGGCTTTTCGAACTCGATGTTGACCGCTTCCGAATGGCCGATGAACACCGGCACCCGCACGCAGGTCGCTGTCAGCTTGATCTTGGGGTCGAGCATTTTCTTGGTCTCGGCCACCATCTTCCACTCTTCCTTGGTGAAGCCGTCGTCGAGGAAGACGTCGATATGTGGGATGACGTTGAAGGCGATACGCTTGGTGAACTTCTTGACGTCGACCTGGTCGGCGACGAACACCGCACGCGTCTGCGTGAACAATTCGTCCATGCCTTCCTTGCCGGCGCCCGACACCGACTGGTAGGTGGCGACGACGACGCGCTTGATGGTCGCGGCGTCATGCAGCGGCTTCAGCGCCACGACCAGCTGCGCCGTCGAGCAGTTCGGGTTGGCAATGATGTTCTTGCGCGTGAACAGCGAAATCGCATCCGGGTTCACTTCCGGAA
Source organism: Mesorhizobium sp. M0119 (assembly GCF_040322615.1). NCBI lineage: Bacteria > Pseudomonadati > Pseudomonadota > Alphaproteobacteria > Hyphomicrobiales > Phyllobacteriaceae > Mesorhizobium > Mesorhizobium sp. M0119. Next base: position 33,446 of record NZ_JAMYTU010000012.1, read on the forward strand.
CGATCAGCGGCACGTCCTGGTCGTAGCGGAAGGCCGACGAATTATCGATGACGACGCAGCCCTGCTTGCCGATCTTCGGCGACCATTCCTTGGAGACGTTGCCGCCGGCCGACATGATGCAGATGTCGGTGTCGGAAAAATCATATTGGTCGAGCGCCCTGACCTTCAGCGTACGGTCGCCGAACGACACTTCCGTGCCCTGGCTGCGCCGCGAGGCCAACGCCACCACCTCGCTCACCGGAAAGCCGCGCTCTTCCAGTATGTTGAGCATTTCCCGGCCCACATTGCCTGTGGCGCCGACGATCGCAACCTTGAAACTCATCGAAATCTCCTGTCCCTCTCCGCTCGGTTTCTGGAGAAAACCCGCCGGCCGATGCGGGTTTCAACCCCCGGGCCGGACCCGGGAGAGGGTGGTTAGGCCAAGGGAATCAGACCGTTTTGGTGGTCGTTTTGCCGGTTGTTTTGAACGTGATTTTGCTGGAACGAGGAGACGCAGCGACGCGCCCGGGCCAATGGTTCGCATTGGAGCCGGGGATGTCGAATGCAAGGAGCGCCATCAGAAGGCCGCGCATCGAAAACTATCCCGTTCGGTGCCGGCTTTTACGCGGTTTGCGTCCAGAGTCAATCGCAACCAGGCCGACCCGCCCGCCCTGTACAATGACGGCGGCACCAAGTACGAACGAGCATCGTCTGGCTCGTGGCGCCCGTCCGTGGCGTTTGCCGACATTTGACCCGTCGCCGGGTATTCAGAATCCGAATTTCGAAAGAGTAAGATGTCCAATTTCGAAGCTATTGTTCCCGCGCTGGCAAAGGCGCTGGAAAAACGCGGCTATGTCGAGCTGACGCCGGTGCAGAAGGCGGTTCTCGAGCTTGGCCAGGCCGATGCGCTGGTTTCGGCCCAGACCGGCTCCGGCAAGACCGTCGCTTTCGGCCTGGCGTTGGCGCCGACCCTCCTCGATGGCGCGGAGCGCTTTTCCCATGCCGCGGCACCTTTGGCACTGGCCGTGGCGCCGACGCGGGAGCTGGCCCTGCAGGTAACGCGCGAGCTGGAATGGCTCTATGAGCTGACCGGGGCAGCGATAGCGTCCTGCGTCGGCGGCATGGACATGCGCACCGAACGACGCGCGCTGGAGCGCGGCGCCCATATCGTCGTCGGCACGCCCGGCCGCCTGCGCGACCACATCACCCGCAACTCGCTCGACATGTCTGAACTCAAGGCAGTCGTGCTCGACGAGGCCGATGAGATGCTCGATCTCGGCTTTCGCGAGGACCTGGAATTCATCCTCGACGCAGCACCCGCCGATCGCCGCACGCTGATGTTTTCCGCGACCGTGCCGCGCTCCATCGCCACGCTGGCCAAGGGTTATCAGCGCGACGCCGTGCGCATCTCGGCCTCGGGTGAGGAGAAGCAGCATCTCGACATCGAATACCGGGCGCTGAGCGTTGCCCAGGCGGACCGCGAAAACGCCATCATCAACGTGCTGCGCTTTTACGAAGCCAAGAACGCGCTGGTGTTTTGCAACACGCGCGCCGCCGTCAACCATTTGACGGCGCGCTTCAACAACCGCAACTTTTCCGTCGTGGCGCTGTCCGGCGAGCTTAGCCAGAACGAGCGCAGCCATGCACTGCAGGCGATGCGCGACGGCCGCGCCAAGGTCTGCATCGCCACCGACGTCGCGGCACGCGGCATCGACCTGCCCAATCTCGAGCTGGTGATCCATGCCGACCTGCCGACCAACCCGGAGACGCTCCTGCACCGAAGCGGGCGAACCGGGCGGGCGGGCCGCAAGGGCGTCAGCGCGCTGATCGTGCCCAATAATGCCCGCAAGCGCACCGAGCGGCTGCTGCAAAGTGCCGGCCTTGCGGCAACCTGGGCGAGCCCGCCGTCGGCCGACGACGTGATACGGCGCGACGACGAGCGCATTCTCGCTGATCCGGTCTTCAGCGAGCCTATGAAGGATGAGGAGCGCGGCTTCGTCCAGGCGCTTCTCGATCAGCACGGACCAGAACAGGTCGCCGCCGCCTTCGTGCGGATGTGCCGCTCCAGCCGCTCGGCGCCAGAGGACCTTCTCGAGGTGGCGCCGTTCACGCCGTCGGGCGAAAAATTTGCGCGCCGGGACGAGGCGCCGAGCCGCCGCGACGATTTCGGCGACAGCGTCTGGTTCTCGCTGTCGGTCGGACGCCGGCAGAATGCCGAACCGCGCTGGCTGATCCCGATGCTGTGCCGGACAGGCGGCATCTCCAAGCGCGAGATCGGCGCCATCAAAATGCAGCCGGAAGAAACCTTCGTGCAGATCGCGGCGGACTGGGCCGAGCGTTTCTTCGCGGCGATCGGCCCCGACCGCAAGCTGCAGGGCAACATTGCGGTCAGGCGGCTGGACGGCACGCCGGATCTGTCGCGGGCCGGCTATCAGGAACCACGGCCCGACAAGAAGCCGCACCGCGGCAAGCGCACCTTCGATCAAAACGCGCCCAAATTCGAGAAGCGCGCACCGGCCGACCAGCGCCCGGCATTCGAGGCAAAGCCCTGGGCCGGGAAACCGGCCAAGCCGAGGTTCGAAGGCGGACCGGCGAAACACAAGAAATCGAAGAAACGGCCGGGTTGAGCCTCTCACCGGATCCAGGGGTGCGCGGATCCCCTCACGGCTATGCCACCAATTGCAGAAGTCGGCGCCGCCCCTCATCGCCCTGCCGGGCACTTCTCCCCGTATAGAGACGGGGAGAAGGAGCCGGCCGCGACGCCGCGCCCTCCGTGCAACGCTGGTGATTGGCGAAACCCGAAGCGAGAGCACCCTCTCCCCGTCACCATACGGGGAGAGGATGCCGGCAGGCAGGTGAGGGGCAGCGCCAACCTCAGCCCTCCTCTTTGTGCATGCCCCTTGCGGTCCGGCACAACTTTGAACAGTGTGGATCCGCGCCAACACGGGGGCGAGGCATGCGCGGCGAAGTTCTTCATTACGACGAAGACCAGGGTTTCGGTTTCATCACCGGAGCCGACGGCAACCGCTACACTTTGGCGCGCGAAGATTTGCGCCGCGAAGCATCGGTTGCCGGAGGCACGACTGTCGAATTCCAGCCGGCTGGCGGACGGGCCCGCGATGTTTTTTTGATCCGCGCCCAACCTGCCAGTGCGCCCGCCGACGCCTCCGCTGCAACCGCCGCGCCGTCTCAGGCCGGCAATGCGCCAGCGGCAGGTCAGCCGCAACATTTCGGCCGTTCCGCTGAACAAAGTCCGGCCGAATCCGCCGGGCTGTGGAACTATTTCCGGCTGGGTCTGACCGAGAATTACTTCAACTTCGCCGGCCGTGCCCGCCGCAAGGAATATTGGGGCTATTGCCTGTTCTGGACGATTGCGCTGATCGTGGTCATAGGGCTCGGCGTCTTCATCGACGACGCCATGGGCAATCTCGACAACAGTGAATTGCCGGCAGTGACGGTCGGCCTCTGCGGCCTCTTCCTGCTGGCGACAGCCCTGCCGTGGTTCGGGCTCAACGTGCGTCGCCTGCACGATATCGGCCTGACCGGCTGGCTCTTCCTGCTTTTCCTGATCCCGACCTTCGGCGGCCTGATCATCCTGATCTTTGCGCTGATCCCGACCCAGTCGCGCGAAAACCAATGGGGTCCGGTGCCGGCGGGTGTCGGGGCTTAACTTTAACGCGCATCTTGCAATTGTATGCAACTTTAAATAGCATAGCTGCGACGCAATCCAGGGGGCAGGCAATGCGCGGCGCAGTGTTTCACTACGACGAGGATCAGGACTACGGCTACATCAACGGAGCGGACGGCAAGCGCTATATCTTCGCGCGTGAGGATGTGAGCCAGGGAGTGTCGCTTGCTAGGGGCGCGCTTGTCGAGTTCCGAGCGGACGACAGGACGGCGCACGATATCGTCGCCATAACGGCAGCAGCGAGCGATACCTCGCCGTCACGCGCGGCACAACCGCAACGGCCTGGCCGTTCCGCCGAAAATCAGCCGGCCCAATCCATGGGCTTATGGGCCTATTTCCGGCGCGCGCTAGTCGACGACTATCGCAATTTCACCGGCCGCGCCCGCCGCAAGGAGTTCTGGGGGTTCTATATCTGCTCGATCGTCGTGCTCGTCGCGCTGTCCGGATTCGGCATTCTCCTCAACCTGGCGATAAGCGGTTTCGGTGACGGCCCAAGGACGTCGATCGGCTACCTTCCTGCTTTGTTTTTCGTACTGGCAATGATGCTGCCGTTAATCGCGCTTATCGTGCGCCGTCTGCACGACATTGGGCTAACCGGATGGCTTGCCTTGCTTTGCTTCACTCCGGCTGGCGTGACCTTTCTCATCCTCGGATTGGTTCCGTCTCAATTTGGCGAAAATCGCTGGGGCGCGATGCCGGCGGGCGTCACGGTTTAGCGATCGCCTTCAGCGCCTCGCCGGACAGCCTGAGAAACACCTTCTGGCCGTGGCGCTCCGCGCCGAGTCCGTCGTAGAAGCGCAGCGCACCCTCGTTCCAGTCCTCGGTGGTCAGGTCGATGCGGCCGATGCCTTCGCGCATGCAATCATGCAATTGCCGGCGAGGAATGCCATCAGCGCTCGACCGACACCGCCATTGCGGGCATTATCGCGCACGAACAGGTCCTTGAGGAACAGCAGCCGCTCGAGATCGATGCCGGGATGCGCGATCGCAACCGAGGCTAACCCGCAAACTTCGCCATCGACGAAGGCCAGCGCAAAATGCGGATAGGCCGGGCTTTCGTCGCCAAGCCATTTCTGCGCCGCCGACAAAGCCTGGCTGGCGTCGAGTGGCGGCTGCCGGTAATGCACCGCCATTTCGCAGAGCATGGTGGCGAGTGCCGCGGCATCCCCGGTCGTGGCCCAGCGGACGTCGACCGCCACAGGATCAGCCCAGGAACTTGGCGATGATCACGTCGCCCATCTCAGCGGTGCCGACCTCCGTCATCCCCGGTGAATGAATATCCCTGGTGCGCAAGCCCTGATCGAGAATGGCGGCGATCGCGCCTTCCAGCCGGTCGGCCTGTTCAACCATGCCGAAGGAATAGCGCATGCACATGGCGAAGGAGGCGATCATGGCGATCGGATTGGCGATGCCCTTGCCGGCGATGTCGGGCGCCGAGCCGTGCACCGGCTCGTAGAGCGCCTTGCGCTTTTTTGTCTTCGCATCCGGCGCACCGAGCGAGGCCGACGGCAGCATGCCGATCGAGCCGGTCAGCATGGCGGCGATGTCGGACAGCATGTCGCCGAACAGATTGTCGGTGACGATGACGTCGAACTGCTTCGGCCAGCGCACCAGCTGCATGCCGCCGGCATCGGCCAACATGTGATCGAGCTTGACGTCGGCATACCTGGCCTTGTGCGTCTGGGTGACGACCTCGTTCCACAGCACGCCTGATTTCATCACATTGCGCTTTTCCATCGAGGTGACGTGGTTCTTGCGCGTGCGCGCCAATTCGAAGGCAACGCCCGAAATGCGCTCGATCTCGAACGTATCGTAAACTTGGGTGTCGATGCCGCGCTTCTGACCGTTGCCGAGATCGATGATCTGCTTCGGCTCGCCGAAATAGACGCCGCCGGTGAGCTCGCGCACGATGAGGATATCGAGCCCCTCGACCACCTCCTGCTTGAGCGAGGAGGACGCCGCCAGCGCGGGATAGCAGATGGCGGGTCGAAGATTAGCGAACAGTTCCATGTCCTTGCGCAGCCGCAGCAACCCGGCTTCCGGGCGCACCTCGTAAGGCACGGCATCCCATTTCGGTCCGCCGACGGCGCCGAACAACACCGCGTCCGCGGCCATTGCCTTGGCCATGTCGGCATCGGAAATCGCCGCGCCATGTGCGTCGTAAGCGCAACCGCCGACAAGGCCCTCATCGGTGACGAAATCGCTGCCGAGCTTGTCGTTCATGGCGGCGATCAGCTTCTTCACCTCGGCCATCGCCTCGGGGCCGATGCCGTCGCCGGCAAGCAAGAGAAGATTTTTCGAAGCCATGAGAACCGTCCTGATTGTGTCGTGAGCCGCGGCCTTGCTAAACGCCAAGCGGCCGGCGCGCAAGCCTGCGGTTCAGAGCATCGGACCCAAAAGTGGAAACCGGTTTTGGGACAATCCGATGCTCAAGCCAAAACGCCTACAGATGCGAGAGGATATTGACCAGCGTGCCGAACGGATCGCGTACGAAGAAGCGCCGCACGCCCCAGGGTTCGTCCGCCGGACCGTATTCGATGGCAAAGCCGGCCGTCCTCATGCTTTCAAGCGCGGCATCGACGTCGTCGACCTCGATCGACAGGTCAGGCACCGGCGTTCCTGATCCCCCTTCGGCCATGAAACTGACCTGCACGGACATCGTCTCTTGCGAGCCATAGGTAGCGATCCAGCCCATATCCATCTTGAGATGGAGACCGAGCACATCCTGATAGAAGGGTTTTGCCGCCGCGATGTCCTGCGTGTCTATGTTTGCAACGATGCGTCTGACCTTCACCATGGGCCGATCCTCGTTCTAACCGTGTCGTTGTCGCAACCGTGACAGGCATCAGGCTGTGCGCCGCAGCGCCGTCACCTCGATCTCGATCTTCATTTCCGGCTTGTTGAGCTGGCACACGATCATCGTTGCTGCCGGCCTGATCTCGCCAAATGCCTCGCCGAGGATCGGGAACACCACGTCCACGAAAGCCGCATCGGTGATATAGTAATGTGCCCGCACCACGTCAGCCATTTCGAAGCCGCCATCTCGCAACGCCTTGGTGATCGTCGCCAGGCAATTGCGCGTTTGTGCCTCGACGGTCTCCGGCATCGACATGGTCGCATAATCGTAGCCGGTCGTTCCGGACACGAAACACCAGTCGCCCTGCACCACGGCGCGCGAATAGCCGGCGGTCTTCTCGAAGGGCGAACCGGTGGAGATCAGTTTTCGCATGGTGTCCTCCTTTTTTCAGCGTGGGCCGTTTGGTGAAAGCGGCGGTGACGGCCGATCTCCCCCCAAGTGGGGGAGATGTCCGGCAGGACAGAGGGGGGCGCGAAGGATCGCGGCAGAACGATTTCTAATTCGGCGACCCCAGCGCCTTGTCCAGCGCTTCCTTGATCTCGGCCGGCCATGTACTCACCGCTGGCCACGCGTCCGGCTCGGGCTTGTCGCCGCGGCGGGCGAAATAGAGCTTGTGCTTGACCGGGTCGGCCGCCATGAAGCCGTCATTGCCGCCGCAATCATGCGGCACGCAGCCGCTGGCAAAAAAGGCGCCCGAAGCGGTCTTCTCAGTACCGCCGCCGACCAGCAGGCTGGTCGCCATGTCGGGCATGTCCTTGCCGAGCAGCGTCTCGGCTAGCCTGTAGACCGCTTCATTGTGAAAGGCGTCGATGATGTTGTCGTATTTCGACGGATCGACGTCTTTCCAGTCGGTGCCCGGCTCCGGCATGTAGGTCAGATTGCCGGACGTCGTCAGTCCGGCCGTCGGCGACCATTGCAGCGCCGGCTTGGAATCGCCCGGCAGCAGATAGGGCACGAAATAGATCGCGCTGTCGGAGATCGCAGCCGGCGGTGCGCCGCATTCATCCTGCTCGACCGTGGTCGTCTGGATCGCGCCGCCTTCCGGCTTCCACACGATCACCTTGGCCGGACCGCACTGGTTGCCGCCGTCGCCGACATCGACCAGCGCCACCTTGACGCCGCCGACCTCGACGATCTTGTCGAAGAAGACGTCGTAATTGCGCGCCAGTTCCTCGCCGTCGAAGGCGAGCACCCGTTCCCCGTACTCTTCCTCCTGGGTGATGGTCAGTTGGCCGCCCTCGAACGGGATCGGCGCCTGTTTGTCATCGTCGGCTAGGGCCGCATTGCTCAACGCGCCCTGGTCGGCGGCCGTGCCGGGCGCATCGTCAGCCGGCACGAGCACCGTGTCGGTCTGTGCATGCGCGCCAGCCATCGTCATCAGAATCCACGCCAGCGCGCAGGCGCCGGCAAGAAGCGAACGTGTCATGACTGTCCCTCCGTTCAGCCTCCACGAACCCGGCCTGTCGCGGCCGGGTCATCGTACCGCTCAGGCCCAGGGCCGCAGCTCGGCGTTCTTCTTCTCGAACGAAGCGATGGCGCCGGCCTTCTCCATGGTCAGGCCGATATCGTCGAGGCCGTTCAAGAGGCAGTGGCGCTTGAACTCGTCGAGGTCGAACTTGACGACGCCGCCGTCCGGCCCGCGGATTTCCTTGGCCTCGAGATCGACCGACAGCGTCGCGTTGGAACCACGCGACGCGTCGTCCATCAGCTTCTCCAGGTCTTCCGGGCTGACGGTGATCGGCAAGATGCCGTTCTTGAAGCAGTTGTTGTAGAAAATGTCGGCGAACGAGGTCGAGATGACGCAGCGGATGCCGAAATCGAGCAGCGCCCACGGCGCGTGTTCCCGGCTCGAACCGCAGCCGAAATTGTCGCCGGCGACCAGGATCTGCGCCTTGCGGTAGGCTGGCTTGTTGAGCACGAAGTCCGGGTTTTCCGAACCGTCGTCCTTGTAGCGCATTTCGGCGAACAAGCCGGTGCCGAGCCCGGTGCGCTTGATCGTCTTGAGATAATCCTTGGGGATGATCATGTCGGTGTCGACATTGACGATCGGCATCGGCGCGGCGACACCGGTGAGCTTGGTGAATTTTTCCATGGTTCTTGCCCGTCTTCTTCTCGTTGCGGGGAATTGCTGGCGCCCGGTTTACACAATGCCGCGGGCAAATAAAAGACGGCTGTTTTTGGACTTCCGTCGTCGATCGAAACACAAGATCGGTACAAAACAGCTTCAAAATCACCGGCCCATGGTGCACTTTTATCGACATGACAACGCGATCCAAGGTCCTCTACGCCAGCGAACCGGGCCTCGGCACCGCCGAGTTCCGCCGCGTGCTGGTGGAATCCGGCCTCGGCGCCAACCGCCCCGTCGATGACGACACTCGATTGAAGGCGATGTTGTCAGCGGCCAATTTGGTGCTCACCGCGCGTCTCGACACAGAAGGCAAGCCGCTGGTCGGCGTTGCCCGCGGTGTCACCGATTTCTCGTGGGTCTGTTACGTTTCCGAGCTCGCCGTTTGCAAAGCGGCGCAAGGGCTCGGCATCGGCAAGGGCCTTCTCGATGAAGCGCGGCGACAACTCGGGCCGTCCGTCGCCATCAGCCTGATCTCCATGCCCGACGCGGTCGGCTTCTACGAACGGATCGGCATGGAGCGCGTGTCCGACGCGTTCTGGTTCGGCCGCAAGCGCTGACGCGTTGCCTTGCCAGCTAGTGGTCGAAATCTGACGCTTGGTTCCGGGGGCGTAAGCCCGCTCAGGGTGGAAAGCGGACGCTACCATGTACTTTTTGGCAAAGCGCTCAGTGCGCGCGTGACGCAAGGTGAATTTCAAGCGGCTTTGAGATGAGGCCTTTATCAACGATGGCTTCAAGCGTCTGCTTCGTCAGACTGATATCGTCATATTGCTGCGGAACCGACAAAATTAACCCTCCCTCTTCGGGCGTGGCATAAAACACTACATAGCCATTCGCCTCACCGGCGAGAGGGAAGGCGATAGTATTGATTTCAGTATCCATTACTCGCTTGCCAAAAAAATAATTGGCACGATTATTCTGCTGACGTAATTCAAACTCCTGATACTGGAGAACAGAGTATATACGTTTGTTCTCCGGTGACTCAGGGTCGTTGCTGCATCCAGAGAATGGGACAATTGCGAACATCAACACTGAAAGGGCCTTCCAACTAGTGGAGATCATGTCAAATTCCTGCTTTCCATGGCTCTTTAAGTATCTGCCCTAGATGTCCGAAATGGGCCGGCAGCGGTATTCCGTTTCGGGTACCAGGCGTCAGGTTTTGACCGCTAGCGGTGCGGACTTTTGATGTCGGCGGGACAGCACCCCCTCTGTCCTGCCGGACAGAGGGGGGTGGGCGGGAACTCGACAGAGCGGCTTATTCTGCGCGGCCTTCCCTCAAATCACGTTCAATTCCCGAAACGCCCGCCCTTCGGCGACCCGGCTGTACCCAAAGGCAGAGCAATCGACCGTGCGGTAGCCGCCATGCACGATCAGTTCGGCCAGCGCTTTGCCGACCGCCGGCGCCTGCTGCAAGCCGTGACCGGAAAAACCGTTGGCGAAGAGGAAATTACCGACCTCGGGGTGCGGGCCGATCACCGCGTTCTGGTCGAGCGTATTGTAGTCGTAATGGCCGACCCAGGCGCGCGTCGGCTTGATCGCCTCGAAAGCCGGAATGCGGGTCGCCAGCACCGGCCAGATCACCTCTTCGAACAGCGGCCAATCGGGCTCGAAGTCGGCGGGGTCGGCTGGTCCCTCACCCTCTTCCGGCTCGGCGCCGCCGGTGATGTAGACCGAGCCCTCCGGCCGGACATAGATGCCGCTCGGGTCGACCAGCAGCGGCATGTCGTCATATTTTTCGCGCGCCTCGAAGACGAAGACGTTGCGCTTGCGCGGCTCCACCGGCAGCGCCAGCCCGACCATTGCTGCCACCTTGCCGGCATTCGGCCCGGCGGCGTTGACGACGGTGCCGGCCTCTAGCCGCTCGCCATTGTCGAGGACTACACCAGTGACGCGGCCGCCCAGCCGCTCGATACCCGTCACCGACGCCGTGATGAAGTCGATGTTCTTCGTCCGCAGTGCCTTGCGAAACAGCATCAGCATCGCATGCGCGTCGAACCAGCCTTCGCCGCTGCGGCCATAGGCGCCGGCGGAAATGCCCTCGACCGACAGCCACGGAAAGCGGCGGACGAGCGCCCCGGCATCCTCGAGCACGATGTCGGCACCCTCGGCCATCTGCGCCTCGTGGTTGGCCCGCAGGATCGGCAGCCCGTTCTCGCCGGCAAGGATGAGATAGCCGCCTTCGCGAAAGCCGATATCGGCGTCCGCGCCAAACTCTTCCCTGAGCCGCCGGAACAGTTTCAGCGTGAACTGCGACAGCCGGATGTTTTCCGGGATCGAGAACTGCTGGCGGATGGAGGCGCAGGACAGCGTGGTCGCGGCGCGGGAAAATTGCGGGTCGCGCTCGACAAGCGCGATCGAGCCCGAAAACCCCTCCTCGCGCAGATAATAGGCGATCGAGGAGCCGACGATGGCTCCGCCGATGATGACGATGTCGTAATGCACCTTTTCGCCCTTCCGATCTGAACCGCCGAGTCACGCCGTCGGCAGGATGATCTCGAAGCGCGTGCCGCTCGCCGAGTCAACCAGCCGGATCGTGCCATCATGCGCTTTCAGGAGGGCCAGCACGATGCCGAGGCCCATGCCGGTGCCGCCGGAATCGCGGCGCGTGGTGAAGAACGGCTCGAAGATGCGGCCTCGGTTGCTGGGCGAAATGCCAGCGCCGTCATCGTCCACCACAATGGTGGCCTTGCCGTCCGCTTTTGCTGCCGTGACCGAAACCAGCGTCGCGCCGTGCCGCGCCGAATTGTCGATAAGGTTGGCCAGCACGATCGCGGCGTTTTCAGCCGATATGCGCAGCCCGATCTCGGCGCCCGCCTCGAGGCGTACCGCCAGCCTGTGGTCGGCCGGCAGCAGCGCCAGTGCCGCACCAAGCGACGTCTTTTCGCCGCTGGGCTCGAGATTTTCGGCGCGCGCCAGGTCGAGCAGGCGGCGCACCAGCAGATTGAGCCGGCCGGCATCGGTGACGATATTGTCCGAGAAACGCCGCCGCTCGGCCTCGTCCATCGCGCTGCCCGAATCGCGCAGCAGTTCGGCCGCACCCTGGATCGCCGTCAGCGGCGATTTGAGCTCGTGCGAGACGTGGGTGGCAAAGGTCTGGATGCCATCGGAGCGTGCGTGCAGCTTTTCGGCCATATCGAGGAAAGCAGCGGAGAGCGCCGCCATTTCGCGCGTGCCGTGGTGATCGAGCGGCCTGATCGCCGCGCGGTCGCCGGCGGCGATGCGTTTCGTGCGTTCCATCAGCGCATAGATCGGCCGGCTGACGGTGCGCAGGAAGACCAGCCCGATCAGCAGCGTGCCACCGAGGATGGCGATTGCCGCCAGCGCCACCTTGCCGCGCTCGCCATAGAGATGCTTGACGATGTTGTTCGGCGTCCGCGACAGATAGACCACACCGGCGACCTTGCCTTCGACGGCAACCGGCATGGCGACAAAGACGCGAACTTTGGTGCCGCGGCTGACCGAATAGAGCGGCGGCGACGGCTGGTCGGGAACCCGCAGCCTGAGCGCGCTGGCGTAGCGGCCGGCAAGCGCTGCGCGAACCTCGTCGACAGCCGCGAGCGACAGGCCGGCCTCCTCACGGCCGGCGATGACCACGCCTCTGGGGTCGAGCAGCCGGAAGCCGGCTAGCGTGGTCTTCTGCGTCTCGGCAAGTATGCCCGACAGCCGCGCGCCGATTGCTGCGAAGGCAGGATCGACGCTGGCCGCCGTAGCTGCGGGCCGGGTCGGCAGGATCCTGTCGGATGCAAGATCGAGGCGCGGTTCGATCGGCTGGTAGGGAGAAGCCCGATCCCTTGTACTGGGTGGAGGCATGGGTGTGCCGAGCTTTTCCGGGGCAAGGCCGGCCTCACGGACCTCTTGCGCGTAGATCGCGGCAAGGGCGGCACCTTGTGCGATCAGCTCGGCCTCGGTCTGGCGGATCAGCTGGTTCTCGTAGAGCCGGAAGAAGAACAGGCCGGCCAGCGGCAGTGCCATCACCATGATCAGGATGGCAATGACGACCGTGGCAAGCCGTGGCCGCCATTTCTGCGCGGTCACGCGCCGCATTTACCCAGCCGGAAGCCGACGCCGTGCACGGTCTCGATTGCATCAAGGCAGCCGACCGCCGCCAGTTTGGCGCGGATGTTGCGGATATGGCTGTCGACGGTGCGGTCTGCGACATGGATGTTGGCGGCATAGGCATTGGCCATCACCATGTCGCGGCCAAGCACATGCGCCGGCCTTGCCAGAAATCCTTGCAGGATCGCGAATTCGATCGAGGTCAGAACCAGTGGCTTGCCGTCGAAGCTGGCTGTATGGCTTGCCGGAACCAGCAACAGTCTGCCATGCGAGAATTGCCGGTCGTCGGCTGGTTTCGGCGCGGGGCGGGCGCGCCGCAGGATGACGTTGACGCGGGCGACCAGCTCGCGCGGGCTGAATGGCTTGGTGACATAATCGTCGCCGCCCATTTCCAGCCCGAGGATGCGGTCGATCTCTTCATCCCGCGCGGACAGGAACAGCACCGGCACGTCGGATGTGTGGCGCAGCCGCCGGCACACTTCCAGCCCGTCCATTTCCGGCATGCCGATGTCGAGCACGACAAGATCGGGAGCACGGCGTTCGATCGCCTGCAAGGCAGCCGCGCCGTTCGGCACCGCCAGCGTTTTCATGCCGGCCTTTTCGAGCGCGAAGCAGATGATTTCGCGAATGTGCGGATCGTCGTCGGCGACCAGTATGTGGTGCGGCATCAAATCAGCGGCCCGGCATGAAGGGTTCGGACATCGGAGGAACCACGAACGGGCCACGCCTGTCGAGGGCGCGGTTGAGCCGCCAGTCACGAAAGCTCCAGCCGCGCCAGGTTTCCTGGCCGGCGCGGAAGCGTGCTTCGTCCTGTGCATACCAGCCGGCGAGTTCGCGGATGGAGGCATCCTCCGCGGAAACCGTGCTGCTCTGGTGCTGGACGAAGCGATCGAGCGCCGGCAAGGCGCCGGGCCCGAGCGAGCGCAGGTACCAGACGTCGAGCTGGGTGCCTTGGCCGGTCATTTCGAGGGAATGGTCGACATTGTAGTTGGCGATCAGCGCGGCAAAGTTGATGAACGAGCAGGCATAGAGCGTCGCCGATAGCGTCAGAAGATTGGCGGAAAGCAGCCATTCGTTGGACTTTTCGCGCGCGATGCGGGCTATGATCAGGACGAGGCCCGCCGCCACCAGCCCCATCCAGACGAAGGCGGCGAGACGCCAATAGGTCAGCGCATAGATGCCGACATAGAGATCGAGCCGCAGGATCGACGAGATGACCAGGACGATGTTCTGCGCCACCCAGACATAGACCAGGCGGCGGATGAGCGGATCGCCGGACGTCGCACTTCCCGGCCTCAGCGCCGCCAGCACGAAGCCGGCGGCCAGCAGCGCCGTGACGATCAGCGGGTAGGCGCCGCGATGCGCGTAGGCGGCATAGGTCAGCCCGTCGGGAAGCGCGATGCCGCCCCACAGATAGGTGGCGTCGAGTGCGCTCTGAACCGCGAACAGGATGTTAAAGACGACGAGCGCGCGCAGAATGGCGGCCTTGCCGAAGATGATGTCCTCGATTGCCGTGGTGGTCTTTGTGATTGGCTTCGCCGGTGCGCTGGCAGGCGTTCCCAACCGCGGAATGCGGCGGAGAAAGCGCGGCAGGCGCGGGCGCAGAAAGGCCCAGACGCTGGCAAGCACGAACAGCCAGAAGGCGAGGCGTGGCAGCTGGATGAGGTCGCGCAGTGCCATCAGGTCGATCAGCGAGAACCAATATTCGATGACCGGATTGGCGGCGCCGAACAAGGCGAGAAATACCGCGCCGAGGCTCAGCGGCATGACCCAGACGGCGATCGCCGCAAGGCGCACGCGCCGCCGGCCAAGCCGCAGCGCCGCCGTGCGCCAGCGGAAGAAATCCAGGACGAGCCGAAATGGCGTTGCAAGCAGGAACAGCGAGAGTTGGCCGGCAATGCGGGCAAGGCCGCGCCGCAGCCGTCCGGCCAGTGAAAGCGCGAAGATGGCCGTCGCCGCCAGCGCGATCGAGACGGACAGTACGCTGACATTTTCCACAAGCGGCAGCAGCGCCATAAACAGCGCAACCAGCTTGAACCAGAACCTGCCATCGTTGAAGATGCCGAGAGGATGGAGAGCCATGCTCGCCGCGGCAATCGCAACGCCGAACAGGAAAAGTGTGATGCCGGCCGGTTGGCCATAGAAGAAGAAATCAGCCAACGCGACGAGCAGGACGGCAACGCCGAAGCGGCTGCAATAGCTCGGCGCCGCCGAGAGGAATACTGTCATGATCGGGCTTTCTCGGCAGCTTTGATGCGGCCGGTGGGCAGGGATTTGCGGACGAAAGGGAGGAGGTTTGCCGAAGTCCGGGGCGGATCGACGAGCCACCAGCTTTCGCGGCGAAGCCGGTACGGCAGGGACCAACGGGAGTTCGTTTGCTCTTGCATGCCGCCCCTGTCCCATTCTGTCGGGTGGCAAGCGGGGCGGAGACGAGGAGATTTTCCGAAATTGCGTGCAGTTTTTATGCACGGCTTGCCTCGGCCGGTTGCAGGCGGCATAGATCGGAGATGACTGCCGAACCCTCCCGCCCGCGCCGCTCGGTGCTTTACGTCCCGGCTTCGAACGACAAGGCACTGGCCAAAATCCCGTCGCTGGCCTGCGATGCCGTCGTCATCGATCTCGAGGACGCCGTCGCCCCGGCCGACAAGCCTTCCGCGCGCGAAAAGCTGGCGGCGATTTTCGCCGGTCGTTCCGATCGCCGCTGCGAGATGGTCGTGCGCATCAACGCGCTGTCGAGCGAATGGGGCGCCGACGATCTGCTGGCCGCGGCAAGATGCACGCCCGACGCCATCCTGCTGCCGAAGGTCGACACGCCGCGCGACATCCTCGAGGCCGGCGACGTACTCGACGACAATTTTATCGCCGACGAGGTCAAGCTGTGGGCGATGCTCGAGACGCCCAAGGCGCTGCTCAACATCGGGCCGATCGCCGAGCTCGCCCGCGACCCGGCCTCTCGACTGGTTTGTTTCGTTGCCGGAACGAACGACCTGGTCAAGGAAACGGGCATTCTCGCCACGCCCGATCGGCGCTATCTCGTGCCGTGGCTGATGCAGATGGTGCTCGCGGCGCGTGCCGGCAGCCTCGACCTGCTCGACGGCGTCTTCAATGATTTTCGCCA
The DNA here is from genome assembly GCF_040322615.1 of Mesorhizobium sp. M0119. Lineage (NCBI taxonomy): Bacteria > Pseudomonadati > Pseudomonadota > Alphaproteobacteria > Hyphomicrobiales > Phyllobacteriaceae > Mesorhizobium > Mesorhizobium sp. M0119. The sequence continues at coordinate 49,269 of NZ_JAMYTU010000012.1, forward strand.
TATGGACGGCTTTGCGCGCGAGTGCACGGAAGCGGCCGCCATGGGTTTTGACGGCAAGTCGCTGATCCATCCAGCCCAGATCGAGGCCGCGAACCGCGCCTTTGAGCCGTCGCCCGAAGCAATAGCCGAGGCGCGCGCCGTCAAGGAAGCCTTCGCGCTCGCCGAAAATGCCGGCAAGGCGGTGATCGCGCTGAACGGCAAGATGGTCGAGCGGCTGCATCTGGCACAGGCCGAAAAACTGCTGGCGAAGGCCGCCGCTGTTCGCGCATGATTATCGTAACTGACGACAGGATTGAAAATGAAACTCTACCGCTTTTTGTCCGGCCCGGACGACGCCAGCTTCTGCCACAAGGTGACGGCGGCGCTCAACAAGGGCTGGCATCTGTTCGGCTCGCCGATCTATGCCTATGACAAGAAAGCCAAGACCATGCGCTGCGGCCAGGCGGTGGTGAAGGACGTCGAGGGCCAGGAATACGGCCCCGACACCAAACTCAGCGACTGGTAGCGCTGACATCGCTTTGGGTGCCCGCGAATGCGGGACACTTCTGGACGCTGGCGGGACAGCGCCCCCCTCTGTCCTGCCGGACATCTCCCCACACGGGGGGAGATCGGCCGTCATCCCAGGCTTTCGCCAATCTCCAAGGTTGCAGGACCGAACGAAGCGTTAAAGCTGCCAATCTCCCCCCTCGTGGGGGAGATGTCCGGCAGGACAGAGGGGAGCGCGAAGGAACGCTGCGGTCTCCAGTCAAACGACGTCACTCCGCTGCCTCTTCGATCTTCTCCATATCGTCGTCCGACAGGCCGAAATGGTGGCCGATCTCGTGGATGAGCACGTGGGTGACGATGTCGCCCAGCGTTTCCTCGTTCTCGGCCCAATAGTCGAGGATGGCGCGGCGGTAGAGCGTGATGCGGTTCGGGCCTTCGCCGGTCTGCGGATTCCAGCGCTCGGCGATGCCGCGCCCCTCGAACAGGCCGAGCAGGTCGAAGGGCGTTTCCAGCGAAAGGTCGTCCATGATCTCGTCGGTCGGGAATTCGGCGATCTGAATGACGATCTCGCCGGTCAGCTTGCGAAACTCCTCCGGCAGATGGGCATAGGCCTCCAGCGCCAGGAGCTCGATTTCCTCCATCGTTGGCGAAAGCTGGTCGTGCCAGATGCGTGTTTGGTAGATGCGAGCCATGCTTTATCCTTTGATCCCGGCATATAGGCTTTCAGGCCGGACTCGGCAAATAGCCGGGCTGGAGCGCCCGTGCCATGCCCCACTACAGGAATAAATTCCCCGTGACTCCGCTTGACTCTTCGGGCGGCCTCTGGAATCTATAGGGAACATAACAGGAACAATTGTGAGTGGAAGCTGACCGTCATGGCGACAAGCGCCGTGGCGCGGGAGACTGTTTTTGCCCTGCGCCGCCAGATCGCGAAGATCGAAGGGACCTTGCCCGAGCGCCTGGAGGCGCCGGCCGGTTCGTCGTTTGACGCGGATGTCCCTCGTCAGAGTCTGACACCCTCTCGGCATCCGACACCCGCTCGGAATCTGACGATTGTCCGGCGCGGTCTTGCCGTGGCGCCGCCCGATGCGTTTTTGCGCACCGGCGCCGAGCGCCTCGATGCTGCGCTGAGCGGCGGCCTGCCGAAGGCGGCGCTGAGCGAGTTTCATGGCGCCGCGACCCGCGATGCCGGGGCCGTCGCCGGTTTTGCCTTGTCGCTCGTCAGCCTGATCCTCAGCCAGGGGCCGCGACTGCCGGTGCTGTGGATCGGCACATCCGAGGTTTTCCGCGAGGCCGGCTTTCCCTATGCCAGGGGGCTTCACGCCTTTTTCGGCATCGAGCCGGAGCAATTGCTGTTTTCCGAGGCACCAAGGCTGCTCGATGCGCTGTGGGTCGCCGAGGAGGCTGCCAGGATGACGGCGCTGGCCGCCGTCATCCTCGAAATTCGTGGCAGCCCGCAGCGGCGGGACCGCACCGCGACGCGGCGGCTGCACGCCCGGGCACAGAGTGCCGGCCGGCCGCTGTTCCTGCTGCGCCAGGCCGGCGAGCCCGAGCCGACGGCAGCGCCCGTCCGCCTCATCCTGTCGGCGGCACCGGCGGCAACACGTAAGACACTTGCCGGGCCGCTCGCCGGCTCGATCGGCTGGCCCGCCTTCACCGTCACCATCGGCAAGAGCCGCACGGCCTTGCCCGGAAAATTCACACTGGAGTGGAACCCCGATGAACGCATATTCGAAGAAAGACGGGGCGAGCAAGGAAGGTCTCAGGAATGGGCCCCAGAACGGCCAAAGAATCCTGTCCCTGTGGTTTCCGCATCTCGCCGCCGAGAGGACCCTGCGGCAGCGTCTGGGGCGGTCCTGGCGTTCCCGGCCGTCGGATCACCTGCCGCTGGTGATCAGCCATCGCCAAGGGAACACCCAGCGCATCGCCGCCCTCGACGAACGGGCTGAGGCACTTAATCTGAAGCGCGGTATGGGCATAGCCGATGCGCGCGCCATGCATCCCTCGATCGACATCGTGGAGGCCGATCCGGAGGCCGACCGGCGCCTTCTCGAAGGCCTCGCCGACTGGTGCGACCGCTATACCCCGCTGGTGGCGCTCGACGGGACCGACGGCCTCTATCTCGACGTCACCGGCTGCACCCATCTTTTCGGCGGCGAACGCTCGATGCTGGACGATATCCTGTCGCGTTTTTTCCATCAGGGCTTCGATGTCCGCGCCGGGCTTGCCGCCACGCCTGGTGCTGCCTGGGCGGCGGCGCGGTTTGCCGGCGACCGCATCGTGCCCGATGGCGAGGAGGAAGCGCTTCTCGCACCCTTGCCGCTTGCGGCGCTGCGCATCGGCCCGGAGGTCCGCGCCAGCCTCGAAAGCGTCGGCCTGCGCACGGCGGGCGCCGTCATGGCGGCACCGCGCGCGCCGCTGGCCCGCCGCTTCGGCGCATCGCTGCTCTTGCGCCTCGACCAGGCGCTTGGCCGCCTCGAGGAGGCCGTGTCGCCGCGCCTGCCGGTGGCACCGCTTTCGGTCGAGCGTCACCTTGCCGAACCGATCATGCTGACCGAGGACATCGAGCGGCTGACAGGCATGCTGGCGACCACCTTGAAGAGCGACCTCGAGCGTCGCGGCGAGGGCGCAAGGCGGCTGGCGCTGCTGCTTTTCCGCGTCGATGGCGGCGTCAGCCGCATCGCCGTCGGCACCTCGCGGCCTCTGCGCGAGCCGCGGCTGATCCAGAAATTGTTCCACGAAAGGCTTGCCGCGCTCGAACAGGATATCGACGCCGGCTATGGCTTCGATCTCGTGCGCCTTTCGGTGCTGACCGCCGCCGCCTTCGACATGCAGCAGGCAGACCTTGCCGGCGAGACGAGCGACGACGGTGCTGATATCGCGCTTTTTGCCGACCGCATTCGCGCCCGGCTCGGCGAAGGCGCGGTCTTGAAGCCGGTCGCCGTCGAGAGCCATTTGCCGGAGCGCGCCGTCGCCACCCTTCCCTTCACGGAGGCGCCGCAGAGAAGCTCGCCGCCGAAGCAGCCCGACAAGGCGAAGGACGCTCCCACGACCGTCTTCCAGCCGGAACGGCCGATCCGGCTTTTCCGTTCGCCCGAGCCGATCGAGGTGCCGGCCACCGAAATGCCGGAAGGCCCGCCTTTGAACTTCCGCTGGCGGCGCGCGCTCTACCGGGTCGCGCGCGCCGAAGGGCCGGAGCGCATCGCGCCGGAATGGTGGCGAGAGGCGGCGGGACGAGAAGATGCCCCGACCCGGGATTATTTCCGCATCGAGGATGCCGACGGCCGCCGTTACTGGCTCTATCGCCAGGGCCTTTACGGCGCCTCGCAGCCTTCGCCGCGCTGGTTCATGCATGGGGTCTTCGCATGAATGCGCTGACGGCCATCCCCTATGCCGAATTCGGCATCCAGTCGAACTTCTCGTTCCTGCGCGGTGCCTCGAAACCGGAGGAGCTGGTGGTCGCGGCAAAATTCCTAGGGTTTTCGGCGATCGGGCTCGCCGACCGCAACACGGTGGCGGGCGTGGTGCGCGCCTGGCAGCAGGCCAAAGTGGAGGGTGTTTCCTATCATCCCGGCTGCCGCCTGGTTTTTTGCGACGGCACGCCGGACATCCTCGCCTACCCGCAGGCCCGCAAGGGCTGGGGGCATCTCTGCCGCATGCTGACACAGGCCAATTTGCGTGACGAAAACGAAAAAGGGGCGACGCTCCTCAAACAGAGCGATCTTCTCGAATGGGGCGATCTCCTGTCGCTGGCCATCCTGCCGGATCTATCGGCGGACGCGGAAACCAGCCTCGCACTGCTTAGCCGGCTGAAGGATCGTTTCGGTGAAAACCTGCGGCTTGCGGTTTCGCCGGATTACCGCGGCAACGACCGCTTCCGTATCGAGCAGGCCGCGGCGATGGCGGAGCTGGCCGGCATCCCGCTGATGGCGACCAACGATGTTCTCTACCATACGTCGGAACGGCGCCCGCTGCAGGACGTGCTGACGGCGATCCACCTCAATGTGCCCGTCGCCGAGGTGGGGCTGGAACTGGCGGCCAATGCCGAGCGCCACTTAAAGCTGCCGCTGGAGATGGCACGGCTTTTCCGCAGGCATCCGCAAGCGCTGGCGGAAACGCTGCGTTTTGCCGGCGAGCTGACCTTCTCGCTCAGTGACCTGCAATACAACTATCCCGATGAGCCGACGGAATCGGGCCTCGGGCCGCAGGCCGAACTGGAAAGGCTGGCCAAGGAGGGAGCCGTCATCCGCTACCCCTCGGGCGTGCCGGCTTTTGTAACGCAGCGCATCGAGGAGGAGCTCGCTCTGATCGAACGCCTGAACTACGCGCGCTATTTCCTGACCGTCTACGACATTGTCAAATTCGCCCGCAGCCAGAACATTCTCTGCCAGGGGCGCGGCTCTGCCGCCAACTCGATCGTCTGCTTCTGCATCGGCATCACCGAAGTCGGCCCGGACAAGATCGACACGCTTTTCGAGCGCTTCATTTCCGAGGAAAGAAACGAGCCGCCCGACATCGACGTCGATTTCGAGCATGAAAAGCGCGAGGAGGTCATCCAGTACATCTATTCCAAATACAGCACCAAGCGCACCGCGCTGGCCGCCGCCGTCGTCAGCTACCGAGGCCGCTCGGCGATGCGCGAAGTGGCCAAGGCGATGGGCCTGTCGGACGACGTCCGGAGCGCACTGTCCAGCTCGATCTGGGGCTGGTCAACCTCGGAGCTCGGCGAAAAGGAGACAAAGGCCGGCGGCCTCGATCAGACCGATCCATCGACAAGGCATGTGATCGAATGCGCCAACGAGATCATGGGCTTTCCCCGTCATTTGTCGCAACATGTCGGCGGTTTCGTCATCACCAGGGACCGACTCGACGAGATCGTGCCCATCGTCAAGACGGCGATGGACGAGCGCAAGATGGTCGAGTGGGACAAGGACGACCTCGACGCGGTGAAAATCCTTAAAGTGGACGTGCTGGCGCTCGGCATGCTGACCTGCCTGCAGCGCGCCTTCACCCTGCTCCAGGATCATTATCCGGAGGCGCGGGACGCGTATGGCCGGCCTTATGTGCTGGCCACTCTGCCGGCCGAGGACAAACATGTCTACGACATGATCTGCCGCGCCGACACGATCGGCGTCTTCCAGATCGAATCCCGCGCGCAGATGTCGATGCTGCCGCGGCTGCGGCCGAAAAGCTTTTACGACCTCGTCATCGAGGTGGCGATCGTGCGGCCCGGCCCGATCCAGGGCGACATGGTCCACCCCTATCTGCGCCGCCGGCAAGGCAAGGAAAAACCCGAATATCCCAAGCCGGAACTGGAAAAAATACTCGGCAGGACGCTGGGCGTGCCGTTGTTCCAGGAGCAGGCGATGAAGATCGCCATCGTCGCCGGCGGCTTCAGGCCGGGCGAGGCCGATGAACTGCGCCGCGCCATGGCGACATTCAAGCGCACTGGCACCATCGGCAATTATCGCAAGAGAATGGTCGACGGCATGGTCGCCAAGGGCTACGAAAAAGACTTCGCCGAACGCTGCTTCAAGCAGATCGAGGGTTTTGGCGAGTATGGCTTTCCCGAAAGCCACGCCGCCTCCTTCGCCCTGCTGGTCTATGCCTCCTGCTGGTTCAAGACCTTCTATCCCGACGTGTTCTGCGCCGCGATCCTGAATTCCCAGCCGATGGGATTTTACCAGCCGGCCCAGCTTGTCCGCGACGCGCATGACCACGGCGTCGAGATCCGCGAGGTCGACGTCAATTTTTCCGGCTGGGATTGCGCCTTGGAGCAATCGCCTTTCGATCCGGATCGTATCCTTGATCGCCATGCCCAGATGCGCGGCGTCATCCGGACCAGCCATGCCGTCCGGCTTGGCTTTCGCCAGGTCAAGGGCCTGTCGAAGGAGCGCATGGAAGCGTTTGTGTCGAGGCGCGGCGCCGGCTATGCATCCGTACGCGACGTCTGGCTGCGCTCGGGCCTCAACGTCGACGAGATCGAGAAACTGGCGCAGGCCGATGCTTTCCGCTCGCTTGGATTGAACCGTCGCGACGCTCTGTGGGCGGTCCGCGCGCTCGACGGCAAGAGTGCCGCCGAAAAGCTGCCGCTGTTCGACCAGCCGGCGATCCGCTTGCGCGATCTCGAGCCAGAAACCAGGCTCCCGACAATGCCGCTCGGCGAGCACGTCGTCCACGATTACCGCTCGCTCGGCCTGTCGCTGAAGGCGCACCCGGTCGCCTTCCTGCGTCAAAGGCTCGATCGGTCCGGCGTTACGCCCAATGCGCGCCTCGGCCAGGTGCGGGACGGCCGGCGCGTTTCGGTCGCCGGCCTCGTGCTGGTGCGGCAGCGGCCGGGCAATGGCAAGGCGATTTTCCTGACGCTGGAAGACGAGAATGCGGTCGCCAACATCATTTTCTGGGAAAGGACTTTCGACCGCTTCCGCCCCATCGTCATGGGCGCGCGTCTCATCCGCGTCACCGGCAAGCTGCAATCGGAATCGGACGTCATCCATATCGTCGCCGAGAAGGTCGAGGATCTGACGCCGTGGCTGTCGGTGCTGCTGGAAGAGGCAAGACCTGCGGACGAGCCTTCGAGCAGTGCGAACGAGGTTCCGCCGGGCAGCATCGCGCAAACGGAACTATTGGGAAAGGCAGAGAAGGTCATGCCCAAGGGGCGCAATTTTCAATAGGCCTCATCCTTCGTCAGAGCGCTGCTGCGGTGCTGAACTTTGATGCCGGCGGGACAGAGGGGGGTGCGAAAGATCGCTACAGACCGGCCTTATCCCGAGCCACCCAGGCGCGGCGGCGGTGGCATGGCATCATCTATGGCGATGACACGCGCCTCCGAGGGCAGCATGATCGGAATGCCGTCCCGCACCGGATAGGCAAGCTTTGCCACCCGCGAGATAAGCTCGCCGCGCTCCGGATCCCAGGCAAGCGGCCCCTTGGTCAGCGGGCAGGCCAGCAGTTCCAGCAGCTTGGGATCGACAGTCCTGTTCCCGTCACGTCCATCCGCCATTCGATCCATCCTTCCACAAGGCAATCGGTTAAGGTTTCGAGCGCGGACGTCCTTCTCCCCTTGTGGGAGAAGGAGGGCCAACCTACTGCAAACTCGAACCGAAATCCTCATTGTCGCGCGCCAGCGCCATTTCGGTGATGGCGATCAGCGTTTCGGCGCGTGTCTTCAGATCGGCCGCTTCGAGCAGCGCCTGTTTCTCGGCCGGCCCGTAAGGCGCCATCATCGACAGCGCGTTGACCAGCATGGCGTTTTCGGCGCGGCTGACGCTTTCCCAGTCGGCCTCCAGATCGTTGGCCTGCAGATAGGCGCGAAACGCTTTGAGCAGCGCCGGCCGGTCGATCTCGGCTTCTGCCTGGTCGTCGTCGAGATCGGTGAGAAAGGGTGCCAACCGGCACTGGCGGAACGGCGTCTTGACCGTGAGTTCCTGGACAATGCGGAACCGGCACACGCCCTGCAGCGAAATCAGGTAACGGCCGTCGCCGCTCTCGGACAGCGCAATGATGCGCCCGGCACAGCCGACATTGCAGAGCCCCGGCTCGCCGTCTGGACGCAGCGCGCCGTCGAGGCTGGGCTGGATCATGCCGATCAGCCGCGGCCCGGCAATCGCCTCGTCGACCATCTGCAGATAGCGCGGCTCGAAGATGTTGAGCGGCATGCGGCCTCCAGGCAGCAGCAATGCGCCCTCAAGCGGAAAGATCGGCATGGTCGACGGCAAGTCCGCAGCGAGCCGGTAATGCGCGTTTCCCGCCTGCACCTCAATCCTCCGATCGCTTTGTCAGGAAGCGCACCAAATCCGTCTCCTCCTGGCCGGCACAAGGCGCAACACCGGAAACCTGAAATCGAACGCCGTCCGGAAACCTAATCTGGCGCAGCCGCCGCCCACCGCAAGCCCGCGCGACAAAACAGTCTGCGCCGGCTCAGGAAAACAGCAGCGACGACAGTTTGCGCCGTGCCGACAGGGTTGCTTCGTCGGTCATGCCCCATGCCTCGAAGAGCTGCAGCAACTGGGTTCTGGCGCCGTCGTCGTTCCACGAGCGGTCGGCCTTGATGATCGCCAGCAGATTGTCGGCCGCCGCCATGCGATCACCCTTGGCGTTCTGGATCATGGCAAGCTCGAACCGTGCCTGGTGATCCCCGGGATTTTCGGCCAGCCGCCGTTCCAATTCCGCCGGATTGCCGAGTGCCGCGGCTTGTGCTGCGAGCGCCATCTTGGCGCGCAGCGCGGCGAGCTGGGGCGCATCCTTCTTCGCTTCCGGCGCCCGCGCCAGCACCGCCTCGGCACCTTCGGCATCGCCGGCCTCAAACAGCAGATCGCCCAAGCCGGCGATCGCCTCGATCGTTTCCGGCGCCTGTTCCAGGATGGCATCGTAAATGTCGGCCGCTGTCTGCACATCCCCGGCGTCGCGCGCCTCGGCAGCCGCGGCCAGCGCTTCGGTCACTTGCGGCGCGCCACCGTTCTTGCCGCCGACCTTCTGGATGAATTGCGTGATCTGGCTCTCGGGAATGGCGCCCATGAAGCCGTCGACCGGCTGGCCGTCCTTGAAGGCAATGACCGCCGGTATCGACTGGATGCCAAGCTGGCCTGCGATCGATGGATGGTCGTCGATGTTCATCTTGACCAGCCTGACCTTGCCGCCGGCGGCTTTCACCGCCTTCTCCAGCAGCGGCGTCAATTGCTTGCAGGGGCCGCACCATGGCGCCCAGAAATCGACCAGCACCGGTTGGCGGCGCGATTCCTGGATCACGTCGGCGGCAAATCCAGCGGTCGTTGTGTCCTTGATGACGTCGGCCGGCGCCTCCGCAAGCGCGACCTTCTCACGCGCGGCATCGGTGCCGCCATATTGCACAGTGGTGGCATACTGGCCGCCATTGCTGCCAAATGGGCCGCCAAAGGGGTTGCTATCGCTCATCTCATCGCCTTTCAGTCGCGCCGCCGGCCAAGGGACGGGCGCAACATCCTTCTTTAGAACCCGGTTTCAGTCACCCATGTGGCGATCATGCCGAGACTTTCAAGATAACAACATCATGTCCGGTTGCCTCGACGAATTTGACCAAGTCCGCGGCAGCGATGGACGTCGTCGCTTCGTTGGTCAGCGGGTGGGCATTGACCACCGCATGGCCCATCAGCTCCTCGTCCAAAACGACCTTGACCCTTTGCTCGGTATCGTTGATCAGCCCGAACACCGTGACCGCGCCCGGGACGACGCCGAGAAGCTCCATCAGCATCTCCGGCCGGCCGAAAGATACGCGGCCCGCAGCGCCGATCAGATGGTGGATCTGCTTGAGATCGACCACCGCCTCCTCGTCGACGCTGACCAGGAAGAAATTGTCCTTCTTGTCCTTGAGGAACAGGTTCTTGGTGTGGCCGCCGGCAATCTCGCCGCGCAGCGCCTGCGAATCGGCGACCGTGAACAGCGGCGGATGGCGCCGGGTCGATACCTCGATCCCGAGTCCGGCAAGAAAGGTGAAAAGTTCGGCTTCGGTCGTCGGCATCGGTCTTTCTTCTGATGGCCCGCTTTCAACGGCTTGTTCGGCTAACGCCGTTTACGGCCAATGATGCGGCCAAGACAAGCCCGTCGCGCAACGCGGGGGCGATTGCCTTGCGACGTCTCGCAGGATGGCTTGTCCGCATTGCCGGCGAAGCAAAAAGCCTGCGAATTCCCTGTTGCAATCGCCGCGCTCTTCAGCCATATAGGCGCGGCTTGCGGCCCAAAAGCCGCGCGAGCGGGTGTAGCTCAGGGGTAGAGCACAACCTTGCCAAGGTTGGGGTCGAGCGTTCGAATCGCTTCACCCGCTCCAATTTCTCTCAAGGGAAATCAAGCATCGAAAAGCCGCGGTTCGCCGCGGCTTTTTCGCATTTGGGCGGTTGAGGTCGCGGCGATTTCAAGCCTGCTAAAATGGCCGACATAGCCCGATCACCTCGCCCCCGTGGGATCGTACGCCAGCTTTGGCTGCTTAGGCGAAGCGAGTCTGTCGCTTTGCCACCTTGACCAGCACGCGTCTCCTTGCGGGAAGTAAGCTCCTGGGATTTCAGACTTTTGCGCGTCGATCCCGGACCAAGGTCCGTCTTGCAGAATGCTGTGTTTGGACAAAGCTTGTTAGATAGCGGGCTTCCACTCTGGAAAGTCCTGACGCTTTTCATCTGGAACCCATCCTGGCGGGAGGGCGACTCGAAGGAGGAACTATGAAAACGCGCACCTGTTTGTTCGCGACTGTAGCCGCTCTCACCCTTGTCGCGTCTCCGGTCCTCGCTGCTCCCGGCGGCAATGGCAATGGCAACGGCAATGGCGGCAGCAACGGTAACGGCGGAAACTCGGCCGGGGCCGGCTCGCAGGGACACGGAGCCGCCACCTCCGCCGCAGCCAAGGACAAGTCGACGACCGGAGTTGCTCATGCAATGGCGGTCGTTGCAACGACACCGGCCTCACCGCGGGCTACGCTGGCCTTGCAGGCAGCGCTGGATAGGAAGGCCGCGAAAGACGCGGCAGACACTGCCGACGACACTTCCGACGAAACCGAATAAGCTTTCGAAGCCGACAATTGTCGCGTTGAAAAGCCGCGGTTCGCCGCGGCTTTTTCGTTTCCCGTCCTGGCGTCGAACTCTCAAGGTGAACAGCGCTTCCAGAAAAAAGCTGCTCCACCGCGGCACTGAAGCTACGCTGAGGCCAAATGCCGCCGCGTCGGCATCGAATTCGATCGCACTGGAGGGAACCCATGACCGGCTTTGTCGACCGCGAGCGCGCAACAGACCTGATGCAGCGCGCCGGCATCGAGGCGCTGGTGCTTTGCGAGCCCGAGGCGTTCCAGTATGCCACCGGCGCCTGGATCGGCCCGGCCGGCCTGTTCCGGCGCGCCGGCGCCGGCTTCGTCGTCATCCCCAAGCGCGGCGACCTGCCGATCGGCGTCGTGGTGGCGGATTTCCAGGCTGCCCAGCTGCGCGCGGCGGCGCCCGATGCCGTCCTGCGCACGCATCCGATCTGGATCGAATCGGCGTCGCTTGAGCCGGCGACGGCCGACCGGCCCATTGCGCAGCGCATCGAGGCGGGCCTGGTTGGCCGCGCGCCCGGTTTTTCACGTCCGGCGACCTTCGAGCTTGCCCGCTCCGTCCGCGAGCTGAAAATGATCCTCGCCGAATTCGGGCTGGAGCGTGCAACGCTCGGCATCGAGCTGGATTTTGTCCCGGCCAGCGATTTTTCCGCGATGCAGGCGATGTTGACGGGGACTGCCCTGGTCAACGGCTCGCAGATCCTCGACAGGCTGCAGGCAATCAAATCGCAGAGCGAGATCGACCTTCTGCAGCGGGGCATCGTCCTGTCGGAAGCCGGCCTGTCGCGGCTGCAGCAGCATGCAGCGACCGGCATGCGTCAGTCTGAGCTGGTCGCGCTCTACCGGCAAGGCGTCGCCGATGCAGCCTCCGGGTCGTCGCAGCAAATCTCGACGGCGGAATACGTCACGCTGGGCGCTCGCCCCAAAAGCGCCGATGCGGTCGCCGCCGCCGGCGATCCGCTCAAGGCCGACATGGTCTGCAGCGTGAACGGCTATGCCTCCGACATGTCGCGGAATTTCACCTTCGGGCCACCGTCGCCCGAACAGGCCGAATTGCATGCGATAGCCGAACGCGCCTTCGCCGACGGGCTTGCCGCGCTCATGCCCGGAAAGCCGCTCGCCGCCGTGCATCGCGCCGCCAGCGAAAGCCTGGCGCGCCAGGGCCTGCGTTCCTATCGCCGCGGCCATTTCGGCCACAGCGTCGGCCATTCCGTATTTTCGGAGCAATGGCCATTCATCTCGGCCGACAGCGATGTCGTGATCGAAGCCGGCATGGTGCTGGCATTCGAGATCCCGCTCTACATCGACGGTCTCGCCAGCTTCAATCTCGAGGACCAGTTCCTGATCATCGGCAACGGGCCGTCGCCGATGAACCGCTTGCCGAGAAGCCTGGCTACTTTGGGCTAAATCCAGCCGTCACCTGGCGCCCGCCACGCCCCTGCGGAAATCCGACGGCGACATGCCGGCAAGCTTGCGGAATGACTTGTTGAAGGCGCTGAGCGAACCGAAGCCCGATTCCATGGCGACGCGCAGCACATTGGCGTCCTGATGCATCAGCAGCGCCTGCGCGTAGCTGAGGCGCAGCAAATTCACATATTCGTTGAGCGTCATGCCGGTCGATTTCTTGAAGATGCTCATGGCGTACTTGGGATGGATGTCGGCCGCCGCGGCGATGTCGACGCAATCGATCTCGTAGAGGAAATTCTCGGCGATGAAGTCGCACATGCGCCCGACATTGCGCAACGATTGCTGATCGAAGGGACTGCCTATCGCCTGTTCGACCGGGGTTTCGGGCACGAGCCGGTAAGGCTCGAAGCGCACCCGCTCCAGCCGCAGCAAAAGCTCGTTGACGGCATGCTCGGCCTTGACCGGGTCGCCGGAGCGGGCATAGCGGTTCCAGCGTTCGAAATTGTGGTCGTCCGACCGGTCGGTGGCGTCGGTCACCAGCGTCGCCCCCGTCATCAGCCTGTTGCGGACATCGACGGGCAAATGCAGCCGGAAGAAATGCACCAGCGGCAGATGCGCGCCGGCATAGATGGCATCGTCGGAGGCTTCGTCCATCTGGTGCGGCAGGCCGCCCCAGAACAGGCACATGTCGCCCGCAGAGAGGGAAAGCCCGTGTCCGTCCATGCGGTAGTGCACGGCGCCGCGCACGATGAAATTCACCTCAACCTGGGCGTGCCAATGTGGCTTGAGCATCACCAGGGGCTGGGTGTGGAACATCTGCAGCAGCAGCGGCAGGCCCTCCACGCTGCTGGCGCCGGGCTGGTAAAACGGCCTTTCCGGCATCTTACTTTCCGCTCATTTCTTATTCCCTTTGTCGCGGACAAGGCGTTCCCGAGGCCTAGTCTAGCCACGCTCGCAAACAGAGAGCAACTGAAATGGGAGGATTTCGATGCGCATAAAATTGACCTGCGCCGCGCTCGCGCTTGCCTTGGGCTCCAGCCCGGCCTTTGCGCAGTCCGGTGAAATCACGATCTGGAGCTGGAATATCGCCGCTTCGTCGCTGAAGGCCACCATAGCGGGCTTCAACAAGCAGTTTCCCGACATCAAGGTCACGGTCGAGGACCTCGGCAACCAGCCGACCTACGACAAGTCGATCGCCGGCTGTGCCGCCGGCGGCGAGGGGCTGCCGGACATCGTGACGATCGAGAACGGCGAAGCGGAAAACTACTGGAGCCAGTTCCCGGATTGCTTCGTCGACCTGCACACGCTCGGCTACACCGCGGAAGACCAGGCAAAATTCCCCGACTTCAAGCGCACCGAGCTCGAGGTTGACGACAAGGCCTATGCGATGCCGTGGGATTCCGGCCCGGTGGCGATGTTCTACCGCCGCGACTTCTACGAGAAGGCCGGCGTCGATCCGTCCTCGATCAAGACCTGGGACGATTTCATCGCCGCCGCCAAGAAGATCCAGGCCGCCAATCCCGGCGTCACGATGACCAACGCCGATTTCAACGGCGATTCCGAATTCTTCCGCATGATCTCCAACGAGCAGGGCTGCGCCTACTTCTCCGCCGACGGGCAATCGATCACCGTCAACCAGCCCAAATGCGTCGATGCCATGACCAAGATCAAGGAGATGAAGGACGCCGGCATCATTTCCTCTGCCGACTGGAGCACCAAGATCACCAACAACACCGCCGGCAAGGTCGCCACGCAGATGTATGGCGGCTGGTATGAAGGCACCGTGCGCACCGAATCGCCCGATGGGGCAGGCAAATGGGGCGTCTATTTGATGCCGAGCCTGACCGCCGACGGTCCGCGCGCCGCCAATCTCGGCGGCTCCTCGCTCGCCATCACCTCGGTGTCGAAGAACAAGGAAGCCGCCTACGCCTATCTGAAATACACGCTTGCGACGAATGAAGGCCAGATCACCATGCTGAAAGGCTTCGGCCTGGTGCCGTCGCTGATTTCGGCGCTCAACGACCCTTATGTCTCCGAAGGCCTGCCCTATTGGGGCGGCCAAGCCGTGTGGAAGGACATCCTCGGCACCTTGCCGAAGGTCGTACCCAGCCGCGGCACGCCGTTCCAGAGCGACGCCGAAATCATCATCCGCGCGGTGCAGACCAAATATCTGGCCGGCGGCTATCCCGACGCCAAGGCAGCGCTCGACGATGCCGCAAGCCAGATCGCCGCGGCGACCGGCCTGCCGGTCAAGTCGTGATCTGAAGGAGGCGGCTCCGAGCGCACGGCTCCCCTTCTCCCCTTGTGGGAGAAGGGGTCGCCGAAGGCGACGGATGAGGGGTGCTCCAGCTTGGCGCCGGCGGCACTCCGGCCATCACCCCTCAACCGTCTCGGCGCTACGCGCCGACCCACCTTCTCCCACAAGGGGAGAAGGCAAGAGACTTGAAAAGCAGAAAGGAGGAAAACGATGCGCTACCAGAACGCCACGGCGTATCGCTTTCTCGCGCCTTATCTGCTGATCTTCTCGATCTTCTGGCTGTGGCCGATCATCGATTCCTTCCTGATCTCGTTCCAGGCGACGCGCACCGTGCCGTGGCGGTTTGCGCCGACCTTCAACTGGGGCCGGCTGATCGGCGATCCGGCCTTCTTCAATGCCTTGAAGAACACATTGCTTATCCTTGTCATCCAGGTGCCGGTGATGATTTCGCTGGCGATTGTGATGGCGGTGCTTTTGAACTCGCCGCTGCTCAAGGCGCGTGGCCTTTTCCGCTTTGCCTTCTTCGCGCCGGTCGTGGTCGGCGAAGTCGCCTATTCGGCGGTTTTCCGGCTGATGTTCAATCTCGACTACGGCATCATCAACAAATTGCTGAACAGCATCGGCCTGCCCAGTGTCGACTGGTTTACCAACGTCACCCCGGCGATGGCGGTGATCATGATGGCGGTGACGTGGCGCTGGGCCGGCTACAACGCCATCATCCTGCTCGCCGGCCTGCAGTCGATTCCCGAGGATGTTTACGAGGCGGCGACCCTGGACCGGGTCAGCAAGGTCAAACAGTTCTTCTACATCACGCTGCCGCTGCTCAAGCCGATCATCGTGTTCTGCGCCGTGCTGTCGATCATCGGCACCATGCAGCTGTTCACCGAGCCCTTCCTGATCACCGAGCGCGGCGGGCCGGGCGGCGGCACCGAAACGCTCGGGCTGCTGCTTTACCGCCAGGGCTTCCGGTCGCTCAATTTCGGCTACGCTTCGGCCATCGCCTACACCATGGCCGGGCTGGCGATCGCCATTTCGCTGGTACAGATATGGCTGACGAGGGAACCGAAATGACCTCGCGTTCCCCAATAGGCCATTCCCGGGTCAGCCGTTCCCAGGCCAGATTGGGCCGCAGCATCGCACTGCATCTCTTCCTGACGCCGCTGGCGCTGGTCTGGCTGTTTCCGCTGTGGATGATGGTGGTCTTTTCCACGATGCCCGACAACGGCATCTTCAGCCCCGACATCGAGCTTTTGCCGCATGGCAACTTCCTCGACAATGTCGGCAATCTGCAGCGCGGCACCAATTTCATCGGCGCCATCGGCATCTCCGTCTCGGTGGCGGTGACCTATACCTTCCTGTCGGTGATGCTAACCTCGATGGCCGGCTGGGCGCTGGCGCGTTACAACTTCTTCGGCAAGGGCATGGTCGTCGCCATCATCTTCGGCACCATCACGCTGCCCTATGCGGTCGTGCTGATCCCGCAATTCATCATGGTGGCGCGCGACTTTAAGCTCGCCAACACCTGGGTAGCGCTGATCGTGCCGCCGCTGTTCAATTCGCTGGGCGTGCTGTTCATGCGGCAGAGTTTTTCGATGATGCCGCACGAGCTGTTCGACGCCGCCAAGGTCGAGGGCGTCAAGGAATGGCGGATATTCCTGTTCGTCGCCCTGCCTCTGGCGCGGCCGATGCTGGCGGCGCTCGCCATCATCCTCTTCCTTGCCTCCTGGAACAACTATCTCTGGCCGCTGCTGATCAATTCCAAGCCGGGCGCAATGACCGCGCCCGTGGCGCTCGGCACGCTGATCGGTCTCACCAAGGTGTCCTGGGGCGGCATCATGGCGGGCGCGGTGATGCTGACGGCGCCAATGCTCGTCGTGTTCGTGCTTCTGCAGCGCCATTTCGTTGCCGGTATCGCTGCCGGCGCCATCAAGTAAGGATCACCATGGCGGCAGTCACACTCAAAAACGTCATCAAGCGCTTCGGCGTCTTCGAAATCGTCCACGGCGCCAATATCGACATCGATGACGGCGAATTCGTCGTCTTCGTCGGCCCTTCCGGCTGCGGCAAGTCCACGCTGCTCCGGATGATCGCCGGGCTCGAGGACATCAGCGACGGCGAGATCGCCATTGGCGGCAAAGTGGTGAACGACGTCGAGGCGGCCGATCGCGGCATCGCCATGGTGTTCCAGTCCTACGCGCTCTATCCGCACATGACGGTCGAGCAGAATCTGAGCTTCGGCCTGAGAATGACCGGCAACCCCAAGGCAGATACCGAGCGGCGGGTAAAGCGGGCTTCCGAAATCCTGCGCATCGCCGAGCTGATGAAGCGGCGGCCGCGGCAATTGTCGGGCGGCCAGCGCCAGCGCGTCGCCATCGGCCGTGCCATCGTGCGTGAGCCGCAAGTGTTCCTGTTCGACGAACCGCTCAGCAATCTCGACGCCGAGCTCAGGGTGCAGATGCGCGTCGAGATATCGCGCCTTCATAAGGAGCTTGGCGTTACCATGGTCTATGTGACGCACGACCAGACCGAGGCGATGACGCTGGCCGACAGGATCGTCGTGCTCAACGCCGGCAATATCGAGCAGATCGGCGCGCCGCTCGACCTCTACGACGACCCCGCCAACCGCTTCGTTGCCGGCTTCGTCGGCTCGCCGAAGATGAACTTCCTGGCGGCGAAATTGGTTGGCGCCGCCAACGGCGCAGCGGTCGTCGAACTGGTCAACCATCGCGGCGCGCGACTGCGCAAGCCGCTTTCGGATGCCTTGCCTGGGATAGGCGGCGATGTCGTGCTTGGCGTGCGGCCGGAGCATTTCTTCGACGCCGGCCAGGGCGATTGCGACCTTACCCTCAAGGCCGACGTCGCCGAGCACTTGGGATCGGTGAGCTATGTCTATGCCAATTCCGGAACCGGGGGCGGGCGCGAGGAACTGATCATCGAGCGCGAGGCCTCGCGGCATCGCGCGAACGGCGACGACCTGGTGGTGTCGATCAAGGCCGACCGCTCGCTTCTCTTCGACGCCACCGGCGCACGCATTCGCTAACCCATCTTTCTTTTGTCCGATCGCGATTGCTCGCGGCCACCCCACGGAGATTTGACATGACGTCCAAACCAGAAAAAGTTCGCTGGGGCATTCTCGGGCCCGGCAACATCGCCAAGGCCTTTGCCGGCGGCGTCGCCCATTCGCGCACCGGCACATTGGTCGCCTTAGGGGCGCGCAATCCCGGCAAGGCCGGGCTCACCGAGGCTTTCCCCGGCGCCCGCATCCTCGACGGCTACGAGGCTTTGCTTGGCGATCCGGATGTCGACGCGATCTATATTTCGACGCCGCATCCGAGCCATGCCGAATGGGCGATCAAGGCAGCCGAGGCCGGAAAGCATGTGCTTTGCGAAAAGCCGCTTGGCCTGACCGCATTCGAGGCCGACGCCATGATCCATGCCGCGCGCAAGGCCGGCACCTTTCTCGGCGAAGCCTTCATGTACCGGCTGCATCCGCAGACGGCCAAGCTGGTCGAGTTGGTCAAGGCCGGTGCGATCGGCGACATCAAGGTGATCAAATCCAGCTTCGGCTTCGCCATGCCGAGCTTCATGCCGGAGCACCGTCTCTACGCCAAGGATCTCGCCGGCGGCGGCATTCTCGATGTCGGCGGCTATCCCGTCTCGATGGCGCGGCTGATTGCCGGCGCCGCGGCGGGAAAGCCCTTCGCCGAGCCGGACAAAGTGGTCGGCGCTGCGCATTTCGGCCAATCCGGCGTCGACGAATGGGCGTCGGCGCTGTTGCATTTTCCGGGCGGCATCGTCGCGGAAGTGTCCTGCAGCATCTCGCTCGCGCAGGACAATGTCTTGCGTATTCTCGGCAGCAAGGGCCGCATCGAGGTCGCGGATTTCTGGTTTGCCGGCGGCCAGCAAGGCGGCACCGGCGAAATCCGCATCATCCGTCCGGGTGACACCGAGGTGGTCGAGGTCAAGGAGGACGGCTGGCTTTACGCGTTCGAGGTCGACGCCGCCGGCGAGGCCATTCTCGGCGGGAAGCAGGAGTTCGCCTGGCCCGGCATGGGCTGGGCCGACAGTCTCGGCAATCTGCGTGTGCTCGATAAATGGCGAGCCGCAATCGGGCTCGAATACGACATCGAGAAACCGGCAAAGCGCGTCAACACCATCTCCGGACGGAAGTTGCGCTCCGGCGGGACCGCCATCCCCAAGCGCAGCATTCCGGGCCTGCCGCGGCCCGCCTCGTGCCTGGCGCTCGGCTTCGAGGATTTCCGCACCTTTTCGTCGGGCGCCATCCTGCTCGATGCCTATTTCGAGGCCGGCGGCAATCTGTTCGACACCGCCTTCGTCTACGGTTCCGGCTATACCGAGACGCTGCTCGGCCAATGGCTGAAGAACCGTGGCGTGCGCGAGCAGTCGGTGGTCATCGGCAAGGGTGCGCACTCGCCGCTCTGCTATCCCGACGTCATCGGCAAGCAGCTCACCCAGTCGCTCGAGCGGCTGCAGACCGACCATATCGACGTCTATTTCATGCATCGCGACAATCCTGACGTGCCGGTCGACGAATTCGTCGATGCGATGGACCGCGAGGTCAAGGCCGGCCGCATTCGCGGTCCGTTCGGCGGCTCGAACTGGACAATGGAACGCATGGACGAGGCGATTGCCTATGCCGAGCGCAGCGGCAAGCAGAAGCCCGGCGCGCTTTCCAACAATTTCTCATTGGCCGAGATGCTGGAGCCGATCTGGGCAGGCTGCGTCACCTCCTCCAGCGATGAATGGAAGGCCTGGCTTAGCGCTCGGCAGATGCCGAATTTCGCCTGGTCGAGCCAGGGCCGCGGCTTCTTCACCGATCGCGCCGGCCGCGACCGGCGCGACAATGAGGAGTTGGTCCGCGTCTGGTACTCGGACAAGAATTTCGGCCGCCGCGACCGCGCCATCGAGCTCGCCAAACGGTTGGGCAAGAGCCCGATCCACGTCGCGCTCGCCTACGTCCTGGCGCAGCCCTTCCCGTCCGTCCCGCTGATCGGGCCGCGCTCGCTCGATGAACTTGAAGACAGCCTCCAGGCGCTCGACATCTCACTTTCGCCGGCCGATCTTGCATGGCTGGATAGCGGTTCGGATCAGGCCCGCGCGCGGGCCTGACCGCAGCGGCAGTCGCTTCAGCCTTACGCTGCGCCCTTAGCTTCCGGACCGTTTGCGCTGCCCTCACCCTCTCCCGCAAAGAACCGGGACAGGGTAAGAATGAGGGCAGCGCCACCGTCTCTGGAAGTTAGGGAAGACAGATGCTCGACATCGCACCATCGAAACAGGCTGCCACCTGGCTCGGTTCCTTTGCCAGGGCGCTCGAAGCGGGCGACGTCGAGGCCGCAATCAACCTGTTCGTCGAGGACTGCTACTGGCGCGATCTTTTGACCTTCACCTGGAACATCAAGACGATGGAAGGCCGCGCCGCGATCCGCGACATGCTGACGGCGACGCTGGCAACCACGAAGCCTGCCCAGTGGCAGCTCAGCGGCGAAGCGACTTCGGACGAAGGCACCATCGAAGCCTGGTTTTCTTTCGAGACGTCATCGGCATGGGGGCAAGGCATCATGCGCCTCAGGGACGGCAAATGCCGGACGCTGTTTACGGCAATGAGCGATCTCAAGGGGTTTGAGGAGCGCAAGGGCCCGGCGCGGCCTCTGGGCGTCCGCCACAAGGCCGATCCGGAGCGCGAAACCTGGCTGGAGGCGAGGCGCCGCGAGGCGCGTGACCTCGGCGTTAGCCGGCAGCCCTATTGTCTGGTCATCGGCGGCGGCCAGGGCGGCATCATGCTGGGGGCGCGACTCAGGCAATTGGGCGTGCCGGCCATCGTCATCGAGAAGAACGCCCAGGCCGGGGACTCCTGGCGCAATCGCTATCGCACGCTCGTGCTGCACGACCCGGTCTGGTACGACCATCTGCCCTACATCCCGTTCCCGGAAAACTGGCCGGTGTTCACGCCCAAGGACAAGATGGGCGACTGGCTGGAGATGTATACGCGCGTCATGGAGCTCAACTACTGGACCTCCACGCCATGCGTGAGCGCCTCCTATGACGAGACCGAAAAGGTCTGGACGGTCGAGCTCGACCGCGCCGGCGAGCGCATCACGCTGAAGCCCAGGCACATCGTCTTCGCGACCGGCGCCTACGGCCCGCCGAGGCCGATCGACCTGCCGGGCGCCGAGGTCTTCCAAGGCGAAATCCTGCATTCCAGCCAGTATTCCAGCGGCGAGAAATTCCGCGGCAAAAAGGTCGCAGTCATCGGCGCGGCAAGTTCCGGCCATGACGTCGGCGTCGACCTCTGGGAGAGCGGCGCCGAGGTGACCATGGTCCAGCGCTCGCCGACGACGGTGGTCAAGTCGGACACGCTGATGGAGATCGGTTTCGAGATATTCTCGGAAAAGGCCCTGGCCCGCGGCATCACCACGGAGAAGGCCGACATGATCGTCGCCTCGACCCCGTTCGCGCTGCTGCCGCAAGGCCAGCGGGCGCTTTACGACATCATCAAAGCGCGCGACGCGGCCTTCTACGATCGCTTGCGCGGCGCCGGCTTCGCCATCGATTTCGGCGACGACGAGACTGGGCTCCTGATGAAGGCCTACCGCACCGGCTCGGGCTTCTACATCGACGTCGGCGCCTGCGACCTGATCATCGACGGCGAGATCGGCATCCGCAGCGGCGTCGGGATCAAGTCGCTGACGCCGACAGGCATCCTCTTCGACGACGGCACCGAACTGGCAGCCGACGCAATCATCGCCTGCACCGGCTATCTCTCGATGAACGAGACAGTGGCGGCGATCGTTTCGCGCGAAGTCGCCGACAAGGTCGGGCCGTGCTGGGGGATTGGCTCGGGCGTGAAAGGCGACCCCGGGCCGTGGCAAGGCGAATTGCGCAACATGTGGAAGCCGACGGCGCAGGAAGCGCTGTGGTTCCACGGCGGCAATCTGGCGCTGTCGCGCTTCTATTCGAAGTACGTCGCGCTGCAGATCAAGGCGCGCATGGAAGGCATTCCGACGCCGGTCTATGGCGCGCCGGTGCGAAGCTGTGATCTCCCCCCTTGAGGGGGAGATGGCCGGCAGGCCAGAGGGGGTCGCCGCGCGTCGAGCGCCAACCTCCATCCGTTGCAGGAAGGCGAGCCCCGGTCGAACCGACCCCCTCTGTCGCCTTCGGCGACATCTCCCCCTCAAGGGGGGAGATCACCGACGCCCGAAATGCCGGCTCACAACATCGACATGCGTGCCGTGCGGATGGGCTTCGAAGCGCTCGGTTTCGCCGAGATCGTCCACCGCCTCGTTCGGCCACCAGGTGCCGCCGACCACGATGCCGTCCGAGACCAACCTTTGCTCGGCGACCAGCGAGGCGCCGACCGAATCGACAAAGGTGAAGCGCCCCGGGCGCAGCCGCAGCACCGCGACGTCGCCGACCGCACCAATCGCAAGCCTGCCGAGATCGGGCCTGGCGATCGCTTCGGCCGGCCGCTGTGTCGCGGCGCGCAGCACCTCGACAAGCGGCATGCCGAGCGCCAGCAGTTTCGACATGCAGACCAGAATGTCGAAGGCCGGCCCGTCGACACAGTAGAGATGCACGTCGCTGCTGATCACGTCCGGCGCCAGTCCTTCGCTCAGCATCGCTTTGGCCACTTCGAAATCGAACGAGCCCATGCCGTGGCCGATATCGAAGATGACGCCGCGCTCGCGCGCCAGCCGCATGTCTGGCCGCACCGCCCCCGAGGCGAAGACCGGCGCGTTGGGAAACGGCCGGAAGCAGTGGGTGAGGATGTCGCCCTTGCGCAGCCGCGGCAGCACTTCCGAGCGGCCGGGCGGCGGCTCGTCTATATGCGCCATCAGCGGCAGGCCGGCTTTGTCGGCGGCCTCGAGCGCGAGATCGACCGGCGCGATGCCGCTGGTGCCACCGGCGTGGCGACCCGAGCGAACCTTGACGCCGACAACCACGTCCGCGTGCTCGCGCGCCGCCGCCACCGTTTCCCGCGGTTCGCAGAGCCGGAGGTCGCTACACTCGCCGACCGCCACGGTCTGCGAGAAGCCGAAAATGCCGGCAAAGGAAATGTTCACATAGGCCAGGATGCGGACCTTCGAGCGCTCGATGACGTGGCGGCGAAAGCCGAGGAAATTGCCGGCGCCGGCACTTCCGGCATCGATGAAGGTGGTGGTGCCGCTCTTTGCGGCGAGCCGGTCGGCATCGACGCCGAGCGAGGTGCCGCCCCAATAGACATGGCTGTGCAGGTCGATCAGGCCCGGCGCGACGATGGAGCCCGTGGCGTCGATGACGCGCGCGGCACGTTCGAAGGGGATTTCGGCGTCGATCGCGGCGATACGGCCGTCGGCAATCGCCAGATCGCGTTGCGCGTCGAGGCCGGACGCCGGATCGATGAGGCGGCCGCCTTTTATCAGCAGATCGAATTGCATCGCGCCTGTCTCCGCTTGCCCGTCAGGCCGGCCTGTAGGCAACGGCCTCGACCTCGATCTTGATGTCGATCATCAGCCGCGACTCCACTGTCGTGCGCGCCGGCGGGTCTTTCGGGAAATGCCTGGCATAGACGGTGTTGAAAATGCCGAAATCGCGCGCGTCCTCCAGCCAGACCGTCGTCTTGACCACGTCGTCGAGGGTACAGCCGGCCAGCGCCAGTGCCCCCTTGACGTTCGACAGCACCTGCTCGGTCTGTTCGGCGATGCCGCCCTTGACCACCAGCCCGTCGCTGCCGACCGGTACCTGGCCTGAGACATAGACGAAATCGCCGGCCCTGACCGCCGGCGACAACGGCACATGGGATTTTCCAAAACACTGCTTGGGCAAGGGGGCCTCCTCTAGAACTCTTTGCGTGACCGCCCTTATGCCTGCCACAGCGATTTTCATCCAGCGCTTTGCTACAGGAGTGTCAGCTTAGTCACCACGCTCGGTGATTCTTCGCGCCCCCTCTGTCCTGCCGGACATCTCCCCCACAAGAGGGAGATTGGCCATCATCACTGATTTCGCCAACCACCAACCTTGCAAGAGGGGCGCTGTCAGCGAAGCTGCCGATCTCCCCCCAAGTGCGGGAGATGTCCGGCAGGACAGAGGGGGGCGCTGTCCCTCCGGCGCGTAAAAAGGGTTCTGCACAGCAGCGGCACGTCGACTAGGAGCGCTAGGTACTATGCTCCACCGCTCAGCGGTCGATCCGCGTCGACAGGATGATCGACGACGACGTCCGCTCGACCCCGTCCATGGCGCCGATCTGGTCGAGGAGCGTGTCGAGATCCCTGATCGACGGCGCCTCGACGATGACGATCATGTCGAAATTGCCGCTGACCGAGTGCAGCGTGCGAACCGGTGCCAGCGCCTGCAGGCTGCGCACCACCTTGTCGGCAAGCTTGGGGGTGACGGTGAGCAGGACATGCGCCCTGACCAGTCCCTGTTCGTAGTCCGGTGAAAGCCGGACGCCATAGCCGGCAATGATGCGGCGCTGTTCCAGCCGCTCGATCCGGCTTTGCACCGTCGTTCGTGAGACGCCGAGCCGCCGCGCCAGTTCGGCGGTCGAGGCGCGCGCATTGATGCGCAGCAGGGAAAGCAGAGCCTGGTCGGCATCGCTGAGCATTTCGACGAACCTTACCGGCATATTGCACAAAGAGATACTGCGTTTAGTACAATTCCACGCTTCCTTTCAACAGGCAAGCTGCGATTCTAGCCATCAAATTTAACGTTGGTGCGAGGGACCGGTCATGAAAGAAATCATCGTCGTCGGCGCCGGCAAGATGGGCTCGACCATTGCCGAGATGCTGGCTTCCACGGGCGACTACCGTGTCACGCTCGTCGACCGCTCGGCGGCGCAGCTCGGCGCGGCCGAACTGCCTGAAACAGTCCAGACGCTGGAACTCGACATCGAGGCCGCCGGCACCCTCGAAGCCGCCCTGGCCGGCAAGTTCGCGGTGCTCAGCGCCGCGCCCTTCCATCTGACCACGCGCATCGCCGAGGCGGCGGCCAGCGCCGGCGTGCATTATCTCGATCTGACAGAGGACGTCGTCAGCACCAGGCGGGTCAAGGAGCTGGCTCGTTCCGGCAGCAGCGCCTTCATCCCGCAATGCGGCCTGGCGCCGGGCTTCATCTCGATCGTCGCCAACGATCTCGCCAGCCGCTTCGACACACTGGAAAGCGTGCGCATGCGGGTCGGCGCGCTGCCGCAATACCCGTCGAATGCGCTGAACTACAATCTGACCTGGAGCACCGACGGCGTCATCAACGAATATTGCGAGCCTTGTGAGGCGATCGTCGAAGGCGAGCTAATCGAGGTGCCGCCGCTCGAGGAGCGCGAGGAGTTCTCGCTCGACGGCGTCACCTACGAGGCATTCAACACCTCGGGCGGGCTCGGCACGCTGGCCGAAACGCTGAAGGGCAGAGTGCGCACTCTGAACTACCGCACCATCCGCTACCCCGGCCACGCCGCGATCATGAAGGCGCTGCTCAACGACCTCGGCCTGCGCCACCGCCGCGACGTGCTGAAGGACATTTTCGAAAGCGCCCTGCCGGCGACGCTGCAGGACGTGGTTATCGTCTTCGTCACCGTCAGCGGCCGCAAGAATGGCCGCCTGCTGCAAGAGACCTACGCCAACAAGATCTACGCCAAGCGTGTCGGCGAAACGGTGCGCAGCGCCATCCAGATCACCACGGCGTCCGCCATCTGCGCCGTGCTCGACATGCTGGCCGACGGCACCTTGCCGGCAAAGGGCTTCATCAAGCAGGAGGACATCGCGCTCGATGCGTTTCTAGCCAACCGCTTCGGCCGCGCCTATGCGCAGCACGAGATGGTTAGCCGGCTTGCGGGGTGAGCTGCGTAATCTCCCCCTTGAGGGGGAGATGTCGCCGAAGGCGACAGAGGGGGTCGCCTCGCGTAAAGCGCTAACCTCCATCTATCGCAAGGGAGGTCGCATCCAGTCGAACCGACCCCCTCTGGCCTGCCGGCCATTTCCCCCTCAAGGGGGGAGATCACCTGCCTCAGACATGCACCGCCCGCCCCAGCGCCTTCAGCGCCGCCTCCTGAAAACCCTCGCCCTGTGTCGGATGGGCATGGATGGTGCCCGCAATGTCCTCCAGCGTCGCGCCCATCTCCAGCGCCAGCCCAAACGCCGTCGACAGTTCCGACACGCCCTGGCCGACGGCCTGGATGCCGAGCACCAGATGGTTGTCGGCGCGGGCAACGACCCGCACGAAGCCGTCCTCGCCCAACTTCGTCATCGCCCGGCCATTGGCGGTGAAGGGAAACAGTCCGACCTTGATCTCGCCACGGGTCTTGGCCTCCTCCGGCGACAGGCCTGCGGTGACCAGCTCCGGATCGGTGAAGCAGACGGCCGGGATCGCTCGTCTGTCCCAGCTGCGCCTATGGCCGGCGACGATCTCGGCGACCATTTCGCCTTGCGCCATCGCCCGGTGCGCCAGCATCGGCTCGCCGGTGACGTCGCCAATGGCAAAGATACCGCGCATCGAGCTGCGGCACTGGTCGTCGATGCGGATGAAGGGTCCGGCCATGTCGAGGTCGATCTGCTCCAACCCCCAGCCTTCGGTGACCGGCTTCCGACCGACCGTGACCAGGACCTTGTCGGCAGCGATCTTGCCGTTCTTGCCGCCATTCGTCTCGACCAGCAGCCCGTCGCGCTTAGTGGACAGCCCCTTGGCCTTGGCGTTCACGAGCACCTCGATGCCGAGTTCGGCCAGCCGCTTCACCACCGGCCGGGTCAGTTCCGCATCGTATTGCGCCAGCACGCGCGGCAACGCCTCGACCACGGTCACCTTGGCGCCCAGCTTGGCAAAGGCGATGCCGAGTTCCAGCCCGATATAGCCGCCGCCGACCACCGCCAGCTTTTTCGGCACTTCGCTCAGTGCCAATGCTTCTGTCGAAGAGATCACCGGCCCGCCGAACGGCAGCGATGGCAACTCGACCGGCGCCGAGCCGGTTGCGATCACCACCGTTTCGGCGCGGATCACCTGCATGCCGATCTCGGTCTCGACGGCAACGGTCTTGCCGTCGCGGAATGTCGCCCAGCCATGCACCGTCTTCACGCCCGCCTTCTTCAGCAGGCCGGCGACACCGTTGTTCAGCCGGCTAACGATGCCGTCTTTCCAGGCAATGGTCGCGGCGAGATCAAGCGATGGTGCGGCGATCGCAATGCCGAGCGCGCTTTTGCCGCCGGCCATGTACGAGAGCTTCTCGAACTCCTCGGCCGCATGGATCAGCGCCTTGGACGGGATGCAGCCGACATTGAGGCAAGTGCCGCCGGGCTTGCCGGCCTCGACAATCACCGTGTCGATGCCAAGCTGCCCGGCACGGATGGCGCAGACATAGCCACCCGGACCGGCGCCGATGACCAGCAGCTTGCAGGAGATTTCCTTCATGTCGTGCCCCATGCAGCGGCTCGGAAAAGGGCGCTCCGTGGCGATCCTTCGCGCCCCCCTCTGTCCTGCCGGACATCTCCCCCACAAGGGGGGAGATTGGATCTCGCCTCCGCCTTCGCCAATCGCCGCCGTCGCAGGAGCGGGCGGAGCGCGGAAACTGCCAATCTCCCCCCTCGTGGGGGAGATGCCTGGCAAGGCAGAGGGGGGCGCTGTCCCTCCAGCCTCTCGATCGTTCCGCACCACCGCAACATTCTATTCATTACCTCAATCCACAAAAATCAGCGCCGGCGTCTCCAGCAACGCCTTGATCCGCTGGATGAACACCGCCGCGTCCCAGCCGTCGACGACGCGGTGGTCGAAGCTGGAGGACAGGTTCATCATCTTGCGCGGGATGAACTGGGTGCCATCCCATACCGGCCGCACCATCATCTTGTTGACGCCGATGATCGCCACTTCCGGGTGGTTGATCACGGGTGTCGTCGCCACGCCGCCCATGGCGCCGAGCGAGGTGATGGTGATGGTCGAGCCCGAGAGCTCGTCGCGCGTCGCCGTTCCGGACTTTGCCGCTTCGGCCAGCCTGACAACCTCGGCTGCGCAATCCCAGATGTCGCGCGCCTCGGCGTGTCTTACCACCGGCACCATCAGCCCCGAAGGCGTCTGCGCGGCGATGCCGATATGGATGCCGCCATGCTCGTGGACGATGCCGGCTTCATCGTCGAACAGCGCGTTGACATTGGGTTGGTCGGCGATTGCCTTGACCATCGCCCGCATCAGGAACGGCAGCAGCGTCAGCTTCGGCCTGTCCGCGCCCGGCCGCTTCTCCTTGTTGAGCGCGGCGCGCAAATCCTCGAGCGCGGTGACGTCGATCTCCTCGACATAGGTGATGTGCGGGATGCGCGACTTGGCCAGCGTCATCTTCTCGGCGATCTTTCGCCTGAGCCCGACTATCTTGATGTCCTCGACCGCCTCGTTGCGGGCAAGGCCAAGGACTTTCGCGAGCTGCGGTCCGCGTGCCAGGAACGCGTCGATGTCCTCGTGCTGGATGCGGCCGGCCGGGCCGGTTCCCGGGACCTGCCGAAGGTCAATGCCGGCCTCTTTCGCCCTGAGGCGGACGGCCGGCGAGGCCAGTGGCTTTTCGCCCTCGGGGCGCGGCGCGCCGGACGTCGCAGTACCCCCACCCCTAACCCCTCCCCACAAGGGGGAGGGGGATTCTGTCCGCGCCACACCTGCGTTCCCGTTTCTTGGAGCAAGCTCAGGCGAGAGCGAGGGGGGCGGGGCATCGGCTTTGGCGGCCGTGACGCGTCCCCCTCCCCCTTGTGGGGTGGGGTCAGGGGTGGGGGCACGCTTGGCGCCCGCCTCAACGTCCCGTGGCGGCTTGACGTTACCCTCGCCCGCCACCTTCAGCCTGACAATCGGTGAGCCGATCGCCACCGTGTCGCCGATCTCGGCGCCCAACCAGACGATTTCGCCATCGACGGGCGAAGGAATTTCGACCGTCGCCTTGTCGGTCATGACAGCGGCAAGCACTGCATCCTCGCGCACGAGATCGCCGACCTTGACCTGCCATTCGACGAGCTCGGCCTCGGCGACGCCTTCGCCGACATCGGGCAGCTTGATGACATATTCGCCCATCGTCTTCCCCCTTAGGCTTCTATCGTTTCGACGAGCGCGCGGCCTAGCCGGGCCGGACCGGGAAAATAGTCCCACTCCTGCGCATGTGGATAGGGCGTGTCCCAGCCGGTGACCCGCGCCACCGGCGCTTCCAGATGGTAGAAGCAGTTCTCCTGCACCAGCGCCGAAAGTTCGGCGCCGAAGCCGGATGTTAGCGTCGCCTCATGCACGATCACACAGCGCCCGGTCTTGTTGACCGAGGCGACGATCGTCCCGAGATCCAGCGGCAGCAGCGTCCTCAGATCGATGATCTCGGCATCGATGCCGGTCTCCTCGGCGGCCGCCTGGGCGACATAGACCATCGTGCCATAGGCAAGCACGGTGACCGCAGCGCCCGGCCGCCGGATCACCGCCTTGCCGAGCGGCACGGTGTAATGGCCATCGGCGACTTCGCCGAGCTCATGTTTCGACCATGGCGTTACCGGCCGCTCGTGATGACCATCGAAGGGGCCGTTGTAGAGCCGCTTCGGTTCCAGGAAGATCACCGGGTCGGGATCCTCGATCGCCGCGATCAGCAGGCCCTTGGCGTCGTGCGGATTGGACGGAACCACGACTTTCAGCCCAGAGACGTGGGTGAACAGCGCCTCCGGGCTCTGGCTGTGGGTCTGGCCGCCGAAGATACCGCCGCCGGTCGGCATTCTCACGACGATCGGGCAGGTGAAATCACCGTTCGATCGATAGCGCAGCCGCGCCGCCTCCGAGACGATCTGGTCATAGGCCGGATAAACATAGTCGGCAAACTGCACCTCGACGCAAGGCTTCAGCCCGTAGGCCGCCATGCCGATCGCCGCGCCGACAATCCCGGATTCGCTGATCGGCGCATCGAAGCAGCGGCTCTTGCCGTATTTCGCCTGCAGGCCTTGCGTGCAGCGGAAAACGCCGCCGAAGAAACCGACATCCTCGCCGAACACGATGACGCGTTCGTCGCGCGCCATCGACACGTCCATGGCGTCGCGGATCGCCTCGATCATGGTCCGCCGCGGCATGGTCAGACCCCGGCCTGTTGGCGCTGGCGCCGGAGATGCGGCGGCATCTCGGCATAGACGCCCTCGAACATGTCGCGGGCCGAGGGCTTGCCGCCGGCATGCAGCGTGCCATGGCGCTCGGCCTCCCGCTGCGCCGAAATCACCGTGTCGAGGATTTCCGCCTCGGCCTGGGCGTGGCGTTCATCCGACCAGACGCCGCGCTGGATGAGATGGTTCTTCAGCCTGACGATCGGGTCGCCGAGCGGCCAGGCATCGGACTCTGCCTTCGGCCGGTAAGCGGACGGGTCGTCGGAGCTCGAATGGGCGCCGACGCGGTAGGTGACGTATTCGATCAGCGTCGGCCCGAGATTGCTGCGCGCCCGTTCCGCGGCCCATTTGGCCACCGCGTGGACGGCGAGATAGTCGTTGCCGTCGACGCGCAGCGACGGAATGCCGAAGCCGAGCCCGCGCGCGGCGAACGTGCCGGAGCCGCCGCGGGCGATGCCCTGGAACGTCGAAATCGCCCACTGGTTGTTGACGACATTGAGCACGACCGGCGCCTTGTAGGTCGAGGCGAAGACCAGCGCCGAATGGAAGTCGGACTCGGCGGTCGAGCCGTCGCCGATCCAGGCGGCGGCGATCTTTGAATCGTTGCTGATTGCCGAGGCCATCGCCCAGCCGACCGCCTGGATATACTGCGTCGCCAGATTGCCGGAGATCGAGAAGAAGCCGTGCTCCTTCGACGAATACATGATCGGCAATTGCCGCCCTTTCAGCGGATCGGCCTCGTTCGAATAGATCTGGTTCATCATCGTGACCATCGGGTAGCCGTCGGCGATGAGCAGGCCGGCCTGCCGATAGGTCGGAAAATTCATGTCGCCCCGCGACAGCGCCTTGCGGAAGGCGCAGCTCACCGCCTCTTCGCCGAGATGCTGCATGTAGAAAGAGGTCTTGCCCTGGCGCTGCGCCATCTGCATGCGCGCATCGAAGCTGCGGAGCGTCACCATATGACGTAGCCCCTCCAGCAGCTCTTCATCGGAAAGCAGGCCGGCCCATGGCCCGACGGCCTCGCCAGCGCGGTTCAGCACGCGAATGATCGAGAACGCCAGATCGCGGATGGTACGCGGATCGACGTCGATCTCGGGACGCGGCACTGAGCCGGCCTTGGGGATGGTCACGTCTGAAAAATCCGGCGTTCCGCCCGGCCGCACCTCCGGCTCCGGAACATGGAAACGCAACATTCCGGCATCGGCCATGATCTCGATCCTCCACTGTTGCCCGGCGCGATATTTGCACACCGCCAGACCAGTGCCAATTCGCCGGGCGAGGCTTCGCTGCCGCTGGCTACTGCCGGCGGCAGACAGGATGGAGATATGGCGGCGAAATTTCTTGTCGATCTTCCGCGCCGGCGCGCAATTTGGCGAATGGTCCGGGCTGATCTGGCGCACGAGGAGTGAATTTCGGTGACAAGATCGCTAGGTCAAGTTCCTTCGCCCCCCTCTGTCCTGCCGGACATCTCCCCCTCAAGGGGGGAGATTTCGCCCTCATCTCCGCTTTCGCCAATTTCCAATGCTGTAGAAAGAGCCGGCGGCGAAGCTGCCAATCTCCCCCCTTGAGGGGGAGATGTCCGGCAGGACAGAGGGGGGGTGCTGTCCCGCCGGCGTCCGTCAACACCTTGGTTCACCCCGCGCCCGCGTCATGCTAATCAGCGCCCATGGCACAGAAGAAAGCATACGAGGTCGATGCATGGCTCGCGAAGCCGGATCCGCGCGTCTCGATCGTGTTGCTTTACGGTCCCGATCGCGGGCTGGTTGCCGAGCGGGCAAAGGCCTTTGCCGGCAGAACCGGCCTGCCGCTTGACGATCCGTTCTCGGTGGTCAGGCTGGACGGTTCGGAGGTCGATCGCGACGAGGGCCGCCTGCTCGACGAGGCCCGCACCGTGCCGATGTTTTCGGAGCGGCGCCTGCTATGGGTGCGCAATGCCGGCGCCCAGAAGGCGCTTGCCGACGACGTCAAGGCGCTAACGTCAGAGCCCGCGCGCGACGCCATCATCCTCATCGAGGCCGGCGACCTGAAGAAGGGCGTCGGCCTGCGCGCCGTGGTGGAGGCGGCCGACAATGCCATGGCTCTGCCTTGCTATGCCGATGAAGCCAGGGATATCGATACGGTCATCGACGACGAACTGCGCAAGGCCGGCATGTCGATGACACTGGAGGCGCGGCAGGCGCTGCGCCGCAATCTCGGCGGCGACCGGCTGGCCTCGCGCGGCGAGATCGAAAAGCTGGTGCTTTATGCGCATGGCCAGCCCGAAATCGGCCTCGACGACGTCAAGGCGACGTCTGGCGATGTCTCCGGCCTCTCCTTCGATGCGGCGGTCGACGCCCTGCTCGAAGGCAGGATCGCCGACTTCGACACCGCCTTTACCCGCCATTGCCAGTCCGGCGGCCAGCCCTTCCTGGTGCTTTCATCGGCGATGCGGCAGCTGCAGACGATCCAGGCGATGCGTGGCCAGATGGACGCCGGCGGCCGCAATGCCGCTTCGGTCGTTGCCGCGGCGCGCCCGCCGGTTTTTTACTCGCGGCGCAAGCTGGTGGAGAAAGCCCTCGAACGGTGGAGCAGCGAAGCGCTCGGCCGCGCACTCAACCGCCTGCAGACGGCGGTCCTGCAGACCCGCCGGCGGCCGGATCTGTCGGTCGCGCTGGCACGCCAGGCGCTGCTCGGCATTGCCGTGGAGAGCGCAAGGCTGGCGCAGCGGTAAGCGGAGAGCGTGATCTCCCCATTGTGGGGGAGATGTCCGGCAGGACAGAGGGGGGCGCTGTCCCGCCGACCTGTCCATCGGTTCGTTGTCAAACTCTCAGATGGTGCTCGGGTTCTGTTCGGCTAGAAATCGCAGAAGTTGGCGTTCCTTCGCGCCCCCCTCTGCCCTACCGGGCATCTCCCCCACAAGGAGGGAGATTGGCAGCTTCAGCCGCGACACCCTTCTTGCAACGCTGGAGGTTGGCGAAACCGTCGAAGAGAGCGCCCCTCTCCCCGTCACTATACGGGGAGAGGATGCCGGCAGGCAGGTGAGGGGCGGCGCGGACCCCGAACAGGAGCGAATTCTTGTCAGAGCGGCAGCCGATTCACGAGTAGTTTGCCGGCTAAGGTGCTGCGCCCTAACTACTCCCGCTTCAGCCTTCGGCAAAGCTCGTCGAGCTGCTCCAGCGTCCGATAGGCGACGCTGATCACGCCGCCGCGCTGGTTGTGCTCGATCGTGACGATCATGCCGATAGTATTGGTCATCAGCTTTTCCAGCGCCAGCGTGTCGGCATCCTTTTGCGGCGGTGCTGCGGGCTGGCGCTTTGCCGCCGGCGCGCCGACCGGCATCTGCGCCAAAGCTTCGGCCTGGCGCACCGAAAGCCCCTCGTCGATGATCCGCTTGGCAAGCCCGGCCGGGTCGTCGGCCGTCACCAGGGTGCGGGCGTGGCCGGCCGAGAGCGCGCCGTCGACCAGCATGTCGCGAATGACGTCGGGCAGCTTGAGCAGTCTCAGTGTATTGGCGACATGGCTGCGGCTCTTGCCGATCACCTGGCCGAGATCGGCCTGGGTATAGCCGTGGTCGTCGATCAGCTGCTGGTAGCCCAATGCTTCCTCGACCGGGTTGAGGTCGGTGCGCTGGACGTTTTCGATGATCGCAAGCTCTAGCGCCGTGCGATCGTTGACGTCGCGTACAATGATCGGGATTTCGGTCAGCCCGGCGCGTTGCGCCGCGCGCCAGCGACGCTCGCCAGCGATGATCTCGTAGCGGCCCGACTGCGTTTTCGACGGCCGCGCCACCACCGGCTGCACCACGCCATGTTCGCGGATCGACTGGGCGAGGTCGGTCAGGTCGGCGTCGCCAAAATGCCGACGCGGGTTTTTCGGATTGGGGCTGAGAAACTCGATCGGCACCTTGCCGTCGGCCGCCAGCCCGGGCTTTTCCGGAGCCGCCGGGCGATCGATTTCGCCGATCAGCGCCGCCAGTCCCCGTCCCAATCTTTTTCTCGAAGGGTCTTCGTTCATCGTCCGTCCAGATCGTTTCGGTGTCGAATCGGCTTATCGTTCAGGCGGCCCGCAATTTGCGCTCGCGACGGATGACTTCCGAAGCAAGCTGCAGATAGGCCTGGCTGCCCGAGCATTTGAGGTCGTAGAGAATCGCCGGCTTGCCATAGGACGGCGCCTCGGAAACGCGGACATTGCGCGGGATGACGGTTTCATAGACCTTGTCGCCCATATGAGCCCGCACATCCTGCACCACCTGGTTGGCGAGATTGTTGCGCCCGTCGAACATGGTCAGCACGATGCCCTGGATCGTCAGGTCGGGGTTGATCGAACGGCGCACCTGCTCGACCGTCTCCAAAAGCTGGCTCAGGCCCTCCAGCGCGAAAAACTCGCACTGCAGCGGCACCAGCACCGAATCGGCGGCAGCCATCGAATTCAGTGTCAACAGGTTGAGCGAGGGCGGGCAGTCGATCAGCACATAGCCGAATTTGGCCGAGCGCTCGGCCGAAGCCCGTAGCGCGTTGCGCAGCCGCAGAACCCGATCCGGCGCCGAGGCGATTTCCATCTCGATGCCGAGCAGGTCTAGCGTCGACGGCACGATCGACAGGCCTGGAACCGCCGTCGGGATCGCGGCTGCTTCGAGATCGAGCTCGCCGGTCAGCACATCATAGGAGGATACGGTGCGGTCGCGCCGGTCGATGCCAAGCCCGGTGCTGGCATTGCCCTGCGGGTCGAGATCGACGATCAGCACCTGTTCGCCTATGGCTGCCAGCGCGGTGGCCAGATTGATGGCGGTTGTCGTCTTGCCGACGCCGCCCTTCTGGTTGGCGACGGTGATGATTCGGGGGCCGTTCTTCATCATGGGTCTATGCCAGAAATTCATTTGGGTCGCCGGTCACAAGCCAGGGAGCTGTCGCAAGTCGGATACTTCGAGAATGACGCCCTGCGCGTCGGTTGCACTGGCATGTTCTACCAGATCGAAAGACCATCGTTGAGTGCTTTCTGCCACTTCGGCGCGGTAATCCCGGCCTTTGTGAAACAGGCCGCGCGACCCCTTGGTCAGCCACGGTGCCGCCAGGTCGAGCAAGTCGGGCAGCGAGGCGAGTGCCCTGGCTGTGACGATTTGCGGTGCAGGAACAAGAGGATAGCTGTCGTCAATGCGGCGCGCGATGACCTTGGCGGGCAGATTGAACTGTCCGACGACCGCTTGCAGGAACGATGCTTTTTTGCGGTTGCTCTCAACCAGGTCGATGCCAGCGCCTTCCCGCTCGGCAAGCAAAAAGGCCAGCACGAGGCCGGGAAACCCGCCGCCGGAGCCGAGATCGACCCAGCGCTTCGCCTCTGGTTTGATTCGCGCCAGCTGCGAGCTGTCGAGGATGTGGCGGCCCCAGACATCGTCCTGCGTCGATTGCGCGGCCAGATTGATCCGGCGATTCCATTTCTGGAAGACGGCCTCGAACTCGACCAGACGATCGAATGTTTCACGTGAAACCGGGCCCGCTGCCGCTTGCAGGTTTGCCCAGGACGCAGCGCTCACGCGACCCGCTTTCGCGCAGCCGCCTCGGCATTGCGCACATGCGCGACAATAATCGCCAGCGCCGCCGGCGTCATGCCTTCCATGCGTTGCGCGTCGGCAATGGAGCGCGGCTGGCGTGCCAGCATCTTCTGCTTCAACTCGTTCGACAGCCCGGGAACAGAAGCAAAGTCGAGCGACTCGGGAATAAGCCGGCTCTCCTCATGCCTGATCTGCGCTACGTCGGCCTGCTGGCGGTCGAGATAGACAGAATATTTGGCTTCCGTTTCAAGACGCTCTGCCGTTTTGGCGTCGATTGCCGCGAAAGCCGGTTCGATGCGGGCCAGCCAGGCGATATTGACACCGGGATAGGCCAGCAACTCATAGGCCGAGCGACGGACGCCGTCCCGGTTGATCTCGAGCCCATGGCGCGCAGCCTCATTGGGGGTCATGGTGGTGCCGAGGGCGAGCTGCCGCGCCTTCTCAAGGTCTTGCACGGCATTGTTGAACCGCTGCATCCGCTCCGGCGAGGCAATCCCCAGTCTCATCGCCAGCGGCGTCAGCCGCTCATCGGCATTGTCGGCCCGCAAAGACAGCCGGAACTCGGCCCGCGAGGTGAACATGCGGTAGGGTTCGACGATGCCGCGGCTGGTCAAATCGTCGACCATCACGCCGATATAGGCTTCGGTGCGGCTCAGCACGATTTCGTCGCTCGCCGACGCCTTGCGCGCTGCATTCAAGCCGGCAAGCAGCCCTTGCGCGCCGGCCTCCTCATAGCCGGTTGTGCCGTTGATCTGGCCGGCGAGGAAAAGGCCGGCGATCCGCCTGGTTTCCAACGTTGGCTTGAGCTCGCGCGGGTCGACATGGTCATATTCGATGGCATAGCCCGGCTGCAGCATGGTTGCCCGCTCCAGCCCCGGAATGGTCTTCAGGATGTCCAGTTGCACATCTTCCGGCAGCGACGTCGAGATGCCGTTCGGATAGACCGTGTCGTCGTCCAGCCCTTCCGGCTCCAGAAAAATCTGGTGGCCCTCGCGGTCGCCGAACTTGACGATCTTGTCTTCGATCGACGGGCAATAACGCGGCCCGACGCCTTCGATTGACCCCGAATACATGGCCGAGCGGCCGAGATTGGCGCGAATCAGCTCATGCGTGGCATTGGTCGTTCGGGAAATGCCGCAATGGATCTGCGGGTTTTGAATGCGCTCGGTGAGCAGCGAGAACGGCACGGGGTCCTCGTCCGCCGCCTGGCTCTCCAGTGACGCCCAATCGATCGTCCTGCCGTCCAGCCGCGGCGGCGTGCCGGTCTTCAGCCGCCCGAGCTTGAAGCCGGCGCGGCTCATCGTCGCCGACAGACCGATGCTCGCCTGCTCGTTCATGCGGCCGGCGACGATCTTCTTTTCGCCGATATGGATCAGCCCGCGCAAAAAAGTGCCGGTCGTCAGCACCACAGCGCCGCAGGCGAGCCGGCTTCCATCCGCCAACAGCACCGCCGCGATGCGCCCATCGTCGATTTCCCCGTCATCGATTTCGAAATCCAGCACCTCTCCTTCGACAACCTCGAGACCGGCCTGTTGGCGAATCGCCGCTTGCATGGCGAGGCGGTAGAGCTTTCTGTCGGCCTGCGTCCGCGGGCCGCGCACCGCCGGCCCTTTGCGGCGGTTGAGCAGGCGGAACTGGATGCCGGCCGCATCGGCGACGCGCCCCATCAGCCCGTCCATGGCATCGATCTCGCGAACCAGATGGCCCTTGCCGAGGCCGCCAATCGCCGGATTGCAGGACATGACGCCGATCGTGTCGAAGCGCAGCGTCACCAGCGCCGTTCTGGCGCCAGCCCGCGCGGCAGCACCGGCCGCCTCGCACCCAGCATGGCCGCCGCCAACCACAACCACATCATAGTGATTGGTCATTTCAGAATCCCGAATTCAAGTGGACCGACACATGTCCCCGGAGGCACGCGCTGTCAAGGACAGGGGACTGTTCGTTTCACGTGAAACAATGCCATCTGCGTGGGTTGGGAGTTGTTTCACGTGAATCACTGCCCCGGTTCCTTCGCCAGAGGATCCGATTTTGTCCGGAACTTTAGAAGAATGTCCGCGTTGGTTGCCAGCTTTACTTCACCGAAGCGAAGCGGACCGCAGTCCCTGCGATCTGCGGCGCGAGGAACCTAGCAGACGTTGGAGGGACAGCGCCAGCGTTCCGTCTCCATCGCTGTGTGCTCCTTCCCCAATGTTTCACGTGAGTCATTTGCCGATACAGAACTGCGAAAAAATCACATCGAGCATGTCCTCGACATCGACCGCGCCGACGATTCGTCCAAGTCGATCCGCCGCCAGGCGCAGCTCCTCGGCCCGCAGCTCCTGCCCGCGCTCGACCCCCGTGACAGCCGCAACCAGGAACCGTTTCGTCTCATTGAGCAGCTCGACGTGCCGCAGCCGCGACGGCAGTATATCGCCGGCCTTGCCGATCTGCGCTGCGGCACGACGCCCGATCTCGTCCAGCAGTTCGGCCAAACCCGTGCCGTCCCGCGTCGAGATAGCGAAATCATAGTGCGCCGCGGGCGAGGGTGACTTGCCCCTCAGCAGATCAATTTTTGTTCCGACCCTCAGCGCCGGAATGTCGCTCGTCAGCACACCGATCGCCATTGGATCTGCCAGATCCTCCAGCAGCAACAGCAAATCAGCGCTGTGCGCCTTGGTCCTGGCCTTCTCGATGCCAATCGCCTCGATCATGCCAGGCGCCTCGCGCAGACCTGCGGTGTCGGTTACCCTGACCCGCATCCCTTCAAGGTCCAGCACCACCTCGAGCAGGTCGCGCGTCGTGCCCGGCTCATCGGTCACGATCGCCGCTTCGCGCCGCGCCAGGGCGTTGAACAGGCTGGACTTGCCGGCATTCGGCGCGCCGAGGATCACGACTTCGAACCCATCGCGAATGATCTCGGCGGCTCGGAATCCTTCGACATGGTGCTCGATCTCGCCGATCATCGCGCGCACATCCGACCAGACCGTCTCTGCAACGGAACCCGGCACATCGTCTTCGTCGGCAAAATCGATCTCGGCTTCGATCATCGCCCGCGCATGAATGAGCCGACGCCGCCAACTGAGGTAGAGCTCACTCTGCACACCCTCGGCATTCTGCACCGCAAAGCGCCGCTGCGCCTCCGTCTCGGCGTTGACGAGATCCGCCAGCGCCTCGGTCTCGACCAGATCGACCTTGCCGTTGAGAAAGGCGCGGCGGGTGAACTCCCCCGGCTCGGCATGCCTGACGCCGTCGAAGCCGGCGATCGTCTCCAGCATCCTTGCCACGACCGCACGCCCGCCATGGACATGGAACTCGGCGATGTCCTCACCGGTAAAGCTGTTGGGCCCGGCAAAGAAAACGACCAGGCCGCTATCCAGCACCGATCCGTCGGGCGCCCGGAACTTACGATAGATGGCAACGCGGTTCGGCACCGACGACCCGGCAATCGTTTCGATGGCGAATCGACTCTGTGGCCCTGAAATCCGGATCACGGCAATGCCGGCCGGCAGGCGCCCGCTCGACAGCGCCACGATGGAATCTTTTGAAATCATTTGCCCGCTCTGCCGAAGCGCCCTAGCTATGCCTGTTCAATCCGCCATCGAGTAGCGCCGTGACATTGCCTGCACAAAACCTGCTTGCCGAAGAGGCCAGCCCCTATCTGCAGCAGCACAGCGGCAATCCAGTGCACTGGCGGCCATGGTCGCCCGCCGCTCTGACCGAAGCAAAGGCGCTGCAGCGTCCGATCCTGCTCTCTGTCGGCTACGCCGCGTGCCATTGGTGCCACGTCATGGCGCATGAGAGCTTCGAGAACGACGACGTCGCCGCCGTCATGAACCGTCTCTTCGTCAATATCAAGGTCGACCGCGAGGAGCGACCCGACATCGACCAGATCTACATGGCGGCGCTGTCCTCGATGGGCGAGCAGGGCGGCTGGCCGCTGACCATGTTCCTGACGCCGGACGGCAAGCCGTTCTGGGGCGGCACTTACTTTCCGCGGGAGGCCCGCTACGGCCGGCCGGGGTTCGTCCAGGTGCTGGAGGCGGTAGACAAGGCTTGGCGGGAGAAGAAAGAAAGCCTTAACCAAAGTGCCGACGGTTTGACTACGCATGTCGAGACGCGGCTGGCGGGCAGCCATGCCAAGGCCGTGCTCGACCGCGGCATGCTGGCAAAGCTCGCCAACGGCATTGACGGCATGATCGACCGCGATTTGGGCGGCCTGCGCGGCGCGCCGAAATTCCCCAACGCGCCGTTCATGCAGAGCCTCTGGCTGACCTGGCTGCGCGACGGCACCGCATCCCACCGCGACGCCGTTCTCCTCAGCCTCGAAAAGATGCTGGCCGGCGGCATCTACGACCATATTGGCGGCGGCCTCAGCCGCTACTCGACCGACGCCGAATGGCTGGTGCCGCATTTCGAAAAAATGCTCTACGACAATGCCCAGCTCGTCCGGCTATGCAACTGGGTCCATGCGGCGACCGGCAAGGAATCATTCCGGCTGCGAATCGAAGAGACGATTGCCTGGCTGTTGCGCGAAATGCGGGTCGAGGGCGGTGCCTTTGCCGCCAGCCTCGATGCCGATAGCGAGGGCGAGGAGGGGCTGTTCTACACCTGGAGCAGCGATGAGCTCGAAGCAGCCCTCGGCGACGATTCAGCCTTGTTTTTCAAATACTTCACGCTTGCCGACCCGCATGGCTGGGAAGGCAAGCCGATCATCCGCCAGACAGAAGCCCAGCAGACGCAAGGTGTGATCGACCGCCAACAGCTCGTCCCGCTGAAAGAAAAATTGCTCGCGGCGAGGGCACAGCGCATCCGGCCGGGGCGTGACGGCAAGGCCCTGACCGACTGGAACGGCTTGATGATCGCAGCCCTTGCTGAGGCCGGACGGTCGCTTGGCCGATCCGACTGGATCGAAGCGGCGGCAGCGGCCTTTGCCGCAATTGCGGCTGCCGGACGTGACGGCCGCCTGCCGCATTCGATGCTCGGCGCAAAGAAGCAGTTTCCGGCTCTGTCGAGCGACTATGCCGCCATGGCCAACGCCGCCATCTCACTGTTCGAGGCGACCGGCAATCCCGACTATATCGATCGCGCCGGGAACTTCATTGAGCAACTCGATCTCTGGCACCGGGACAGCGACCAGACCGGCTACTATCTGACCGCATCGGACAGCGCGGATGTGCCGATCCGCATCCGCGGCGATGTCGACGAAGCCATTCCTTCCGCTACCGGCCAGATCATCGAAGCTCTGGTCCGATTGTCGTCGCTTTCGGGAAATCTCGATCTCTGGGAAAAAGCCTGGACAGTCGCAGAGCACGCGGGCGGGCGGGCGGAGCACCAGCCCTATGGTCAGGCGGGTATAGTCAATGCCTGCGCCCTGGCGCTGGAGCCGATGAAGCTGGTGATCGTAGATAGACCGGAGAATCCAAGGCTTGTTCCGGTCGCGAATCGAAATCCAGACCCACGTCGGGTGGACATGGTCGTGCCTGTTGGCGCGGCGACGAATCTGCCGGCCTTGCCAGGCGGCGTCCTGCCGCCAACGGCCGAGCCCGGCGCCTGGCTGTGCACGGGGCAGGTTTGCCTGCCGGTGATAATGGAAGCTGAAGAGCTGGAAGGGCTATTGCGGCGAAGATAGGATTCGTCATCCTATGGCGAAGCGACGCAGCGCAGACCGTAGGATCCATGCCGTGACTTTCGCGCGCTGCAACGGCGCAGATTCTGCTCCGCTGCTTTCTCCGGTAGACCTCACGGCATGGATCCTCAAGCCCGAGGATGACGAAGGCAACGGCCAGCCCGCAACCTTACGTATTCATCGAATCGAAGAAATCCGCGTTGGTCTTGGTCTGCTTGAGCTTGTCGATGAGGAACTCGATGGCGTCGGTCGTTCCCATAGGCGCCAGGATGCGGCGCAGCACGAAGATCTTCTGCAGGTCCTGGCGCGGAACCAGCAGGTCTTCCTTGCGGGTGCCGGACTTGAGGATGTCCATGGCCGGATAGATGCGCTTGTCCGCCACCTTGCGGTCGAGCACGATTTCCGAATTGCCGGTGCCTTTGAACTCTTCGAAGATGACCTCGTCCATGCGGCTGCCGGTGTCGATCAGCGCCGTCGCGATGATGGTCAGCGAACCGCCTTCCTCGATATTGCGGGCAGCACCGAAGAAGCGCTTCGGCCGCTGCAGCGCGTTAGCGTCGACACCACCAGTCAACACCTTGCCGGATGACGGCACGACGGTGTTGTAGGCGCGGCCGAGGCGGGTGATCGAATCCAGCAGGATGACGACGTCGCGGCCGTGCTCGACCAGGCGCTTGGCCTTCTCGATGACCATTTCGGCAACCTGGACGTGGCGCACCGCCGGTTCGTCGAAGGTCGAGGAGACGACCTCGCCCTTCACCGAGCGCTGCATGTCGGTGACTTCCTCCGGCCGCTCGTCGATCAGAAGCACGATCAGGTAGCATTCCGGATGGTTGGTGGTAATCGAATGGGCGATGTTCTGCAGCAGCACCGTCTTGCCGGTGCGCGGCTGCGCCACGATCAGCGCGCGCTGGCCCTTGCCGAGCGGCGCCACCAGGTCGATGACGCGCGCCGAAATGTCCTTGGAGGTCGGAACCTCCATTTCCATCTTCAGCCGCGAGGTCGGATAAAGCGGCGTCAGATTGTCGAAATGGATCTTGTGGCGGATTTTTTCCGGGTCGTCGAAATTGATCGTGTTGACCTTGAGCAGCGCGAAATAGCGCTCGCCCTCTTTCGGGCTGCGGATCGGGCCTTCGACCGTATCGCCGGTCTTCAGCGAGAACCGCCGGATCTGCGACGGTGAAATATAGATGTCGTCGGGACCTGGCAAATAGTTGGCATTGGCGGAGCGCAGGAAGCCAAAACCGTCCTGCAGCACTTCGACGACGCCGTCGCCGATGATCTCGATATCCTGGGTCGCCAGCCTCTTCAGGATCGCAAACATCAGCTCCTGCTTGCGCATGACGCTGGCGTTCTCGACCTCGAGCGATTCCGCATAAGCGATCAGCTCTGGTGGCTTCTTGTTCTTGAACTCTGTGAGTTTCATTTCTTGCATCATTAGACGGACTCTGAGTAAGCTTTGGGAAAAATATCGGCGGGATGCGACAAATGCCGGGCGCGGCCGAAGCGATAAATGGGCGGAGCATGACGGGA
Source organism: Mesorhizobium sp. M0119 (assembly GCF_040322615.1). NCBI lineage: Bacteria > Pseudomonadati > Pseudomonadota > Alphaproteobacteria > Hyphomicrobiales > Phyllobacteriaceae > Mesorhizobium > Mesorhizobium sp. M0119. Next base: position 91,707 of record NZ_JAMYTU010000012.1, read on the forward strand.
AGGAAGACCCGTCTTTTATCGTCGGTCGGTTGAAAGAGCAAGCCGCCTTTTGCGGGCAACCGAAGACGTCAGAACGGTTTCACGACAACCAGGACGACGATGACGATCATCAGCAATGTAGGGATCTCATTGACGATCCGCCAGTGCCTTGCCGATTTTTCATTGCGGTCTTCGGCAAATTTCCGGACGGCGCCGGCGAGATAGCCATGCACGGCCGACAGACCAACCACCGCAGCGATCTTGGCATGCAGCCAGCCGCCCTGAAAACCAAAGCCTTTCCAGGCGAGCCACAGGCCGAATGCCCAGGTGATCACCATTGCCGGATTGATGATGCCGCGCAGCAGGCGGCGCTCCATCACTTTGAAGGTCTCCGACTGGACGGAGCCTTTTTCGGCACCGGCATGATAGACTAGCAAGCGCGGCAGATAGAGCATGCCCGCCATCCAGGAGATGACGGCAATCACATGGATCGCCTTCGCCCAGGGATAGAAATCATCGGGCCCGAAGAGAAACAGCAGCCCGGCCAGCAGGAGAAAAATGGCGATCGCAATTGCCGCGCGGCGCATCGCGCCCTTGCCGGTGTTGGTGCCGTTCGCATTGTCTGCGCCCATCATCGTCACGACGCGCTCCGCACCAGCTTGACCATCTGCTCGACATGCGCGAGCGGCGTCTCCGGTGTGATGCCGTGGCCGAGGTTGAAGATCAGCGGCCCGTCGCCCAGCGCCTTCAGGATCGCCCCCACGCCATCGGCAAGCGCCTTGCCGCCGGCCACCAGCCGTAGCGGATCGAGATTGCCCTGCACGGCGCCGTCACGCTGCAATTCCTTTGCCGTCGACAAGGGCACGGTCCAGTCGAGGCCCAGCGCCGTCACTCCGGTCTTCTGGCGATAGCTTCGATAGTGATCTCCGGCACCCTTGGGAAAGCCGATGATCGGAACGTCGGGATGGGCAGCCTTCACTTGCCGGACGATCTCGGCCACCGGCTGGACACAGAACAACTCGAACGACGCTTCGTCGAGCACGCCGGACCACGAATCAAAGATCTGCACCGCGTCGGCGCCGGCATCGATCTGGCGGATCAAATAGGCAGCCGAATGATCGGCGAGCACCATCAGCAGCCGAAGAAAGGCTGCCGGCTCGCGATAGGCGAACAGCCTGGCCGGCGCCTGGTCGGGCGTGCCGTGGCCGGCGATCATATAGGTCGCCACCGTCCAGGGCGCACCGCAGAAGCCGATCAGCGTCGTTTCATCAGGCAGTCTGGCGCGCAACCGCCGCACCGTCTCGTAGACCGGCTCGAGATTCACGTGAAACGTTTCGCCGTCGAGAGCCGCAATTTCCGCAGCCGTGATCGGCGTCAGCAGCGGGCCGCGTCCTTCCTCGAAGCGCACGTCGCGGCCGAGCGCATGCGGCACCACAAGGATATCGGAAAACAGGATGGATGCGTCGAAGCCGAAGCGTTCGATCGGCTGCAGCGTCACTTCGACGGCGAGATCCGGGTCGTAGCAAAGATCGAGGAACGATCCTGCCCGTCTCCTCGTCTCCCGGTATTCCGGCAGATAGCGGCCAGCCTGGCGCATCATCCAGAGCGGCGGCGGAAACGCCGCCTTGCCTCTCAACACGTCCAGCACGATCCGGTCTTGAGGCATTGAGCGCTCGCCTTTCCAGGCTTCCCTATAATTAAATATTCTATTTTTAGGAATCTTATGATTCTAAGAGTCTGTTGGTTGTGATGGTTGTCTCCTGTCCCGCTTTGCCCTCGAAAAGACCAGCCAGCATATTGTCGCGCGCTTCTCCAAAGGGATTGCAGGACTTTGTGGAAAGTCGGGAATTTACGACTGGAGTCAATGCGTTGCCGCCAGGCTGGGGAAATTGCCCCTGTGGATGACGTGAAGGCAAAAAGCTCCGTCCCCGGACTTGTCCCCAACCGCCTGGAGAAGCCGACAGCACATCGAATTGTGGACAAACCGGCATCTGATACAGTCGCTTCGCGGTGGCCGAGTTTTCCGCCCGGCTTATCCACATCGGCCCACAGCCTGGAATGTATCCTGTGAACAAACCGCAGAGCTTCTTTCACCTTCACCTGATTTCCGACGCCACCGGCGAGACGCTGCTGGCCGCCGGCCGCGCGGCTTCCGCGCAATACAAGGACGCGCGCGCCATCGAACATATCTACCCGCTCATCCGCACCGAAAAGCAGGTGACGAAGGTGTTCGAGGACATCGAAGAGGAGCCGGGCATCATCCTCTACACGGTGGTCGACCAGAAGCTTGCCCGTGGCATCGACGAACGCTGCGCGGCGATGGGCCTACCTTGCGTCTCGGTGCTGGAGCCGGTGCTGACGGTGTTCCAGTCCTATCTAGGCACGCCGGCCGGCCGCCGCGTCGGCGCCCAGCATGTGCTGGACGCTGAATATTTTCGCCGCATCGACGCGCTCAATTTCACCATGGAGCATGATGACGGCCAGCTGCCGGCCAATATGGACGATGCCGACATCGTGCTTGTCGGTATCTCCCGCACCTCAAAGACGCCGACCAGCATCTATCTCGCCAATCGCGGCATCAAGACCGCCAACATTCCGATTGTGCTCGGCGTGCCGGTGCCCGAAAGCCTGGTCGATGCCAGGAGGCCGCTGATCGTCGGCCTGGTCGCCACCGCCGAACGCATATCGCAAGTCCGGCAGAACCGCATTCTCGGCACCAGCGCCTATGAGCCGACCGATTATGTCGACCGCGCCGCGATCGCCGAAGAGCTCGCCTATGCCCGCCAGATATGCACGCGGCATGGCTGGCCGATGATCGACGTCAGCCGCCGTTCGATCGAGGAGACGGCGGCGGCGATCGTTGCCCTGCGCGGCAAGACGCGGTAGGGCATGTCGATATTCAGGTGATGCCGGCCTGCGAACGTCGGTTTCCTGCGTTTCCGGTACTCACGGACCCAAATGTCCGCTCCGTTCCGGTTCTCGGAACCCACCATTCTCGACTCGGCCTGACCTGAATCTCAACACACCCTGGGCGGGTGCCGTATAGGGCTGAAAAAAATGGCCGAAAAAATCATCCTTGCCTCGGGCAGTCCGTTCCGCAAGGCGCTGCTCGTCAATGCCGGCGTTACGGTCGAAGCGGTTCCGGCTTCTGTCGACGAACGCGCGCTCGAGGCGCCGCTGCAAAATAGTGGCGTGTCGCCGGAGGATGTCGCCCTGGTGCTCGCCGAAGCCAAGGCCACCGAAGTCAGCGAGCGCAAGCCCGGCGCCCTGGTGCTCGGCTGCGACCAGACGCTGTCGCTCGGCGACGAACTGTTCCACAAGCCGGCCGACATGGAAGGTGCGCGCCGTCATCTGCTGGCGCTGTCGGGCAAGACGCATCAGCTCAACAGCGCCGTCGTGCTGGCCCGTGACGGCCAGGTTCTGTGGCGGCATGTTGGCATCGCCAGCCTGACCATGCGCAAGCTCGATCCGGCCTTCATCGGCCGCCATCTGGCGCGCGTCGGCGCCAAGGCGTTGTCCAGCGTCGGCGCCTACCAGATCGAAGGCGAGGGCATCCAGTTGTTCGAAAAAATCGAAGGCGACTATTTTACCATTGTCGGCCTGCCACTTTTGCCGGTGCTGGCCAAGCTGCGCGAGCTCGGGGCGATCGATGGCTGAGGCCGCGAAAAAGGCGTTTGTCACCGGCCACCCGATCGCGCATTCCAGATCCCCGAAGATCCACGGCTACTGGCTGGCGAAATACGGCATCGACGGCCTCTATCAGGCCATCGACGTTGCACCGGAAGCGTTTGCGGAATTCCTGCGAACGCTGCAGGCACAAGGCTATCGCGGCGGCAACGTCACCATCCCGCACAAGGAAGCCGCCTTCGCTTTGGCCAAGCGGCGCGACGCCGACGCCGAACAGATCGGTGCGGTCAACACACTGTGGTTCGAGGATGGCGAATTGTGGGGCGGCAATACCGATGCCCATGGCTTTGCCGCCAATCTGGACGAGTATGCACCGGGCTGGGCGGCCAACGGCCCCGCCGTGGTGCTCGGTGCCGGCGGCGCCGCTCGCGCGGTTATTCATGCGCTGAAGCAGCGCGGCGTCAGCGACATCCGCATCGTCAACCGGACGCTTGCGAGGGCGCAGGAGCTGCGCGACCGCTTCGGTGCAGGCGTCTCCGCCCACAACATCGCGGCAACCGGCGAATTGCTCGAGGATGCCGGCCTGCTGGTCAACACCTCAGCGCTCGGCATGCATGGCAATGAAGGCCTGTCCGCCGATCCGGGCAGACTGCCGGACCGCGCCATCGTCACCGACATCGTCTACGTGCCGCTGGAGACGCCGCTGCTTGCCGCAGCCAAAGCGCGCAGCCTGAGAACCGTCGATGGGCTCGGCATGCTGCTGCACCAGGCGGTGCCCGGTTTCGAGCGCTGGTTCGGCATCAGGCCGCAGGTCTCCGCCGAGCTGCGGCAAATGATCATTGCCGATATCGGTGCGATAAAATGATCGTGCTCGGCCTCACCGGATCGATCGGGATGGGCAAGTCGACCACAGCCAAGATGTTTGCCGAAGCCGGCGTGCCAGTCCATGATTCCGACGAGGCGGTGCATCGGCTTTATGCCGGCAAGGCCGCGCCGTTGGTCGAGGCGGCCTTTCCCGGCACCACCAGATCCGGTGCGGTCGACCGCGCGGCACTGGCGGAGCGGGTGCTCGGCGACGCCGCCGCGCTGAAACGGCTGGAAGCGATCATCCATCCGCTGGTCCGGGCCGACGCCGATGCGCTCTTGGCTGAAAATCGTGCCGCCGGCGCGCCGCTTGCCGTGCTCGATATACCGCTGCTGTTCGAGACCGGCGGCCGCGATCGCGTCGACAAGGTCGTGGTCGTCACCGCGCCGCCTGAAGTCCAGCGCGCCCGCGTGCTGGCGCGGCCGGGCATGAACGAGGAGAAACTGGCGTCGATCCTGGCCAGGCAGGTTCCCGACGCCGAAAAGCGCCGGCGCGCCGACTTCGTCATCGACACCGGTCAGGGCTTTGACGCCGCTCGCGCGGCCGTCAAGGCCATCATTGCCGAACTAGTCGTGGATAAGACAGCCAGGCCTGGTTAAGAGGCTTGCAGCCCACATTACTTGTTGCCATTTTGTTCCGGGTGTGATTCGGCTAGAATGATGCCGGAACCAGTGGACTGATTCGATGCGTGAGATCATCTTCGATACGGAAACCACCGGCCTCGACACGCGCGAGGACCGCGTCATCGAGCTCGGCGGCGTCGAGTTGGTCAACCGCTTCCCGACCGGCCGAACCTTCCACAAATATATCAACCCGCAAGGCCGCCAGATCCATCACGAGGCGCAGGCCGTGCACGGCATCAGCGCCGCCGATCTTCAGGGCAAGCCGACTTTCATGGAGATCGCCGAGGAGTTCCTCGCCTTCATCGACGGCGCCAAGCTGGTCGCGCACAATGCCGGCTTCGACATCGGCTTCCTCAATCTGGAATTCGGCCGGCTTGGCCATCCGGCCATCGATCCGGGACGGATCGTCGACACGCTGGCACTGGCGCGCCGCAAGCATCCGATGGGCCCCAATTCGCTCGACGCGCTCTGCCGCCGCTACGGCATCGACAACGGCCGCCGCACCAAGCACGGCGCGCTACTCGATTCGGAATTGCTGGCCGAGGTCTATATCGAGCTTATCGGCGGCAAGCAGGCAAGCCTCATCCTCGACAGCATCATGGCGCCAGCGGGCGGGAGGCAGAATGTCGACGACATCGATATTTCGATCGGCGTCAGGCCGATCGCCTTGCCGTCGCGCCTGACCGAGGCAGAGCGCACAGCCCACGCAAGCATGGTTGGCAGCCTCGGCGAAAAAGCGCTTTGGTTGCGCGTCCCCCCGGAAGCGAGTTCCGCGGCATAGTGATTTTGAGCGGAGTGATCCGTCGCACCCCCCTCTGTCCTGCCCTCTTTGCCACCACTTGGCATCTCCCCCTCAAGGGGGAGATTGGGCAGTCCCAGCGCTTCGCTCATTCCTGCGACGATGAAGGTTTGGCGAAGGCTGACGTGAAGTCCGATCTGCCCACTTGAGGGGGAGATGCCAAGCAGTCCCAAAGAGGGCAGGCCAGAGGGGGATACTGTCCCGCCAGCGGGTATACAAAAAACCCGGCGCAAGGCCGGGTTTTTCAAACGCTAGCGAGACAGCCGCGCTCAGCTCACCTTGACCTTGGCGGCAGCCTGGTCTTCGGCCAGCTTCTGCTGGAACATCTGCGCGAAATCGATCGGGTCTAGCATCAGCGGCGGGAAGCCGCCATTGCGTGTTGCCTCGGCAATGATCTGCCGGGCGAACGGAAACAGCAGCCGTGGGCATTCGATGAACAGGATCGGCAGCATGTGCTCCTGCGGGAAGCCGCTGATGGCAAAGACGCCGCCATAGACCAGCTCGACGTTGAACAGCACTTCCTGGTCGAACGACGCTTTTGCGTTCAGCGTCAAATTGACGTCGAACTGCTTGTCCGAAAGCGGGTTGGCGTTGACGTTGACATTGATGGCGATGCCGGGGGCCTTGTCGCGGCCGCGCAACGAGTTCGGTGCGCCGGGGCTTTCGAAGGACAGGTCCTTCACATATTGCGCAAGCACGTTGAGCGAAGGCTGCGCCGCATTTCCGTTACCGTTGGCTGCGCCGGTCGGCGCGTCGTCGTTGCTGGCCATAAGCTGTGGTCCTTTTGCCTGGGCAGCGCTGCTGACCGGATTGAAATTCGGGCGTTCGCTATCATGGCCGGCACGACAAGACAAGTTTGCAAAAGACGCCGGTTGCCTCGCGGCTACTCGTCCTTGAGGCGGCGCCAGGGAGAATCCGGTCCGCGCGTATGATCGTCGGCGCGCGAATAGTCGCCGTCATCGAGATCGATGGTCTTGCCGCGTTGCCTTGCCCGCAAACCACCGCCGAAATCGGTTGCCAGCACGATGCGGCCTTTCAGCATCCGCCAGGCAAGATCGCGCACTGGCGGCAGGAACAGCAGAATGCCGAAAATATCCGAGATGAAGCCGGGGATGATCAAAAGGATCGCGGCCAGCACGATCATGGCGCCATGCGCAAGCTGGGTGCTCGGATCACGCCCGGCGTCCATTTCGGCACGCACCCTGGCCATGACGCCAAAACCCTGGTGTCGAAGGAGCAAGCCGCCGGCTATGCTCGAGGCCAGCACCAGCCCAACCGTCGCCAGCGCGCCGATCTGGCGGCCGACAATGACGAAACCGGCTATCTCCAGCAGCGGAAGCGCGAGAACAAACAGGGGAAGCAGCGAAATACGCAAATCTTGACCGATCGTTTCGATGTTTTGCCGGCCGGCGAGCAATCGCCGCTGGCACCAGAGCTGTTAGATAGGTATGGCTGCCTTTGATTTGAATGATTGCGGCATGCGTTCTATATGCTTTGGATACCGAACGCTATGTGATCGCGGCCCTTGCTTGGCCGCTGGTCCGGCCAAAGCAGGGATTGATTGGCGCAAGATATGGGCTTTTTCGACTTCGGCACGATTTTCTTTCTGATTGCGGCGGTGGTGATCTTCTTCCAGCTGCGCAACGTGCTTGGCCGACGCACGGGCAACGAACGCCCGCCCTTCGATCCATATACGGCAGCGCGCAAAAACGACAAGGATGCCGCCCAGAAACCCGAGAACGTGGTTTCGCTGCCGCGCAAGCGGCTGGCGGGAGAGCCGGCGGCCGACACCTATGTGGCGATCGATGCCTTTGCCAAGCCCGACACCGATCTCAACCGGGGCCTGCGGGCGATCAAGGACAATGATCCGACCTTCGACCCGAAGACCTTCGTCGACGGCGCCAAGATGGCTTATGAGATGATCGTCATGGCCTACGCCGATGGCGACCGCAAAACCTTGAAGAACCTTTTGTCGCGCGAGGTCTATGACGGCTTCGTCGCGGCCATCGGCGACCGTGAGGCGAAAGCCGAGAAGATCCAGTCCTCCTTCGTCGGCATCGACAAGGCCGACATCGTTTCGGCCGAGATGAAGGGCAGCGAGGCGCATATCACGCTGCGCATCGTCAGCGAGCTGATTTCGGCGACCCGCGACAAGGCCGGCGCCGTCATCGACGGCGATCCGGAGACCGTCGCCGAGGTCAAGGACGTCTGGACCTTCGCCCGCGACGCGCGCTCGCGCGATCCGAACTGGAAGCTCGTCGCCACCGAAGAAGAAGACTGAACTGGACGGCGGCGGGGGCTGTCGTGTCGCTTTCTAGAGCCTTCAGCAAAAAATCCTTTGGCGAATTGCCGGGCTGGGGCGAGGACGACCATCTCCCTGCCTTTGACGCCTTTCGCCGCTCGGCCTTTCATATCCTGACCAAACCCTACCGCTCCGGCGCGCTCGGCGTCGATTACAATGGCTTTGCCGATGCCTATGCCGAAGCGCGTACCGTTTCGCCGGCGAATCGGTTGGAGGCCCGAAGCTTTTTCGAGCGCCATTTCGTTCCGGCCCGTATCGATGCCGAAGATGGTGGTCCCGGCCTGGTCACCGGCTTTTATGAGCCGGAGGTCGAAGCCTCGCCGGTGCGCACGGAACGATTTTCGGTGCCGTTGCTGTCTCGCCCGGCCGACCTTGTCGACATCGACGACGGCAATCGTCCTTCCGGCTTGGATCCTTATCTCGCCTTCGCTCGTGCGGCGCCGAACGGCCCGGTCGAATATTTCGACCGCGGCGAGATCGACCGCGGCGCGCTCGCTGGAAAAGGGCTGGAAATCGCCTGGCTCGCCGACAAGGTCGACGCCTTCTTCATTCACGTGCAGGGCGCGGCACGGCTCAACATGACAGACGGCAGGCTTCGCCGCATCACCTATGCCGCCAAATCCGGCCAGCGCTTTACCGGGCCGGGCAAGATCCTGAGCGAGGAAGGTGAGATCCCGCTCGAGAAGGTGACGATGCAGTCGATCCGTGCCTGGTTCAAGGCGCATCCGGAGCGCGTCGACGAGATCCTTTGGCGCAACCGCTCCTACATCTTCTTCCGCGAGATGGGCGTCGACGACCCAGAGCTCGGCCCGATCGCTGCCGCCAAGGTACCGCTGACACCCGGCCGCTCGATCGCCGTCGACCGGCTGCTGCACACATTCGGCACGCCCTTCCATATCGATGCGCCGCCGCTGACCGCCTTCGACGGAAAACCGTTCCGGCGGCTGATGATCGCGCAGGACACCGGCTCGGCGATCACCGGGCCGGCCCGCGGCGATCTGTTTGCCGGGTCGGGCAATGCGGCCGGCGAGATCGCCGGCGTTATCCGCAACGCCGCCGATTTTTATGCGCTGATCCCCCGGTCGCTCGTTTCAGGAGCAGGCCGATGACCCGGCGCATCGACAGGCTGAGCGAGGACGACCGGGTGCTGTGGAACCTGGTGGCGCGCACGGCAAAGCCGCTGAAGGGCAAAATCGCCGTCGACATTCCTGACATTGGGCCGGAGATCGACCAAACCAGGCAGCCGCCGCCGGCACAGGTCGCGGGCAATCCTGCCACGGCCGCAAAGCCGAAGGCGCAGCATGTTTCCCACGCACTCGACGAACCGACGCTGGACAAGCTGTCGAAGGGCCGGCTGCCGATCGAGGGCCGTGTCGACCTGCATGGCCTGACCCAGGACGAAGCCTATTCGCTGCTGTTTTCCTTCCTGCGCCGGGCGCATGCCGGCGGCATCCGCTATGTGCTGGTGATCACCGGCAAGGGTTCCTCGTCGGGCGGCGATGGCGTCTTGCGGCGCGCCGTGCCGTCATGGCTGTCGACACCCGCCTTCCGGCCCCTCGTCTCCAGCCACGACCATGCCGCCCGCAACCATGGCGGCTCGGGCGCGCTCTACGTCCGCTTGCGGCGTGCGCGCTCATGAGGATGTGCCCATGAGGATGTGCTTGTGACCCCGTTCGGCGAAAGGCTCAGGGTGCTGCGAAGCGAGCGCGGCGTCAGCCAGAAAGACATGGCCAAGGCGATCGGCGTCAGCGCAGCCTATCTCTCGGCGCTGGAGCACGGCCGCCGTGGTGCGCCGAGCTGGACCCTGATCCAGAAGATCATCGGCTATTTCAATATCATTTGGGACGACGCCGAGGAACTGGCGCGATTGGCCGAAACCTCGCATCCGCGTGTCAAGCTCGACACGTCGGGCCTTAGCCCCGCGGCGACCGAGCTTGCCAATCTCTTGGCCGACAACATCGAAAAGCTCGACGAAGTGGAGCTTCGCCGCATCATTGCGTCGCTCCGCGCCGCGCTGAACCGGCCGAAATGAGTTGCTTTGTTACTGGACCGAGCCGACCAGAACCTGCTGGCCGCCGCGGATCGAGACCCAGCGGCCGGTATTGTCGATCGCCTGCCGCTTGAGGAAACGATAGCCCGTCTGGTCCCAGGAACGGACCTGGTCGGTCAGATTGTCGAGGATGTAGTCGCCCTTGTCGGTGCGCACCGTTAGCACAGCGTGGCCCTCGCCATCCGGCTTGCGGACGACTGTCATCAGCAGATCTGCAAACGAGACGCCCAGCCGGTTCAGCTCACGGCGCTTTTCCAGGACATAGTCCTCGCAATCGCCGACGCCCTTGTCGGGATAGGCCCAGACCTCGTCCTTGCCGTAGATGTCGAAGTCGCTCTCCGGCTTGACGGCGGCGTTGACCTTTGTCGTGACGCTGAGCAGCTTGCGCCACAGCGAGCCGGTCAGGCTGGCGGGCGACAGATCCTTCGGGCGGATCGAGCATTCGGACGCGTAGCTCTTGCAGAAATCATAATGGCCGATCGGCTGCGAGGTCGGGCCACCTGTTATCATCGGGCTGGCTGCCGAGGCCGAACTGGCCCAACCTGCCGCCACAGTAAGTCCAGCCAGCGCGCACAGGCGCAGCGTTCTCGCCATTGGTGAGGAAATCATTGTCCCCGCTTGTCCCTTGTTATTAACGAAACGTTAAGGGGTATTTACAGTCCGTGTCAATTATGAGGATGGATTGATTTTTGCGGCATGGTTACCCGCGTGGCGCCAACGCGACTATTGTGCAACAGGTCGACCGGCCGCACGGCCCCGCGAACCGATGATTTTGGCATTGACAGACCTGATGCGGATTGACGGGCATCATCGCTGGTCGCCTATTTCTTGCCGGTCCTGACCAGCTTGGGCTTCACCGCAACCTGGTTCTGACGGCCGTAGCTGGTAATGAAATCGACGATGCGCGGCACGATTTCGGAGCGGAAGCGCGAGCCGTTGAACACACCATAATGGCCGACCGCCGGCTGCATGTAATGGGCGTGCCTGTCGGCCGGGATGTTGATGCAAAGGTCGTGCGCGGCCTTGGTCTGGCCGAGGCCGGAGATGTCGTCGTTCTCGCCCTCGACCGTGAACAGGGCGACATTGCGGATCGCCGAAGGGTCGACCGCCACGCCGCGATGCGTCATCGTGCCATTGGGCAAGGCCTGGCGGACAAACACGGTGTCGACGGTCTGCAGGTAGAATTCCGCCGTCAGATCCATCACCGCCAGATATTCGTCGTAGAACTCGCGGTGCTTCTCGGCATTGTCGCCGTCATGCTTCACCAGGTGCATGAAGAAGTCCTTGTGGGCGATGATGTGGCGGTCGAGGTTCATGCTCATGAACCCCGAAAGCTGCAGGAAGCCGGGATAGACCTCGCGGCCGAAGCCCGGCACCGGCCAGGGCGCGCGCATGATGACGTTGTCGCGGAACCAGTCGATGCCCTTTTCCTGGGCCAGCAGATTGACCGCCGTCGGGCTGCGGCGGGTGTCGATCGGGCCGCCCATCAGCGTCATCGTCGAGGGCACGAACGGATCACCCTTGGCTTCCATCAGTGCCACCGCTGCCAGCACCGGTACCGAAGGCTGGCACACCGCCATCACATGGGTGTCGGGGCCTAGCGCATGCAGCATGTCGACGATGTAGTCGATATAGTCGTCAAGATCGAAGCTGCCGTCGGCCAGCGGCACCATGCGGGCGTCGACCCAGTCGGTGATATGCACGTCGGCATAGGGCAGCATCGCCTCCACCGTGCCGCGCAACAGCGTCGCGTAGTGGCCCGACATCGGCGCGACAATCAACAGCTTCGGATCCGGCCGGCGCCCGGCCGGAACTGCGCGCTCGAAACGAACCAGGTTGCAGAATGGCCGCGACCAGACGGTGCGTTCGCTGACCTCGACGTTTTTCCAGTCGACCACGGTCTTGGTCAGGCCGAATTGCGGCTTGCCGTAGCGGCGCGTCGTGCGCTCGAACAGTTCGGCCGTTGCCGCAACCGAGCGGCCCCAGGACGTGTGTGAGACCGGATTGAGCGGATTGGAGTAGAACAGGCGCACCGCATCGGCATAGAGGCGCGCCGGCTGCAAGGCGGCGTGGTTCAGTTCGTAGAGCTGGTAGAACATCGAGAACCCCGCTGCCGACTGCGATCGAAGGGCCGACGAGCAGCGCCGAGCCTTGAATGCCTTGCGGGGAAGTTAGCAACAATCTGCTGCGATGCAATACGTCAACTTGCGTGATTTATGCTCGTTCTTTCGTCCAAGGCGTTGAGAATCCGCCTGGAACGGCAACAGCCGGCTCAATGTGCACCTGCGAAGGCTATCGGGACGATCGTTGGACGAGGTGTCCGGCCGCGGCGACGCGCCGAGCAGTTAGACCCGCGCCATGCAGACAGCGGTATGGCCCGAGCTGATGAAGCCGAGCTGGCTGGCGGCGCCCTTCGACAGATCGAGCATCCGGCCCCTGATAAACGGGCCGCGGTCGTTGATGCGCACGACGACGCTGCGGCCATTGTTGCGGTTGGTCACCTTCAGCTTGGTGCCGAACGGCAGGCTGCGGTGCGCGGCGGTCAGCGCCGACGGGTTCATGCGTTCGCCGGAAGCGGTTCTGGAGTGCAATGAGTACCAAGAGGCACGGCCGCATTGGGCGGCGGCGTTGGCAGTGGACGCGCCGACCATCAGGCCAGCCGCGATCGCGGCCGCGACAAGCGCGGTCTGGTTGCTTTTGTTCATGTGTTGGGGACTGGCTCCGTTGACAGACCCGCAGCGGTTAGGGACGAATGAGGCAGCAAATGCGGCAATGATCTGTCGGTTCCATGGCAATGTTACACGTTTGGAGTCGACGCGAAACAATTTGTCAGAGATTTCCCGCAGAGCGACGCAGCTTCTTTGATGATACTTGCGCCGATCTTCGCGTGTCTTGCGCAAGATCAGAGGTTAGCATCTAAGTAGAAGTTGGTGTGACTGGGTTGCTTCTTTTCGCTGTTCCATTCCGGCCGGAGCCGGGCTGATGATCGACTTGGAAAGGAGTCTTGGCAATGAGATTGATCAAAAATCTGCTGGCCTTGATTGTGCTCGCCATCGGCGTGCTGTGGACGTTGCAAGGCATCGGCTTCATCCGCGGCAGCTTCATGACCGGCCAGTCGCAATGGCTCTATGTCGGCATCGTGACGGTGCTGGTCGGCTTGGGCGGCCTGGCCTGGGCGAACCGTTCGCGCGTTTGAGCAGGCGTCGATCCTCAGGCTCCCGCCAGAGCAGCGCACAGCGGACCCGTGGCGGCCGGTCACCGCGACCAGTATTGCCAGCCCCAGTAGAAACTTTCGTCGCGCGGCGGCAGGCGGTTGCGCTCCGCGTCCAGATGCATCGGCGTCGGCGTTTTGCGTTCGCCGTCAGGCGGCTGTTTGTCTCCGGCCTTGATCAGGCGGAGCCAATGGCCGAAACGCGCAAACAGTACAGCGGTGAAATGGGGCATCGTCACGTCTCCGGTCCGGTCACTCCCGCCCTGCCCACGGGACGAGCACCCGCTCGATCCTGCGGATGATGAATTCAAGCACGAAGGCAATGGCCGCGATCACCAGTATACCCATCACCACCACGTCGGTGACGAGGAACTGGGCAGCGGACTGGATCATGAAGCCGAGCCCGCGCGTCGCTGCCACCAGCTCGGCGGCAACCAGCGTCGACCAACCGGCGCCAAGCGCGATGCGCAGACCGGTCAGAATCGAGGGCAGCGCGCTGGGCAGGATAACGTGCCTGATCACTTGGCGCTGCGTGGCGCCAAGCGAGCGCGCTGCATTGATGCGTTCCTGCGAGACGCCGCGAACACCCGATGCCGTCGACAGCGCGACCGGCGCCAGCATGGCAATGGCAATCACCAGGATCTTGGACGGCTCGCCAATGCCGAACCAGATAATGATCAGCGGCAGATAGGCGAGCGGCGGGATCGGCCGCAGGAATTCGAGCAGCGGATCGAAGATGCCGCGCCCGATCGTGCTGATGCCGATAGCCAGCCCGATGGGAACGCCGACGAAAACGGCCGCGATCAGCGCTGCAAACACCCGCCACAGACTGGCGGCGATATGCTGGAGCAGCGTCGCGTCGACAAAGCCGTCACGGGCGACGACGACAAATTTGTTCCAGACTGCCACAGGCGACGGCAGGAAAACCGGCGACACCAATTGCAGGCGGGCCGAGGCCGTCCACGCCGCCAGCACCATCAGAATGGTGATCGCGCTGACCATGCGGGCCGAAACGCGGCTGCGTCTCGGCCGCGACCGCGACCATGGCACCGACAGCGCATCAGCTCCGTCGTCGACCTTGGAGCGCTGCGGCCGCTCGGTATAGGAGGTAACGGTCATGCTCCCTCCCCTTCGAAGATCGCGTCGGTCAGTTCGCCGCGCGCCGCGGCGAAGGCGGGATCGGCCTTGATGCTGCGAATGGCCTCGCCGGCTGCATAGCGCCGGCTGAAGCCGGCCTCGAAACTCCGCACCACCCGGCCAGGGCCGGGAGCGAGCACAATGATACGGGTGGCGAGAACCAGCGCTTCGTCGATGCCGTGCGTGACCATCAGCACGCCGACCTGGCTTGCCGTCCACAGATCGAGCAGCGTTGTCTGCATGCGTTCGCGTGTCAGCGCGTCGAGTGCGCCCAGCGGTTCGTCGAGCAGCAGGAATTGCGGCTCGGCCGCCAGCGCCCTGGCCAGGCCGACCCGCTGGCGCATGCCGCCGGAAAGCTCCCAGATGCGCTTGTCGCCGGCGCCGTCGAGCTTCACCAGCGCCAGAAGGTTGTCCGCAGTCCGCGCCCGTTCGGCGGCCCTGACACCGCGCAGCCTGAGAGCAAAGGCGACATTTTCCCGCGCGGTCAGCCACGGAAACAGCGCGTCGTTCTGGAACACGACTGCGCGGTCCGAGCCTGGCGCTGTGATCGGCCTGCCGCCAATCGTGGCGCGTCCACGCACAGGCTGGACCAGGCCCGCAGCGACATTGAGCAGCGAGGTCTTGCCGCAGCCGGAGCGGCCGACCAGGACAACGAAGTCGTCCTTGGCGATGTCAATCGACACGCGTTCGACGGCCGGCGCCGGCTGGCCGTCATAGTGAATCGAGACTTGGTCGAGCACGAGATGCGTCATGTGGGGTCGCCGATATTCTGAACCTGCCTGCCCCGAAGCCGTTCCTCGTCAGCGGCTCCGGGGCAGGCATCGCGCGCTCAGGGAAGGGAGGACGCGCGCATTGAGCCACTAATTCGAGGCCAGCGCCTCGCCGACATATTTCGCCGACACGTATTTCGAATAATCCGGCAACACGGCGTCAATCTTGCCCTGCTCCTTGAGGAAGGCCGATGTCGCCTCGACCGCCTTGACCGTGCCGCCACCGAGGAACTTGTCCGAGGCTTGCTCCTCGAGTGTCGGGAAGACATAGCCCCTCAGCAATTGCGGCACGTCTTCGAGCTTGGCCCCGGTGATCCTGGCGATCTTGGCCGCTTGCGGCGAGGACACCGACCATTGATCTGGCTTGGCCAGGAAGTCGGCATAGGCAGCGCCCGTCACTTTGACGAAGTCGCGCACCGCTTCCGGGTTCCTTTCAGCGAAGTCGGTGCGCACGATCCAGGCGTCGAAGGTCGGCGCGCCCCAGGCGGCGACCTGGGAGGAATCCAGCACGACCTTGCCCGTCGTCTTGATCTGGCCGAGTGCCGGATCCCAGACATAGGCGGCGTCGATGTCGCCGCGCGCCCATGCCGCCGCGATCTCCGGTGGCCGCAGATTGAGAATATCGACCGACTTCGGGTCGACACCCTCATGCTTCAGCGCGGCAAGCAGGCTGTAATGCGTCGTCGAAACGAAGGGCACCGCCACCTTCTTGCCGGCAAGGTCGGCGGCCTTCTCGATGCCGGCGCCGTTGCGGGCGACAAGGGCCTCGGATTCGCCGATCAGCCCGACAATGAAGATTGTCTGGATTGGAAGCTCGCGGCTCGCCGCCGCCGCCAGTGGGCTCGAGCCGACATAACCGATGTCGACCGAACCGGAAGCGATGGCGGCGATCACGTCGGCGCCGGAATCGAATTTCCGCCAGTCGATTGCTGCCTTGGTCGCGCTCTCATAGGCGCCGTCGGCCTGCGGCACCTTCGAGGGTTCGACGACCGTCTGGTAGCCGATAGTTATCTTGAGGTCCTGCGCATCGGCTGGGCCGAGAAAGGCGGCGCCAGCCAAGGCCGCCGAGGACAAAAGAACGATACGTCGCGAAATGGTGGACATGAAAGGCTCCTTGGAAATGAGAAAAACCCGGATTGCGTTTCATAGTCACCTAACTCTATCGTTCTTGTAGAGCTAAATCCTTCCAATCGGTTCGGTCTTGTTAGAAAAAGTCATCTGGCTATGGCAGCTGCCCATTCGCACGCTTCTGGGTGATGGCCCAGGTGAGAAACCATCGTCCTTGCCCGGGAACCGCTTCCACGTCGTCCATGCCCGCAGCAAGGATTTCCTGTTTTCGCGCCGGCATCGGCAAATCCATGCTGTGGATAGCCAAGAAATTGGAAACAAGTTCCCTGTGTTCGCCGTTAAGTCTAGTATCCTTATCGACATTGAAGGATTGGAGAGGACGATGAACGACGCCACCCTCCTTGTTGCCGCGCGCGGCATGCCTTGGCCTTCAAATTCAGGGGCGGAAGCTGCTGTCGGCATTCTCGCCGGTCGGGACATTTCTGTCGCCGGCCAGTTTGGCGGTGTGCCATTGGCGGCGGCTTCTGTGCCCCCGAGGGCACAAGCCCCGGCCAAAATGGCCATTGCGGTTTGAAAACGAAGCAAAATCAACGTTTCTCGGCTTGTATATCATGTCACTAGAATTTATCTGTAGTGACAGCTTGGACGCGGCGGGGAGGCACGCCAGGCGTTTCGCAACCGGTGGCCATGCGCCATCGCATGACAGAGAAACGTTCGGGTTATGCTCACGAAAAAAGGTAAATACGGCCTCAAGGCGCTCGTCCATCTGGCGCGCCTGCCGGCTGGACAGCTCGCCTTCGTCAACGACATCGCCACAGGAAACAATATTCCGAAGAAGTTCCTCGATGCCATCCTTGGCGAATTGCGCAATGCCGGGTTCGTCCAGAGCCGCAAGGGCAAGGACGGCGGCTACCGGCTGGCGGGCCCAGCGGACGAGATCAAGGTCGGCCACGTCGTGCGCGTGCTCGACGGGCCGCTTGCCCCCATTCCCTGCGCCAGCCGCACCCAGTATCAGCGCTGCGAAGATTGCAACGAGGCGACATGCCAAGTCCGACATCTGATGCTGGAGGTCCGGCAGGCCATCGCCGAGGTGCTGGACCAGCGCAGCCTCGCCGAAATGCGCGACATCGCCGGCGACGAGGACCTTTCGGCGGCGTTGAAAATCCAGGCCTGAACCAATCTCTCCTGAGCCGGCGACGATCGCCAGGACAGCTGGTGTGCGCATGACCGGGCGCGCCACGCCAAGTTCGATCATCATTGTCGGTGGCGGCGCCAGCGGCGTCGTGCTTGCCGCGCATCTGCTGAAGTCGCCCAATCCCGATCTCCGCGTCAGCCTGATCGAAAAACGCCCGCATTTCGGGCAAGGCATGGCCTATTCAACGCTGCTTTCGGCGCATGTGCTGAATGTCAGCGCGGCGGGCATGAGCGCCTATGCCGACGATCCCGGCAATTTCTCACGCTGGCTGCTTGGGCGCGGCCTGGCGACGCCCGAGCAGGCGCCGGTCTACGCGCCGCGAAGCGTCTACGCCCGCTACCTCAAGGAGCTGCTCGACGAGATCGAGGCGCGCGAACAGCAAACCGGGCGCCTGCGCCTGATCCGCGAGGAGAGCCTGTCGATCTCGCCGACCGCGTCAGGCGTCGAAGTGGCGCTGGCCAACGGCACCAGCGTGGTTGCGCACCTTGCCGTGCTGGCGACAGGCCATGACGAGGAGCCGGGCGCCGGTCAGGGCCGCGCGATCAGGATGGGCTCGGAGGCCGACACCGAGCTCGACCCCGAAGCCCCAGTCCTGGTGCTGGGCACCGGCTTGAGCATGGTCGATGCCTTCCTGTCGCTCGAGCAGCGCGGTCATCGCGGCGCGATCGTCGCGGTGTCGCGGCGCGGCCTGCTGCCTTCGCCGCATCGCAAGGGCAATCCGATCAAGCTTGACGTCGCCGACATTCCGCTCGGCACCCAGCTTTCCTATTTCGTCGGCTGGTTCCGCGACCTGATCCGGGAAAACCAGAAGGCCGGCATCGACTGGCGCGACGTGGTCGACGGTCTGAGACCCTTCAACCAGAAGATCTGGCAGAACTGGCCGTCCTCGGCCAAGCGCCGCTTCGTCGAACACACCAAGGCGTGGTGGGACATCCACCGCCATCGCATGGCGCCTGAAGTCTACGCCCGCGTTGCCGAGGCGGTGCAAGCGGGCCGCATCCGCCTTGTCGCCGGGCGCGTCGTTGACATCGCCGCCGGCGACGGCTTCAGCGTCCAGGTCCAGTCGCGTCACACGCAGCAGCTCGAAAGGTTCGACGTCGTGCGCATCTATGATTGCACAGGCATCGCCAGGGACATCTCGACCACCTCGAACAGCGTGGTACGGTCGCTGGTCGACCGTGGGCTGGCAAGGCCGGATCCGCTGCGCCTCGGCCTCGACGTGACCGCGAATTGCGAGGTCATCGCCGGCGACGGCACTGTATCGGCCAAGATCCTCGCCGTCGGACCGCTGACGCGCGGCACATTCTTCGAGATCGACGCCATTCCGGATATTCGCGTGCAGTGTGCGCGGCTGAGCAAGCGATTGCTCGGATGAGGATCTAGTTGTCTTGACGCAATTCCGGATGCAACACCGCCGCCGTTGGGTGAAAAGACCTCGACCGCATAACCGCGTTTCGGCTGTTTCGCGTTGACCGGATTGGCGTCGCGTACGCTCATCTTCGTTCTCCTCCATGGATTTTGTAGGCGGCCTGGAAGCGAGCCGCGACCCTGGCCAGATGACCGGGCAAATTCTGCTTCCGTCGCCACCGTGCCTTGCCTACGATGGGCGCATGACGCAACGCGGAAGACTCTACGGCTGCCCGGTCGAGTTCGCGCTCGACGCGCTCGGCGGCAAATGGAAGACGGTGATCCTGGCGCGCATCAAGGAACAGCCGATGCGCTATTCCGAATTGCGCCGGCTGATCCCTTCGCTCTCGGACAAGATGCTGACGCAGCGCCTGGCCGAGCTTGTCGAGATCGGCTTCGTCACGCTCGAGACGTCGCCCGACCGCAAGGGGCGCTACGCCTTGACCAGACGCGGCGGTGATCTCGCCGCTGCGCTCCAGGCACTCTATGAATGGGGCAGCGTGCATGGCCGCGCCGAGGGTGTGCGTTTTCGCACCGATAGCGCAGCCACCACCTAGATCAATTCCGGGAAAGCGCGGAGCGGTTTTCTGTCCGCAATTGCGTGACGACAAAACTATGGAGCGGTTCGGCGTTTCCGTGAAAGGGTGGATCGCTCTAGCAAGCCGATTGCCCTCAACTCGCACCGGCAAGCACGCTGCAGAAGCTTGCGACATCGGTGACAACGGCTTCGCCGAGGAAGTGTAGCGTCGCCATGGAGCGATCGCGCGCTTCGCGGTTGCCGAAGCCACAGGCGTCCTCGATTACCATGGCGACAAAGCCATTGTCGGTCGCCTGGCGAACGGTCGGCTCGATGCCGATCTCCATGGCGATGCCAGCGAGCGCTATCGTGCGCACGCCGCAATCGCGCAAGGCAAAGCCGAGCGCGGTGGAATCAAAGGCCGACATCGTGAGCTTGTCGAACACCGCCTCGTCATCGCGGGGTTCCAGCTCGGGCACGATCCTCGTCGCTTCGGCGTCGCGCGGGAACCACGGCTCGACCGTGTCGGGGCTGTCGCGCCGCTGCCAGGCCATGGCGGTGCGCAGCTGCGTCGCGCCCATCCACTTTCGCGGCAGCGCCAGATGGCGCGTGAACGCCACCCGCATTCCGGCCACGCGCGCCGCTTCCAGCACCGTGCCGGTGCGCTCGATGATGGTCGCGGCGCCGGCCACCTGGCGGCAGATGCCGACCTGCATGTCGTAGACCACCAGCGCCGTGCGGCGCGGATCGCACCACTCAGCCATGCTGGCCGGGATTTCGATCCCGTCGCTCGACCGGATCATGCCGCATTCCGGTCCCATGGCTTGGCGATATCGACGGTCGGGTCGAACAGGAATTCCAGCGGCAAGGGCGCGTCGAAGGCGATGAAGTGCCATTCCAGCAGCCCGGCCTTGGACAGCGGGAAGTCCTCGGTGTAGCGCCGCGCTTCCGCGACGCTGTCGAGCTCGAAGACGATGATGACGCCGCCAATATCGGCGCGCGCATAATTCTCGCGCACGATCCCCGCCTTCCAGAGCCGCCAGACATTCGAAACTTCGTCGCGCAGATAAGGCCGCAGGTCGTCGAGCGTGACGCCGGGCCTGAAATTGTCATAGGCAAGAATCTTCATCGGCCGTTTCCTTGCATTGCTGTTCGCCCAACGCCGGGTAGCATGGCGGAATCGGCGGCTGCAACGAACGAGATGGTGCGTTGAAACGGCCGCAGGGTATTTTTTGCTGAGGAGGAAAAGGGCGGTGACCATCGAAAGACTGAACCCCGAGGGCATGCACAGCAATCCGGCCTATTCGCAAGGCGTGTCGTTGCCGGCATCCGCGCGAATCGTGCTGGTCGGCGGCCAGAATGGCGTCGACGCGCAAGGCCGGATCGTCGCCAGGGACGATCTCGCTGCGCAGACCGCTCAGGCGCTCTCCAACCTGGCAAAGGTGCTCGAAGCCGGTGGGGCAAAGCCGGAACACCTCGTCAGCCTCTCGGTCTATGTCGCCGGCGACCAGGACATAGGGCCGGCCTTCGGCGCCTGGATGGCCTTCTGGGCAAACCGTGGCGCGCCGCCGATCATCAAGGTGCTGCGCGTCGCCGGCCTCGGCAATCCGGATTTTCTGATCGAGATCGAAGCCCAGGCGGCGATCGCCTGAACCCTAAGCAGGTTCTGCAAATCTTTTGCCCTGCCTGGACGCTCCGCGCGGCGAAGCTTTCGCGAAATTCCATTCCCCTGCTGGCGGCCGGATTGGCACGATCTATCTTCTTTCCAACTGCAAACGGCTGGAAAAGACGGTAGGTTGCCGTCTTCCAGGGCGGTTGCTCATTCTGGCAACGGAGCATCTGACATGAGCAAGCACAAGATCGTGGCACCGGACGATGCATCGTCCCGCCTGCGCCCGCCCTATGCCTCGGTTCTCGACCTGATCGGGCAGACGCCGGTCGTCGAGCTGACCAAATTCGACATCGGCAAGTGTCGGCTGTTCATCAAACTCGAAAGCCAGAATCCCGGCGGCTCGATCAAGGACCGCATCGCGCTGTCGATGATTGCCGCCGCCGAAAAACAAGGCAAACTGAAACGCGGCGGGACGATCGTCGAGGCGACCGCCGGCAATACCGGTCTTGGTCTCGCCCAGGTCGGCATCCCCAAGGGCTACCGCATCATCCTGGTCGTGCCCGACAAGATGTCGCGCGAAAAAATCCAGCATCTGCGGGCGCTCGGCGCCGAAGTGCGCATGACGCGTTCCGACGTCGGCAAGGGACATGCCGAATATTATCAGGACATGGCCGAAAAGATCGCCGCCGAGCTGCCCGGCGCCTTCTACGCCAACCAGTTTGCCAACCCGGCCAATCCGCTGGCCCACGAAACCACGACCGGGCCGGAAATCTTTCAGCAGCTCGGAGGCGATGTCGATGCGGTGGTCGTCGGCGTCGGCTCCGGCGGGACGCTGACCGGGCTTGGCCGCTACTTTGCGAAAGTCTCGCCGAAGACCGAGATGATTTTGGCCGATCCGGTCGGCTCGGTGCTGGCACCGTTGATCAAGACCGGCAAGATGGTAGAGGCCGGAAGCTGGACCGTTGAAGGCATCGGCGAGGATTTCGTGCCGCCCAATGCCGATCTGTCGCTGGTGAGGAAGGCCTATTCCATCCCCGACAAGCAGAGCATGCTTGCGGTGCGCGACCTGCTTTCGAAGGAAGGCATTCTCGCCGGCTCGTCGTCCGGTACGCTGCTTTCGGCAGCGCTTCGCTATTGCCGCGAGCAGACCGTGCCGAAGCGCGTCGTTACCTTCGTCTGCGACAGCGGCAACAAGTATCTGTCGAAAGTCTTCGACGATTTCTGGCTGGTCGAGCAGGGCCTGGCCGAGCAGGAGCAGCATGGCGATCTGCGCGACCTGGTTATGCGCACGCTCCGCACCGGCGATGTCGTGTCCGTAGGCCCCGGCGAAAGCCTGCTCAACGCCTATGGCCGCATGCGCCGCTCGGATGTCTCGCAACTGCCGGTGCTGGACGAGGGCAAGCTCGTCGGCATCATCGATGAAAGCGATATCCTGGCCAAGGTCGAAGGCCCCTATGACAGCCGCTGGGACCGCTTCAAAGCCCCGGTCAGTACGGCCATGACCTCTACCCTGCACACGCTGCAGGCCAGCCAGACGCTGGACACGCTGCTGCCGGTGTTCGACCGCAACGAGGTCGCCATCATCTTCGATGGCGACGAGTTCATTGGCCTGATAACCCGCATAGACCTGATCAACCATCTGAGGCGCGCCCGATGACCGTCAAAGCCACCGCATCGGGCAGGAACCGCCTCGCCTTCTCGACGCGCACCATCCATGGCGGCCAGAGCCACGACCCGACGACCGGCGCGGTGATGGTGCCGATCTATGCCACCTCGACCTACGGCCAGCAGAGCCCCGGCGTGCACAAGGGTTTTGAATATGCCCGCAGCCAGAACCCGACCCGCTTCGCCTTCGAGCGCGCGGTGGCCGATCTCGAAAGCGGCACCAATGCGTTTGCCTTCGCTTCCGGTCTGGCGGCGATCGCCACCATCTTCGAACTGCTCGATTCAGGCGCGCATATCGTCGCCACCGACGACATCTATGGCGGCACGTTCCGATTGCTGGAGCGGGTGCGCAAGCGCTCGGCCAATTTGCAGGTCGACTTCGTCGACTTCACCGATCTTGCTGCGGTCGAGGCGGCGATCCGCCCGGAGACCAAGCTGCTCTGGGTCGAGACGCCGACCAATCCGCTGCTGCGCGTCGTCGATCTCGAAGGCGTCGCCGCACTGGCCAGACGCAAGGGCGTGATGTCGGTGGCCGACAACACTTTTTGCAGCCCCTATCTGCAGCGGCCGCTGGAGCTCGGCATCGATATCGTTGTTCACTCGACGACGAAATACCTCAACGGCCATTCCGACATGGTCGGCGGCGTCGCCGTGGTCGGCGACAATAAGGATCTCACTGAGCGGCTAAAATTTCTGCAGAACGCCATCGGCGCCATTTCCGGGCCGTTCGACAGTTTCCTGGCGCTGCGCGGCCTGAAGACGCTGGCGCTCAGGATGGAGCGTCATTCGTCGAACGGCCAGAAGATCGCGCACTGGCTGGAAAGCCGCCCCGACATACGTCGTGTCATCTATCCCGGCCTGCCCAGCCACCCGCAGCACGCCATCGCCAGGCGGCAGATGCACGCTTTCGGCGGTATGATCACGGTCGAGCTCGACCGCGACCTCGCCGGCACCAAACGCTTCCTCGAACACACGCAACTGTTCACGCTGGCCGAAAGCCTCGGCGGCGTCGAAAGCCTGATCGAGCACCCGGCACTGATGACGCACGGCTCGATCCCGGCGAAAAAACGCGCCGAGATCGGCATTTCCGATTCGCTGGTGCGCTTGTCGGCCGGGATCGAGGATGGCGACGATCTGATTGCGGATCTGGATCAGGCGCTGGCCAGTTGAGGGGGGCGATGCTCCGACGGACCGTCCTTTAGACGGTCTCGCCGTCAAAACCAATGATCGTGAACTGAAATTTCTCCCACCTTTTGCACCCGCCCCCCTGCGTCGGAGGCGAGCGCATCTTGGGCGGCTCGCACAAGAAATTTCGGGAAATCGGGAGCTTGCTCACAAATTTTCTTAGCGACGTCTAGAGGAATCCTGTTAGGATCGAGCTCCGGCGCAGAAATATTCCGCCCGCATCTGTTGTTTTTAAGAATACATATGTATCTTTCCCAAAGGGACGCGTCGCGAATTAGCATTTGGATGGCGGTCCTTCCAACGAATAAACAAATCGCTTCGTCATCACCAGTATATTCAAAAAAATATCTTTCAAATACCGCACTGGCATATCTGTCGCCACCTCTATGCCCCAGGACCATCTTTAGCCTGTCGCCAGCAGTAGGTGGTGGCATGTCCAACACGTTATCACGACTTTGGTTTGCCCAAGCTGTTTCGACGAAGGCCTCGCATACCGAAGACCACTCCTGCGTTGTAAAAGAATCCATCAACCTTGATGCATCATCAACTAGCGAAAGGATAGTCTTTGGGGACGCCCAAACAGCCAATGTCAGTGCCGCCAGTTGGCGAGAGAGCCGGGTAGTGACGCTCCCCAGTTGCTCGCGCCACCACTTCGTGTTTCGAGATCGCAGCCGGGCAAACCGAAGGTTATCCACGATCTGAAGTGTGTCATCCCAGCCTCGGCTCGACCAAGCGCCTGGTTCTTGCTTGGACTTTACCCCTGCCGAAATGATAGCGATTCTATAAAGTGCCCAGCTTGGGCCGGTAGCGTTGTGGAGCGCCCCGACCAGACTCCTCCAAGGGTCTAAAGACGTTTTCCAGGAGGAGGTTTCTGCCTCGAGTAATTCAAGCGCCGTCGTCACAAAATCTGAGAGCGTTAAAATCTCCGGATCACTAGAAGTCTCGCGAGTCACCGTAAGTGAGCCAAAAATGTATCTATTTATAACGTGGCGCGCTGTTCCAACCGATTCTGTAGATATGAGGGCCCGATAGAATAGTCCGGAAATAACAAGACCGAACAGCTCCAGAGTTGTCACGCTCTCGTTGCCGCGGCCAATATGGATAAAGGCGACACGAGACAAAAGCTCCTTGGTTGCTCCCCGAAATAGTAGTTTGTTCTCGCTAATTACGTCATAGCGTCGAGCGGCGACCAGAACAGGCAATATATCATCGAGATGTCGTGTGGATAGCTCAATTATCTTCGAACTGGGAAGCGTGTCGATGATCCCAAGTCGTCTACCGTCTTCTAACCAACCTGCTCCCTCAGAAGGCCTTGGTTCCTCCGCTAACCACCTAGTCGTACGGCCGATAATCTCCGTATTTGATCGGACGATCCTTAGGAGGGATGCCCGGTCTTCTGTGCCCATATTACCATCAAGGGCGGCATATGCCTTTATGACTAACTCGGATCTCCCGCATCGTTCGGGCAACGCGACTTCGGATGTGGAGGTTCGACCGCTTGCCGACAGCAATATCTTCAAGCCGGGGTAGCGAAAGATGCCGTCTACTACGCGCGCAACCAAAAGTGGTTGCTGGCTAAAAACCCAATCGCCAAGGAGCATCAGAGCGAGAGTGCGGGGATGAGCTAAATATCTGTAAGCCGGCTCACCGCTCAATTGGTCCAAACTGTCGACAAGTGACGACAATTCCCCCCTGCTGAAGCAGCCACAGTAGAACCGGGCCACATTCAGCCAGTAGAAATTTCGTGATAAAGCATCAAACCTTTCTGGCTTTGTTCCACGGCGCTCATCGCCGGGCGGCGAGTATGGGGCAGTTTCGTAGAGATGGCGAGCTGCAAAATATTCTCTTAGCGGTTGGACCTCAAACTCGAAAGTACCTTCAACTCGGGCCACCAACGCGACCACTCGCTCAACCATGCCAGTGAAAAGCTCTTGCACCAAACCAACGTCGTGCCCTTCGGTTGAGAGGTATTCTCCTAAGATTCGTTTTAGTTCCGGCTCAGATATGCTGCCTCCGCTAACCCCCTCCTCTGCAGATGTATGCAACACCCACGCAAGGTAACGGTGAATATCCACGAGCAAGTCGCGATGCTCACGTACGACCCGACTCTTCTCAGACTCCCGATTGAAGAAAAGTTCCATGTAGTTGTCATACAAAGCTGTGCGCTTGTCAGGCAGGGATAGACCTCGTGTATGAATAAGTGCCAACAAGATTGTCAGTTGCATGGGATTCCTCGACAGGTCCCGCATGTGCGGCTGCTCAAGCTTCTCCTTCAGTAGAGCGATGAATTCGCGACGCTCACGAGTAGGTAGATGACGAGCGGCCATCCACTTTCTGGCGTATTCGTCAATCTGTTTGGGCGTCATCGACTGTAACTCAAGATGGAGCCATTCGGTCTCTGGAAAACCGGGTGAGTTAGCAAATGCCGCAGGCCTACTTGTAACGATTATTTGAGTAGATCTTTGATGCGCCAGTATACGTGCTGCAGATCGCATTATTTCTTCGACAACTTTCTGTCGAGTCGGTATATCGGCCACCTCATCAAAACCGTCGAGAACGATAGACACCCTTCCATTGCGAATGATGGCAATAAAATCTGACGATGTGAACTCTTGTCCACCGGACAAGTGGGAAACCTGCGCCGAAATGAAGCTTTCGAGGGTGGTAGACTTCACGCCAGCAAGCTGCGGATCCGCTGAGAAAGGATTCCGGCCGGAGACCCATGTAGCGAAATCCCGCAAATCGACTCGAAATGGTATCCTAACTGACGCGTCCAAATGCGCCTTGGGCGCGCTCGACAATTCGTCGGCTCTACCAAGAAGTTTCAATCGATTAACTTGGCACACATACTGGGTAATAGTCGATTTTCCCTGGCCGGGAGCCCCTTCGATAACCACACAGGAGTGGCCATTATCCGAAGGGTCTCTAAGCAGCGTTGCAGCGGTATTTAACGTATACCGCCTAGCATTGGCAGCAATATTGTCCGACATATAGAATTCGTCATCAACGGCCGTTGTAGAGATATCACCGCGCTCATATCCGATACTTGTAAAGTACGTCTTGCGAAGTAAGGGATCGCCGACCGGCGCCACAGGGATGTCTACAAACAGGGCCAGTATCTTATTCTGAAGTTCAACTTGTTTAAATTTTACTTCATCGTCATCTTTGCATTGGGAGGCAATGTAGGAATAGAGAGCCTGATTGCGCTGGGTAGCGTTGTCTCGCCATGTTCCTTCAATCAATAACTGTAGAACATCGGTGCCCCGGATGATATCCGGGTAGCTCCACTTTAGGTCGGAATTAGCTTCCACGCGCCTATCTAGATCATCTCGCCACCAACAGAAAGAAGGTATTGCGAACGCTTTTGACAGCAGTTCGTTCGCTTTATCTATGGAACCAACGTTGAGATGAGATGTCCCTGAAACATTTGTAATTAGATAATACTCCGTGGCGCCAAGATGTATAAAGCTCAGCTACTTTGGCTTGTTCACTCGTTATTACGCTCTCAACGACCTCTCGAGACGCCTTGGAACTTGGATCACGACTGTATTTTACCTGAAATATTATTAGCCGCCTGTTCCGTCTCCGACCGGGCTGCACAAGAACAAACGCATCTCGCCCGCCGTCAGGCTGACCGACAGGAAGGCACTGGACGTTTGGAAAAACGACAGACAACATGGATTGCGCAAGCTGTTGGAACCGCTCATCGCCTAAATTTTCGTAATGATAGCTCATTGCTTCCCCATCCCCATTTGATCTCATTACCTTCACTTTGCCGAAAGGCGGGTGAAATCCTAGCCGCCCCGCAGAGAATCGACCGCCGATGTACAGTGAATGTTCGAGCATCCACTAGCGCGCCGCTGCCGATCACATCTTGGTAAGTTTATGCCCTCTAGATAATTCTACACTCAGCCGAACAGTTACACAAAGGGCCTAACGCCAACTCCGAATAAATTGTATTGGCGTGCCATAGCTAAATCGACTAGGCGTTGGCGAGCTGAGACGAAAGCCTCTCCGTTAACGCGCATGTTGACCAGAACCACGGTCTGGCAGAATTGCGCTCCATCCAGTGGCCGACGAGCTATGACCAGCCCTTCATGCGATCAACCAAAACCCACCAACGCCCCCCTCACCTTCGCCATCCTGGTCTTCCCCGGCTTTCCGATGATGGCGTTCAGCTCGGTGATCGAGCCGCTGCGCGCCGCCAACGTGCTGGCGAAGCGGGACTGCTATCGCTGGATCATCGTCGGCGCCGCCGAAGGCCCGGTGGAGGCCTCGAACGGCGTCGTCATCCAGCCCGGCTTTGCCGCCCATGACGCGCCGAAGGTCGATCGCGTCGTCGTCTGCTCGGGCGGCGATGCCGATCATCTCGTCGCGCACGATGCCGCGAGCTGGATCCGCAAGAGCCTGCGCGGCGGCGCCCATATCGGTGCGGTGGCGGATGCCGCCTTCTTCCTGGCTCGGGCCGGCCTGCTCGACGGTCATGCCTGCACCTTGCACTGGACCAGCCAGGCAGCCTTCACCGAGGCGTTTCCGGACATCGAGCTGAGGCGCGACCTCTATGTCATCGACCGCAAGCGCTTCACTTCGGCCGGCGGCGTCGGCAGTCTCGACATGATGCTGGAGATCATCACCAGGGACTACGGCGCCGAGCTGGCGGCCGGGGTTGCCGAATGGTTCGTGCACAGCCCGCTGCGCTCCAGCGTCGACCGCAAGCTGATGCCGCTGCGCTTGCGCACCGGCGTGCAGAACGAACTGGTGCTGTCGGCCATCGCCATTATGGAGGATGCGGTGGAGGAGCGGCTCGGCATGGCGGAACTGGCGGGGCGGCTTGGTGTCTCCTCCGATAAGCTCGAACGCAATTTCCGCTCCGAACTCAGCATCTCGCCCAACGGCTATTATCGCCGCCTGCGGCTGAAGCGCGCCGCCGACCTCTTGGCGCACTCCAAGCTGATGGTGCGCGACGTGGCGCTCGCCTGCGGTTTTGCTTCGATGTCGAGTTTCGCCCGGGCGTTTCGGGAAGAGCATGGGCATGCGCCGAAGCTGATGCGGCGGCATTAGGTGTTTTAACTGCGCCGAGTTCCCGCCCACCCCCCTCTGGCCTGCCGGCCATCTCCCCCGCAAGGGGGGAGATCGGCAGCTTTGGTCCCGCCGCATATCCTGCTGCGTTGGTCATTGGCGAAGGCCGACGCGACATCCAATCTCCCCCCTTGCGGGGGAGATGGCCGGCAGGCCAGAGGGGGGTGCTGTCCCTCCAGCGCCTCTGCGGCATTCAGCACGACATCTGCGGGATTCCGCATAAGCTCTTGGCGCCGCGCCGCTATGTTCAGGGCCTTCCAGGAGGCACCCATGAGCATCGTCGTTTTTGACCCCGACAGCACCGAGGATGTCGACTTCAAGGACCGCATGCGCCATCCGGCTGCGGCCGATCCGGCCGGCGGCATGTGGTTGTCGGATACCGAGCCGTCCTTCATCGACGCCGACGCGCTGCGCAAGGGCCGGCTGGCCAGGCTGCGCGCCTGGATGCGCGAGGCCGGCTATGGCGGCGTGGTTTTGTTCGACCCCTACAACCAGCGCTACGCCACCGGCTCCCGCAACATGTTCGGCTATTTCCTGCGCAACTCGACCCGCTACTTCTTCATCCCGACAGAAGGGCCGATCGTGTTGTTCGAATATCCGCAGAGCTACCATGTCTCGATGGTGCTCGACACGATCGACGAGGCGCGGCCGTCCAAGCTGGTCTGGTCTTCAGTGTCGGGCCGTGACGACGAAACCGCCGGCCCGTTCGCCGATGAGATCGCCGAATTGCTCAAGGCGCATGGCGGCGGCTCGATGAAACTCGGGCTCGACCGCTGCAGCCATCTGCAGGCACTGGCGCTGGAAAAGCGCGGCTGCGACGTCCGCGATTGCCAGGGCGAGGTTTTGGCGGTGCGCGCGGTCAAGACGCCCGAGGAAGTAAAATGCCTGCAGGTGTCGATGGCTGGCGCCGAGGCTGCGGTCTATGCGGTGCGCGAGGCGATCAAGCCCGGCGTTTCCGAAAACGAGCTGTTCGCCATCATGTATGGTGAGGTGATCCGGCAAGGCGGCGAGTTCATCGAAACCCGGCTGCTGACCTCGGGCCAGCGCACCAATCCGTGGTTCAACGAGGCGAGCGGCCGCAAGATCAGGCCGGGCGAACTCTTGGCGCTCGATACCGACACGATCGGCTGCTACGGCTACTATTCGGACTTTTCGCGCACCTTCCGTTGCGGCCCGGGCAAGCCGACGGATTACCAGAAATCGCTCTACCGCATGGCGCACGACCAGGTTCAGCACAATATCTCGATCGTCAGACCCGGCATGGCGTTTCGCGAGATTGCCGAAAAGGCCTGGAAGATCCCGGACCGCTTCGTCGACCAGCGCTATACCTCGGTCATGCACGGCGTCGGCATGCATGGCGAGACGCCGTTCATCGCACATGCCATGGATTATGAAACCTATGGCCGCGACGGTGTCATCGTGCCCGGCATGGTGGTCAGCGTCGAAAGCTATATAGGCGAGAAGGGCGGCCGCGAGGGCGTCAAGCTGGAGGACGAGATCCTGATCACCGAGACCGGCACCGAGCTCCTGTCGCGCTTTCCCTATGAGGACGATTTCCTGGAGAAGCAGGTTTGACGCTCGTACTTTGGCGACTGTCGGAAACACCGTTCGCTTCGTCATCCTGGGGCGGAGCAAGGAGCGCAGCGACGCGGCGCAGACCCCAGGATCCATGCCGTGACTTCAGAGCGCTGCTGCCGTGCAGAATTCTGCTCCGCTGCACTCTTCGGCTAAGGTCACGGCATGGATCCCAGGGTCTCCGCGACGGAGCTTCGCTCCTGCTTCGCCCTGGGATGACGAAGCTGGCTAGGAGTCAGCCAATCTCCACGGCTTGCGGTAGCCCACGGAAAGGAACAGCGTTGGCCGGGAAGGCAGGCGTATCCGCATGAAAAGCCCGATCTCGATCAAGCGCGGCAAGGCGGCGGCGGTGTTCATCGATCTCCAGGAGGAGCATCGGCGGGACAAGCGCTATCTGGTCGAAGGCTATGGCGACATCCTCGCCAACGTCCGGCGGCTGCAGGCAGCGGCACGAGCCAATCATGTGCCTTTGTATCACTGGGCCTATATCGTCGATCTCGCCACGGCGCGGCCGTTCCACCCGGTCGAGGCCAACGGCAAGTCGGCGTTTTCCGACAAGGACGATCCGCTGACTGCGATCTGCGCGGAAGTGGGCCCGGCGACAGGCGAGACGATGCTGGTCAAGACCGATGCCAGCGCCTTCCGCGCGGGGCCCGCCGCCGAGCGGCTGAAGGCCGACGGCATCGAGTGGCTGGTCGTTGCCGGCGTCTGGACCGAGGCCTGCATCGATGCCACCGTCAAGGATGCGGTGGCGCTCGGGTTTCGAGTGCTGCTGGTCAAGGATGCCTGCGGCAGCGGCAGCACGGCGATGCACCAGACGGCCATCCTCAACCTTGCCAACCGGCTCTATGGCGGTGCCGTCACCACCACCGGCGGCGCCTGCCGGCTGCTGGCCGGCGAGACGGTCGAAGCATGGCAGGTCGAGGGCTCGGTGCCGCTGCGTTTCAGCTACGAAAACGCCGCCCGCCTCTACGCGGAGCTCTGAGCGCCCCGCAATGATCACAGAGGCCGATCGACCAGAAACAACAGAGCGCGGAAAATACCAAACGCTGCTCGATCCCGAGCTGTGGGCCTATATCGACCGAGTCAATGAGTGGTATCCGCCCGAGATCGTCTACATGCCGATCGATAGGCAGCGAGCGGTCTATGATGCCATGTGCCGGGCGTTTCGCGAGCCCTATCCGCCCGGCGTCAAGGCCAGCGACAGCGCGGTTCCTGCCGGCGACCGTGCGATCCCGGTGCGGCGCTATCAGTTGGCGGGAACGGCGCCGCAGGCAGCGGTCGTCTATTATCACGGCGGCGGCTTCGTCCTTGGCGGGCTCGACAGCCATGACGACATCTGCGCCGAGATCTGCGCCGGCACCGGCTTTGCCGTGCTGTCCGCCGATTACCGGCTGGCGCCTGAACATCTGCATCCGGCCGCCTTCGACGATGCGCTGGCCGTATTCGAATGGGCAACGGCGACGACCGGCCTGCCGATCGTGCTCTGCGGCGAAAGCGCCGGCGGCAACCTGGCCGCTGCGGTGGCACAGGCGACACGCCGCCATCCTCGCCATGCGATCGGCAAGGTGCTGATCTATCCCGAGCTCGGCGGTGACGAGCTAGACGGCCCAGACCTGGACGGCAAAGCGCGCACCGGCTCCTATATCGAGCACGCCGAGGCGCCACTGCTGACATTGCGCGACGTCGAATTCTATCGCCATGTCCGCGGAGGCCCGGCGCAGTCGCCGGACGACCCGACATTTTCGCCGCTCGGCGATAGCGACTTCTCCGGCCTGCCGCCGACGGCCATCATCACTGCCGAATGCGACCCGCTGTCGTCGGACGGCCAGGCCTATCGCGACCGCATCCTTGCCGCCGGCGGCATGGCATGGTGGCGCGAAGAACCGCGGCTGGTGCACAGCTTCCTGCGCGCCCGCAAGATCGTGCCGCGCGCAGGCGAGGCCTTCGAGCGCATAATCGCGGCAATAGCCGCACTGGGCGGGGGTGACTGGCCGGAGTGACGGGGACCATCCTCCAAGCTCCACTGTCGCGGAACAGCGCACAACAACTGCGGAAACCCGAACACTGATGCGGTCAGGCCAGCCCTATCATCACGCCACGTAAGGGACCCGCATCCGCGATGCGCCGGCCCGACAGGGAGGATTTACGATGAAGTTCATGCTGACCGACCGGAAATTGCATCCGCAGGCCGAGCCCGTCGCCGACGGCTTCAAGAAAGGGCAGATGAACCGGCGCGAATATCTCGCCACCATGGCTGCGTTCGGCGTCAGCGCTGCCGGCGCGCTGGTGCTTGGCGGGCTTGCGCCGTCACCGGCCAGGGCCGAGGAACCGAAGCGCGGCGGCATCTTGCGTGTCGCCATGAACGTCAAGGGCTGGAAGGATCCGCGCACTTTCGACGGCGTGGAGATGTCCAACGTCGCCCGCCAGTGCAACGAATATCTGGTGCGCTGGAAGCGCGACTTCACCTTCGAGCCATGGCTGCTCGAGAGCTGGGAGACCAGCGACGACGCCCGCGTGCTGACGCTGCATGTCCGCAAGGGCATCACCTGGTCGAACGGCGACACCTTCAACGCCGACGATGTCATCCACAATCTGACGCGCTGGTGCGATGCGTCCGTCGCCGGCAATTCGGTCGCCGCGCGCATGGGCGCGCTGGTCAACGCCGATACCAAGAAGCCCGTCGCCGGCGGCATCGAGCGTGTCGACGACTTCACCGTCCGGCTTAACTTGCCGAAGCCCGACATTTCGCTGATTGCCGGCATGGCCGACTATCCGGCGCTGATTATGCACCGCAGCTATGAAGGCGACGGCGACCCGCTGAAGGCATTGGCGATCACCACTGGGCCGTGCGAACTCGTGGCATGGGACGCCGAGGTCGGCGCCGAAGTCCGCCGCAAAGACAAGCCATGGTGGAAGGGCGAGTTCTATCTCGATGGCATCAAATGGGTCGACTACGGCTCCGACCCCAATGCGATGCTGTCGGCCTTCGAATCAGGCGAGATCGACACCGACCATGAAACCGCCTCCGACACGGTTGTGCAGACCGAGTCCATGGGCCTGAGCAATTCCGAGATCGCCACCGGCTCGACGATTGTCGCGCGTTTCAACATCGGCAACCCGCCCTACGACGACATCAAGGTGCGCCGCGCCGCCCAGCTCGCCGTCGACAACGCCGCCGTGCTGAAGATCGGCATGGACAACCGCGGCAAGCCTGCCGAGAACCATCATGTCGGGCCGATGCATCCCGAATATGCCGATATCGGCCCGGCCGTCCGCAACACCGATCAAGCCAAGGCCCTGCTCGCCGAGGCCGGCAAGGCCGACCACGAATACGAACTCATCTCGGTCGATGTCGACTGGCAGAAGAGCACCGGCGACGCCATCGCGGCGCAGATGCGCGAGGCAGGGCTGAAGATCAAGCGCACCGTGCTGCCGGCCGCCACCTTCTGGAACGACTGGAGCAAATATCCTTTCTCCTGCACGGAATGGCTCGGCCGGCCGCTCGGCGTCCAGGTGCTGGCGCTCGCTTATAAGTCTGGCGCCGCCTGGAACGAGAGCGCCTATGCCAATCCGGAATTCGATACTCTGCTCGACAAGGCGCTGGCGATGCCCGATCCCGGCGCCCGCAAGGAGCTCATGGCCAAGATCGAAAAGAATTTGCGCGATTCCGGCGTCATCATCCAGCCCTACTGGCGCTCGGTCTATCGCACCTATCGCAAGGGCGTGCATGGCTGCGAGCAACACCAGTCGCTCGAGCAGCATTTCGAGAAGGTCTGGCTCGAGACGTAGCCTCATTGCGGGGCACAGGGGCAAACGTTGCAGGTTTGCGCCGCCCCTCCTCTCCCGTCACTATACGGGATGCCGGAAGGCAGGTGAGGGGCGGCGCCGTCCCTCGACGATTGGTCGTCTCCACACGCTTGGGCGCTTTAATTTGTCTGAAGCAACGCGTTGGCTGAGGATCCCTAGCCGGCAACGCCAGGCCTTGAAATCTCCCGTCCAAGCCGAACCGTCTCCCGCACCAGCAGGTCCAGATCCTCGCGCCGGGTGCGGTGGTTGTTGATCGCCACCCTGAGGCAATGCTGGCCATGCACCGTCGTGTCGGAGATGGCGGCGATGCCTTCTTCCTGCAGCCTCAGCATGATCTCGGTATTGAGCGCTTTCAGGCGCTCAGCGTCCAACCCATCGGCGCGGTAGCGAAAGCAGACGATGTTGATGTTCACCGGCGCCACTAGTTCGAGCGCCGGTTCGGCCTCGATCAGCGCACCGAGATAATGCCCTTGCGCGATGTTCTGGTCGATCAGCCGGCCGAACTTTTCGATGCCGTGCTCTCGCAGCGCCATCCACACCTTCAGCGCCCGAAAGCCGCGCGTCGTCTGCAGGCCGTAATCGTGCAGCCATTGGCCGGAGGCCAGGCCGCGCGGCGTCGATTCCAGATATTCCGGCGTCACCGCGAACGTGCCGCGATGCGCGGAGGCATCCCGGATCAGCGCGCAGCCGACCTCGAAGGGCGCGTGCAGCCATTTATGCGGATCGAGCGCGATCGAGTGGGCGTGCTCGATGCCGGCAACGCGATGCGAATTGTCCGGCGCAATCGCAAGCAGAGCGCCGATGCAGCCGTCGACGTGAAACCACAGATCTTCTTTTGCCGCCAGGTCAGCCAGCGCCAGGAGATCGTCGATTGCGCCGGTGTTCACCGTGCCGGCCGTACCGATTACGCAGGCCGGCTTGAAGCCGGCGTCGCGGTCCTCGGCGATCGCCGCCCGCAACGCAGCGATGTCGATCCGCAGCCCGGCATCGCTCGGGATGCGACGCAGCGCCCGGTTGCCGAGGCCGAGCGCCTCCATCGCCTTGCGGTGACAGGAGTGAAGCTGGTCGGAGCCGTAGAAGCGCAGCGGCTCGTCGATGCCGGCAACGCCGTGCTCGCGTATGTCGATGCCGGCCTTGGCGTTGCGCGCCACGGTCAGCCCTATGATGTTAGCCATCGAGCCGCCGCTGACCAGCGTGCCGCTGGCCGATTGCGGAAAGCCCATCATTTCCTTGCACCAGTCGACGACCTGGTTGTCCATCAACGCGGCGGCATGGTTGCCGCCGCCGAGATTGGAGCCCTGGATCGCCGCCAGGAAATCGCCGAGCGCGCCGGTGAAATTGCTCGAGCCCATATACCAGGACCAGAAACGCGGATGGACGTTGCCCATCGGATAGGGCATCAAGCTCCTGGTTACTTCGCCATACACCTCGGCCAGCGGAGCCGGCGAACGCGGCAGCGGCGCCGTGAAGAAGGCCCTCACATCAACCGGCATCTCCTGCCACACCGGACGCTCCCTGACATCGCGCAGGTAAGCGACGGCATCGTCGACGATCCGATGCGACAGGACCTGCACGTCGGCCCAGTCCGAGGGGTCAAGCGTTTCCTCGCTGGCCGTGACGGCCAATCCAGGCTTCGTGTCCATGCAGGCCGCTCCCGATGTGCCGCCGTCACGCCGGAAACTGGCAGCCGGGCGTCGACTGCGAAAGCGCAGTCTCCTCGGCGTCCATCTCCGCCTCGATGCCGTCGAACAGCGGCGTCGTCATGTAGCGTTCGCCGGTGTCGGGAAGCATGCACAGGATCACCGAGCCGGGCGCCGCCTTTTCCGCGATCTGCCGCGCCACCGCGAAGGTCGCTCCGCCGGAGATGCCGGTGAAAATGCCTTCCTTCTGCGCCAGCGCCTTGGCCCATTTCATGCCCTCGGGCCCGGCAATCGGCACCACGTCGTCATAGAGGCTTGCGTCGATCGCCTCCTGCAGCACGTCCGGAATGAAGTCGGGCGTCCAGCCCTGGATCGGATGCGGCTCGAAGGCCGGATGGCTGGCGGCAGGCGCGCCGCCGGTGCCGCGCTGCTGCGGCTTGCCGCTGCCGATAAGCTGCGCATTGGCCGGTTCGGCGAGCACGATCCGGGTCTCCGGCCGCTCGCGGCGCAGCACGCGTCCGACGCCGGCGACGGTGCCGCCCGTGCCGTAGCCGGTGACGAAGCAGTCGAGCCGCGAGCCGGCGAAATCGTTGATGATCTCGCGCGCCGTCGTCGCTTCGTGAATGGCGGCGTTGGCCTTGGTCTCGAACTGGCGGGCCAGGAACCAGCCATTGGCTTCGGCGAGCTCCACCGCCTTCTTGTACATGCCAAAACCCTTCTGGGCGCGCGGCGTCAGCACCACCTTGGCGCCCAGCATGCGCATCAGCTTGCGGCGTTCGATGGAAAAACTGTCGGCCATCGTCACCACCAGCGGATAGCCCTTCTGGGCGCAGACCATGGCAAGGCCGATGCCGGTGTTGCCGCTGGTCGCCTCGACCACGGTCTGGCCCGGCTTCAAGGCGCCGCTGCGCTCGCCCTCCTCGATGATGTTGAGCGCCAGCCTGTCCTTTACCGAGGCGGCGGGATTGAAGAACTCGGCCTTCACGTAGATCGTGGCGTGGTCCGGTCCGAGATTGTTGATGCGGATCACCGGCGTATCGCCGACCGTGTCGAGAATGCTGTCGAACAGGCGACCGCGCCCGGCGGTGGTTCTGATTTTCTGTTGATTCAACATGTCGATCTCCTCGATTTCTCGTTGTCTCTTGTCGTCACGGGCCGGTTACAGACCGGTGGCTTGGGCGGCGAGGTTTCGAGACCTTGCCGCGCTACATTTGCCTCCCGGCAATGCCAGCATCCGGCGCGGGAATTCGCTGCCGGATGCACCGTGTCGCGTTTGGTGATAAAACAAAGGCCGACTAGCCAGCGTGGGAGCAGGCGTGGAAACTTACGTGGAATCCGCCCGATCGAGCCTCGGCGGCGAGATGGCCGGTCTTTCCGTGCGTCTGCTCGGACCGCTGACGATCGCATGCAACGGCATCATCATCCAGCTCCCAAAATCGCGCAAGCTGTGTGCGCTGCTCGCCTATCTGGCGCTGGCGCCGCATCCGGTCGGCCGCAGCCGCCTCTGCGAGCTTTTGTGGGATGTGCCGAACGACCCGCGCGGCGAGCTTCGCTGGTGCCTGAGCAAGCTTAGAGGCATCCTCGATGAACCGCATCATCGCAGGGTCGAGACACCAGGCGACACGATCGCGCTTGATCTGAGAGGTGCTTCCGTCGACGCTGTCGACATAGCCTCGGCCGCCGCCAAGGGCGTTGAGACGCTCGGTCTAGAGCGGCTGCAGGCTCTTTCCGGAATGTTCGCCGGCGACTTTCTCGATGGGCTGGAGATCGACCGCAGCCCGCATTTCTACAGCTGGCTGATCGCTCAGCGCCGCCGCTTCAGCTCTTGGCACGCCGCAATCCTGGAACATCTCGTCAACAAGCTTCCGGCGGATGCCGACGAAATGTCTTCGCATCTGGACAAATGGCTGGAACTCGCTCCGTTCGACGGGCGCGCACATGTGGCTCTTCTGAAAGGGCTGGCGCAGCGCGGCCAGTTTGACGCGTGCGAGGAACATCTCGCTTCCGCGGCGCAGCTGTTTGCTTCGGAGGATCTGGATTTCGGACCCGTTCGTGAGGCATGGCGGACCATCCGCGGCGAACGACCCGCAGCGACGCTCTGGGCGCGACCTCCACTCGTACCCGCGGCCCCCCACGCGTCAATTGTGCTTCCCCATTCCGATGTTGCTGCACCGCGGAAAGCTTCGCTTGCGGTGATGCCGTTCGTCGAGGGAGCCGATTGTCCTGGCGGCCCGCGCGGTGGATTGGCCGACGGCCTGACCCACGACATCATCACCCGCCTGGCCAAGCTCAGGGACTTTTTCGTCATCGCGCGCGGCTCGGTGTTTGCGCTCGCGGAAAAAAACATTGCGCCGGAAGATGCCGGCCGGCGGCTCAACGTCGACTATGTCGCCACCGGCACGGTACGCAGCCAGGCCGGTCGCGTCGCCGTCGCGGTCGAACTGGTCGAAGTGGGCACGGCCAGGATCGTCTGGGCCGAGACGTTCGAGCGCAAGCCGGACGACATCTTTGCCGTGCTCGACGATATCGGCAACAGCATCGTCTCGTCGATCTCGACCGAGATCGAGACGGTCGAGCGCAACCGCGCCATGCTGAAGGCGCCCAATTCGCTGAACGCCTGGGAAGCCTACCACCGGGGTCTCTGGCACATGTATCGCTTCACCCGCACGGAAAACGAGCAGGCCCGGCATTTTTTCGACATAGCCTTGAAGCTCGATCCGACCTTCGCCCGCGCCTATGCCGGGCTCTCCTTCACCCATTGGCAAAATGCCTTCCAGCGTTGGGGCGACCGCGACCAGGAAAGCGCCCTGGCCTTCGAGGCAGCCGGCCAGAGCCTTCTCGTCGACGATCACAATCCGGCCGCGCACTGGGCCATGGGGCGGGCACTGTGGCTGCGCGGCGAGCAGGACGGCTCCCTCATCGAGCTGGAACGCGCCGTAGACCTCAGCCCGAATTTCGCGCTCGGCCACTATGCGCTGTCGTTCGTCCATTCGCAGTCCGGCGACCCGCAAGCTGCGATCGGCTCGTCCGATCATTCCAGGCATCTGAGTCCCTTCGATCCGCTGCTGTTCGGCATGTTGGGCGCCAGGGCGATGTCGCATGTCCGGCTCGGCCAGTTCGACGAAGCCGCCGAATGGGCGCTGAAAGCAGCCGCGCGTCCTAACGCCCATGCCATCATCCTGGCGATTGCCGCGCATTGCCTTGCGCTGGCGGGGCGGCTGGACGAGGCACGAAGTTTCGCCGCTGCGCTGCGCAAGATGCTGCCGAACTACTGCGCCGACGATTTCATCGGCACCTTCCGCTTCGAGCCGGACGCCGAGGCGCTGTTCCGGCAAGGCGCCAAGCGGATCGGGCTGGGGTGAGGCAGGCGCGCGGTTAACCAGGCCTCCAAACCGCTCATCGCGGCTGGCCGCCCAAACATCGTCATGTCCGCAGCGAAGGCGCATCGTCAGATTGGTTGCGAATTCGTCGACCAGAGCGGATCAGACGGCCTCAACCGATTTGACGTTGCCGGCGGTGTCCACGAGGCAGCACCAGCCCTATCTTCTGACGGGCAACGGCTGAAGGTGCAGCAGTGCGTTCGCCAAAGAGCGCGCCTTCACGTGCCGCCCCTGGACGCTACCCGATGACAATCCGGCTGGGAAGATGCTCACAACGCGGCCGCGGCACCCCCACTGCGCCTCTATGTGGCACGCCGCAGCGTTGAAAAAACTCGAATAAGTGAGCAGCGTTTCTTTCGACCTGCGCAACCGGGTGGGCTCGGTCAAAAAAAAATACCGACAATAGATCAGGATACAGGCAATCGTATAAGAAGCGATTTCGCCATTGGCTTTTTTCGATCTGCGTAAATGCATAACAACGTGGTATATTACTTGTAACAACATACAGCCAATGGAATAATGTCGATTTTCTGTGCTGGTTCATTGCTGTGAATCGAATTTCAGTATCTGCTAAGATAGCCGGCATTGGTTCTGAATTATTAAGCATTTGCAAAATTCAACCCGCGATACTGCAATTTTTCCTTGCCATACGCCGACTTCGGATGCAACTTTCTGGCAACAGCAGCCGCGTTAGTTGGTTGCTGGCATGCTTGGGCGGACGGGCGCGAAGCATGGAGAGGGAAATCGATATTCGCTAATGCGGCCCCCCGTGGGGAGCGTTTCCCCTCGACGTAAGAGATCACGACAGCCAGCGACTAAGTCTTCGAATGCATGGGCCACGGTCTGGCTCTTTCGAGGCCGGCGAAGCTCTGTCCTCCGCGGATGGCACCAATCAGCAATCAGATCAGGAAAAGCGATGAGGAAATCAACCTTGGCAATCGTGCTCGCGGGCACTTTCGCGCTTACGGCGTGCCAGTCGTCATCCAACCCGGAAGTTCAGGCGCGCAACAGCGAGTTCG
The DNA here is from genome assembly GCF_040322615.1 of Mesorhizobium sp. M0119. Lineage (NCBI taxonomy): Bacteria > Pseudomonadati > Pseudomonadota > Alphaproteobacteria > Hyphomicrobiales > Phyllobacteriaceae > Mesorhizobium > Mesorhizobium sp. M0119. Next base: position 132,222 of record NZ_JAMYTU010000012.1, read on the forward strand.
GCTGCATCGCCGGTACTGTCGGTGGCGCGATCGTGGGCGGCCTGATCGGCAGCACCATTGGTGGTGGAACCGGACGTGTGATCGGTTCCGCGATTGGCATCGGCGGTGGTGGCTACCTCGGCAATCGTCTTGCCTGCGGCTGAGACGAGAAGAAAGGGACAAGACAATGAAATCCATAATCGCGACCACGGCTTCCTTGCTCCTGCTTTGCGCCGGCGCGGCCACGGCACAGCAGTCCATGTACGAGGGTCACCAAGACCAACTTGATACCGATGACAACGGCGCGGTGAACCGACAGGAGTATCAGGCCTTCATGACCAGGGCCTTCGAAAAGCTGGACGCCGATAATAACGGCGCTCTCAGCCAAGCCGAAACCGCCGACGTCCTGAACGCCGATCAGTTCGCAGCGACCGATGCGAACGGGAACGGCCGTGTCAGTCGGGACGAATTCATAAACCGGGTGATGAAGGACTTCGCGGCGGCCGATACGAGCGGGGACCGCCGCCTGCAATAGTCTTCGGATACGAACGATCCCCCAGCCGCCAGGCAGTCGGAGGAATGAACCATGAAATTCGTAATCTATGCGACCCTGGCCACTGCTTTGATGGCGATCGCCGGATGTACCACCGACGACGGCTACGATGGCTGCCGCGGGTCGGGCTGCATGGTTGATCGGTCTCATAAACGGGACCGAAAGATTGATGACCGGCCGCAGTTCGACAGGAATGGCAATCCCAACTTCGATACGCGGGGCCGTTACATCGGCTGCCGTGGGCTGGGGTGTAAAGTCGACGATCCTGATGACGGGGATCAAAGCATCGACGACAGACCGCAGTACGACAAGGAAGGCAATCCCAACTTCGATACCCAAGGCAACTACCAGGGCTGCCGCGGCATCGGCTGCGAGGTCGATGCGCCAGACGATGACAGGTCATCGGACGACGATAGTTCATCGGGCGATGACGATTCCGATTGATGGCCCCTGCAACGAACAAGGAAGAGGATAGCCACTCATGTCTGAATTGAACGGTCTCATCCGTCGGCCTGCCAAAATCGTCATGGTCGGCCTTGCGGGGCTGGGAATGACGCTGACGTCCGCTTTCGCCGCGAATAGCGCCTGTGACGGTGTAAAGGTCGAAGTGACGAAGGCGCGCAAGCAGGAGTATGCCCCTCTCGTCGTCTCCGCGTTGGACAAAAAGTTCAAGCTCGCTCAGGCGAAGTTCATCACGATCATGGAGAGCGGCAGTTGGAGTGCCGCCTACGTCTCCACGCCGGTGAGCGATGACGGCGTGATGTTCTTCCAGACAGTCAACGGAAAGAAGCAGTTTCGCGACGTATGGGGCGGCTATGCCGACCCATCGGAAAAGCCTGAACTCGTATCCTGGGCAAAGAAACTCGGAGCGCCGCAAGACCTGGCAAAGTGTTTTGCCGACGAAGTTACGGAATGACGGTGATGATCGCTGGCGATCGCCGCGGTGGCGCCGGCATAGCAAATGGCATCGAAAAGGCATGGATCAGCAGAAACTGATCAAGGACTGCATGACCGTCAAGGGTTCACACATCGAGGAGATTCGAACAATGGCCAGAAGACACGCTTTTCTCTTTGCGTTGGGGATGATCTCAGCAATCAGCACCGGATCAGCGTCCGCGCAATCGGCTGCGGAGGTGAACGGCAACCTGGACACGCTGTTCGGAAGTCATGCTCCGTACCAGACCTTCTTCGACAAGTTGAAAAAAGCGGTCGGTTCCGATGACAAGGCGACCGTTGCCGCATTGGTCGCCTATCCGTTCCAGGCCCGCATCAAGGGAAAGGCCCTGAAGATCAAGGATCAGAAGCAGTTCTTGACCGATTGCGACCAGATTATCACCCCGAAGGTGAAGGGTGCTGTGACCAAGCAAACCTACGCGACGCTTTTTGCGAACTGGCAGGGCGTTTCCATCGGCGATGGAGAAATCTGGTTCAGCGGCATTTGCAGCAACCAAGCCTGCGAACAGCAGACGATCAGGATCACCGCCATTAACGACTGATGTCGATAGAGGAAGGAAGGCCGGTGTTCATTTCCCGCAACAGGGTTCAGCCCTTCACGACGATCAGAAAGGCGGGGCCTCGATCTCGACATGACTGAGACCGCAGCCTTGGGCGTCTCCTATCGGGGCCAGTTGGGCGTCCACGAGAACGGCTTCAACCCAAGCTCGACGTCTTGTTCTAGCCACCGGCGCCTGCGGAAGGATGTAGAAAAATGCTCGCTCTTCGAAAATCCAGACTGATCGTGCAGTTCGCCCGTGCGTTGGCAACTTCAGTGAAAATGGTGGCTGTCGTCAGCGTTGCCGTCCCGCAGACGATCAATATTGCCTATGCCAGCAAGTATGATCTGCCGAAACCCTATGTCTCCAGGGCTCTTGATGCGGTTCTGATACCGATCGATCATGCCTCTCGCCACCGCTACCAGATCCCGCCCAAACTTCGCGGGGTGTATGTCTTGGCCGTTTCACCGCACGGCGTCGCCGCACGGCAAGGCATCCGGCCGGGTGACGTGCTTGCCACAGTGCGGCATCAACCGATTTCGACGCCGACCGATGTCGACAGACTCGTTTGGGCCGCTCTTGCCGTGAGCGCCACCAGTTTCCTGTTTGGCGTGAACCGCGGGACAGAAGTCGCAGATGTCGTCGAGGTCAACACCAACATCACCGTCAACAACTTCAACACCAACGTCTCGATCAACAATATCTCGCAATGGACGAGCGTCGACAATCGAGAGGAGTGGACGCAGATCGTCGATCAGTATGACGACGAGATGGAGACAAGTCTCAATGACACGAGCTATCGCGAAGACGACTCGCAGCCCGGCGACAGCAGTCCAGACGCCAACGCGACTTCCGATGCGGATGACGATTCCAACGATAACGACGCGGACACCGATGGCGATAGCTCGGACGACAGCACCGACGACGACAGTTCCAATGATCAGAACGATTCGAGCGATCAGAACGATGGCGATGACGACAACAACACCGACGATGATAGCTCGGATGACAATACCGACGACAATAATTCCGGTGATCAGGACGGTTCGACCGATCAGAACGACGATGAAGACTCAACGGCCGGTGATGATGACCAAGATAGCACCGACACCGACGACGATAGCACGAATGACGATGCGTCGGATGACAGTACCGACGACGCTGACGGATCGGATGATGACGATGCCAACTAGCAGCCGACCGGGCCGGCGGTTCTAAACAGAGGGCAACCGATGAAGACCGCGATGCTGACCGCTGCCATGGTTCTGGCCATGCCGGGTTTCGCATTTGCCCAGGACAAGTGCGCCGCCAAGGATCAGGCCGCCCCGAACGCGTGCGCCGATGCCGCGTCCAGGAAATCCGACAACAAGCTCAACGAGCTTTACCAGCAGATCGAAGCCCGCATGGAGGACGATGCGGATACCAAGGCGCTTCTCGTTCAAGCACAGCGCGATTGGGTCAAATTTCGCGACGCGGAGTGCAGTTTCCAGACCGCGGGAGCGGCTGGAGGAAGCGTAGCTCCAACGCTCATTGCGAGTTGCTTGGACAGCCTGACGCAATCCCGGGTCAAGGACTTCGAGGCTTACCTGAAATGCCAGGAAGGCGATCCGAGCTGCCCCGGTCCGGCAGCGAACACATCACCTGCCGTACCTGCCGTGGCCGATGAGAACGGCCAGACCGGCCTTGCCCAGGCTGCCGACCCGATGCCCATTCCATTGCAACATGTCAGGGACTACGGAACCGACAGTGATGAAGTCATCTATCACAAACTCGGGATCGTGGTGGGCATCAATGGTGCCAAGCCTCGTCTGTACGAATTCGACACCGGGTCGGATGAGTTCAACGCGGAGATCGATTCGAGTGTCCCCGGCATAAAGCCGGTGCCCGGCAGCAAGCCTGAAATGTACCCCTATGGAGACGGCACCTATGGCGATTGGGTACAACAGGTCCGTTTCGACAGCCTGTCCTATTACGATCCGGATGATCCCTCAAAGCCTGTCGTAACCCTCGACGGCGGCTTTGGCGCTGCTCGGGTGGTGGATTACGTCTACACCAAGGGTTTCGGCGACCTCGAGGATTTGAAATTGACGCAAAAGCCCGTGGGCTACCATGGCGATACGCCGGTCTATGCGGATCTTAATGCTCGCGAGAGCATGCAGAACGGCGAACCCGGTGGTTCGACGACGTTTTGCGGCATCTTTGGAGCTGGCGATTTTATCTTTGCAGGAGACCAGACCACTGCCCCCGGCAGTCAAACCCAAAGCGGCTATGTGGTCTCCGCCAATGCAAATCTTGGAAAAAAGAAGACCACACCGGGCTGCGTTCCCTGCCTAACGCTGAATTTGTCCCCCAGTCTGAGGTCTCAGTTCACGGCCCTGACCCCGTGGGGCAAGCTGGACTACAAAGACGCTCAGAGGAAATTTCCACGATCAGGCGCGAACGCATCCAATGAGTTAGAAGGGTCTTACCGTTATACAATTTCTTTTGATCATAAGGGAAAGAAGCAATCGGTTGATTTCAGTGGGCCTGTTTTATTGGATACAGGAACGTCGACCTTTGTCTCCATTACCTCAGAAGAAGTTTTAAATAAGCTTCGATCGAGAGGATTCGAGCTTAATGAATATAATTCAACTATAAGCAATTTTAAGTTTTTGGGATTTGAAGATAGTTTCAACAACAATGAATACAGCGACATCGTTATCGATCGCCAAAGCAATGAGGGTGACGGCAATGGAGTTACTGTCGGCATACCCTTCTTTCAGTCCAACTCCGTAATGTATGATCTGGAAAACAGGACGACCGCATATTCACCCTATTTTGTCAGCGCTGCTAACTTCACGACAGACGCGGCTGCCGAGGATCAAGTGCAGCTGAATCGCGCGACCAGCGCTGCTGGAAGCAAAGGATGGCTCGGACTAGCCGGCATCATCTCCGGCGCCGGCGACTTCACGATCGAGAAGGACGCCGACGTGCGCATGACCGGGGCCAATACCTACACCGGCACAACCCATATCGCGGCCGATGGGTATCTTACTCTGGCCGGGCCGGGCAGCATTGAGCATTCCTCGCGCGTCATGGTCGACGGTGTGCTCAACATCGATCAGAAAGGAAACCACCTGAAGCCCTGGGGAGTGGCGCACTCCATGAACGATACGGCCATTCGCAACCTTAGCGGTAAAGGCAATGTCTATCTGGGTGCGGGCAGACTGATCCTGACAGAAGCCAACGGGCAATTTGATGGCACCATAGCGGACTTTGATGACGCCGGCGGCATGAGCGGCGGCCTCGTTGTCGCCGGCGGCAAGCTGACGCTGAGCGGCAGGAACAACTATTCCGGCGTGACGGAAGTCGCGTCAGGGGCGCAGTTGCGCGTGACCGGCTCTTTGACCGGTGACATTTCCGTCTCGGGATTGCTTGTCGTTGACGGGGAGGTCTCCGGCAAAGTCACGGTCAAGGAAGGCGGCAGGCTGACCGGCTTAGGAAAGCTCGGCAGCGTCATGGTCGCCGAAGGTGGCAAAGCTGATCCAATGAAAACCAGATAATCGGGAAAGGGAAATCGATGAAAACCGCAATTCTGACTGCTGCCGTGGTTCTGGCCATGCCGACTTTTGCCTTTGCCCAGGACAAGTGCTACGCCGCTGCCAAGGATCAGGCCTCCCTGAACGCGTGCGCCGATGCCGCGCTCAAGAAATCCGACAAGAAGCTGAATGAGCTTTACCAACAGATCGAAGCCCGCCTGAAGGGTGACGCGGATACCAAGAAGCTTCTCGTCCAGGCACAACGGGATTGGGACAAATTTCGCGACGCCGAGTGCAGTTTCCAGACCGCGGGAGCTGCCGGAGGAAGCGTAATGCCGATGCTCACCGCGCAGTGCATGGACAGCCTGGCGCAATCCCGGGTCAAAGCCTTCGAGGGTTACCTGAAATGCGGCAAGCAGGGGGATCCGATGAGTTGTCCCGTCCCGGCCGCGAATTGACACGTCGGTGTCGGGATGAAGACCTTCATCGTATCTGGAGCGCACTTGATAGCCGGGCTCTTGCTGGCGGCAATTGTTACGGCCACAGGTGCCGCTGAGATCCCCAACGGGGACTATTACATCGTCGCGAAGCATTCCTACAAAGCGCTCACCGCCTTTGAAGACAGGCATGGCGAGATCGTGCTTGGTCAGTCCGCTCGCAAACCCAAGGATGGTCCCGCGCAGCTGTGGACCATCACCAGGGCGACCGGAGAAACGAACGGCGCAACCTATCAAATCCGGTCTCGACGATACGGAACGTATCTTGCCGGGGGCGACGAAGACGAAAACGGGAATACGAGTGTCGTCCTCAAGGACGAGCAGTCCGCTGAGGGGCAGGCATGGCGCTTCAAGCCGCATCTGAACAGCTACGGCATCGAGCTGGATGACAGCGGCACGACGCTCAACGTCAGGGCCAATGAACGTGCGGACGACGCTCGGATCATCGTCTATGACGCCAGCCTGGACGACAATGCCCAGTGGTTGCTTTATCCGGCCGGCAATGGCGACCGACCGGCAACGGCGTCGGCAGCGGTGTCGGAATTCGACAACCTGAACAAACGCTATCGCCTCGCTCCGATGCCTGCAGCCACACCCGAGGCCAATAGGCTGAGACGCACGAAGCTGATGGACGATCAGCCAAGCGGTGTGTTCGTGAAAAAGGGAGAGGCAGTATCGGTTACGGCCGAAGGCCTGCCGCCTTCCCCCGACGGCTTGATGATCATGATCGGCCCGATTAACAGCTTCTATGACGAAAGACCCAGGATGACCCGCAATTGGTCATTGCCAAGGAAGGGCGCACCGACTTCACGGCGAAGCGCGACGGGCTGATCTATTTCCGCTACGCCTACAGCGGCTTCAGTGCGGCTCTGCCTCCGATCGACGTGGCAATCGTGCGCGGCGGCAGTTCGATCCCCCTCTACGTCAAGGGAAAAACAAGCTTCGAAGACTGGCGTAAAATGCTCACCGACATGCCCGGTGCGCCATTCGTCGAGATGATAAGCGAGCGTGTTGCCATCACCGCGACCCGCAAAGTCTATATGAGGGCGCCTCAGGACGACCCTGCGGAAATTCTCGACACCCTCGAGCAAATTCTAGGCTGGTACGATGCGCTATCCGGCCTCGACGGTTCCTCCAAACTTCATCGGGCATCCCGTTTGCGCATGCACTATCAGCAGGACACGGTGACACCGGCGAAGGTCTTCGATGACGGCATATACATGTACGCAGGCAACTATTTTATAGGTGTCCCCGGCAGCAACATGGGTGATTTGCTGGACGTGAATAAGCTGCGGCAAGCGTGGTCGATCTGGCATGAAACCGGCCATATGTACCAGCAGCAAGATTGGACCTGGGGCGAGATTGTAGAAACTACGGTCAATATCTACTCGCTCAACGCCCAGGCACATTTTGGCCATCCGTCCCGCTTGAAAGAGCGCGATGACTCTACTGGCAAGACGCCGCTGGATCTGGCGGCGCGATATCTGGCGCGGAAGACGCGCGATTTCGACAATGAAAAACAGATGCGTGTCAGCGCGGATGACGACGATGAGCTTTGGGCGCGGCTGGTCATGTTCGATCAATTGCGCCGGGGTCTCGGCGAGGATTTCTATCCGAAGCTTCACCGATATTATCGCGAGCATCCACTGGATGATGCCAATGAGCAGGATGCGGTCAAGGTACAAACCTTCATCCTGCGTGCCAGTACGGTCGCAAATCAGGACCTGACCCGGTTCTTTTCCGATTGGGGGCTGCACATCGAGCAGGAAACCGCCGACCGATTAAAGCGTTTGAACCTGCCTCCAGCAGATTCTCAACTGTCGCGCGTTGCTCTGAATGTTGCATCGCGAGGAAATTGAATGATTCAGCCGGCGGCGAGCGCGATGTCGGCATCTGACATGAAGCGTGCGCGGGGCATCATCATTGAATGAGGGACCCGAAGGAGGTGGATTGTGAAACGCTACAGATCACTGCCCGCAGTAACGATTGCAGCATCTGCGCTGTTGGCATGTGCTGTGCCGGCGACAGCCCAGGGCGACCTTGGCTTCGACGTCAACGTCACGCTGTCCAAAAAAGCAGCCGCCAAGCTCGCGGCTGAAAAGGAAGGGATCGTTGTCCTCGCCTCCTATTACGGCGACCCGAAGCGAAGCGCCGAGAAGCATGCCAACGAAGTCGGCCAGATCGATCTCACGCCGCAGGACGAAGAGGTCGAGATAGCGGGCACAGCGGGCCACGCCCGCATCAGCGGCACAAAGGTAGACACGAAGCGTCTCGACTGGCTTGCCGGCCCTCCCGAGGTCAACGTCAACGTTGCGTCGGCGCGCAAGAGCAGTCCGGACAATCTGCTCAGCTGCGATTTCATCGACGGTCCACTTAGCGACGTCCAAAAGCAGCCTGTGACGCTTCATTGCGGATTGATCGAAGAAAATGTGGACACGAAGTTGAGGCCATAAGGCTTGCAAAATCATGCCGCCTCGTTACCGGCGTCAACGCGGATTATCTGCAGCATGAACTGCTTTACTCAAGGGAGGTGAAGATTCTCATGCGCCCATTGTTCGCAATCTGTTTCTGCCTGGCCACCATGTCCTTGCCTGCTGCCGCCCATGCCGAGCGCCGTTGTGGCTGGTACTCCAGCCCGACACCCGGCAACCTCGTCCTGACCGACAGTGACGGGGATTGGTGGATCCAGATGCAGGGACGGCCGGATCCCAAAGGCATCGACAATGTGCCGGCCTTTGACGAGCGGCAATTCGTCGAGACCAATGTGCCTGGTTCGGGCCACGGCTACGGATGCGCGTGCATGACCGTCGTAACCAACGCCAAGCAACAGAAGATCACCAGAGTGATCTCGGGCCAAATCCTTCCGCTGCTGCGCTGTCGCAATGACAGATCGCTGCCTAACCCGGACGGGTATTCGTTAGATATCTTGTGGATGCCATGGGCGACGGTGGGCAGCCTAGGGCATTGGATCAAGAAAAAGCCCGGCAAAACCGGGGCTTTTTCTTGGGTCTCCGAACCCTGTCAAAAAGTTCGAAACGGGAATTTGGTGCCCAGAAGAGGACTCGAACCTCCACTCCTTGCGGAACACGGACCTGAACCGTGCGCGTCTACCAATTCCGCCATCTGGGCTGGTGCGCGCTCATTAAGCGGGCGAGGGATGAGTGTCAACGCGCTTTTTTGAAAGCCGCGTTGCTTCTCCGGCTCAATGCTCCAGCACTTCCTTCGACGCCACCGTGGAATCGGCGTTGAGCGTGTAGATGACCGGCACGCCGGTGCCGAGTTCGAGCTTGACGATCTCCTCGCCCGATTTGCCGTCCAGCGCCATGATCAGCGCGCGCAGCGAATTGCCGTGTGCCGCCACCAGCACCGTGCCGCCGCGCAGCACATGCGGCTGCAGATCGTGCAGGTAATAGGGCCAGACGCGCGCGCCGGTGTCCTTCAGGCTTTCCCCGCCGGGCGGCGGCACGTCGTAGGAGCGGCGCCAGACATGCACCTGCTCCTCACCCCATTTCTTGCGCGCATCATCCTTGTTGAGGCCGGACAGATCGCCATAGTCGCGCTCGTTCAGCGCCTGGTCGCGAATGGTCTCGAGGTCGCTCTGGCCGACGGCGTCAAGAATATGCTGGCAGGTCTTCTGCGCCCGGATCAGCGACGACGTGAAGGCGATGTCGAATTTCATGCCGCGCGCCCTGAGCTTGGCGCCGGCTTGCTTGGCCTCGGCATGGCCCAGTTCGGTCAGATCGACGTCGCGCCAGCCGGTAAAAAGATTCTTCAGGTTCCATTCGCTCTGGCCGTGGCGCACGAGCACGAGAGTTCTCGACATATTTGCTCCTTCAAATTTTGTGGATCAGCCAAATCTGTGGATCAGCTTGTCAGGCCGAGCACGTCCCGCATCGAATACAGGCCCGGCTTGCGGCCGCGCGCCCACAGGGCTGCCTTGACCGCGCCGCGGGCAAAGATCGCCCGGTCTTCGGCGTAGTGGGCGAGCGTGATGCGCTCGCCGGTACCGGCCAGCACCACACTATGATCGCCGACCACCGAGCCGCCACGCAAGCTGGCGAAACCGATCGAGCCTGCCTTGCGCACGCCGGTATGGCCGTCGCGCACGCGAACATCGTTGCCGGCAAGTGCTACGCCGCGCCCGGCGGCGGCGGCCTCGCCGAGCAGCAGCGCCGTGCCCGACGGCGCATCGACCTTGTGCCGGTGATGCATTTCCAGGATCTCGATGTCGAAATCGTCAGCATCGAGCGCGCGCGCGGCCTGCTCAACCAGCACCGCCAGCAGATTGACGCCGAGGCTCATATTGCCTGACTTGACCACCGTCGCGTGGCGCGCCGCCGCCGCGATCCTGGCATTGTCTTCGGCCGAGCAGCCGGTGGTGCCGATGACATGGACGATGCGCGCCTGCGCCGCGTAGCCGGCGAATTCGACAGTTGCTGCCGGCGTGGTGAAATCGAGCACGCCGCCGGCCTTGGCGAAGGCCGGCAGCGGATCGTCGCCGATCGCCACCTCGAGCCTGCCGACGCCGGCGAGCTCGCCGGCATCCTTGCCGATATGGGGCGAACCGGCCCGCTCGATCGCGCCGGCGACGCGGGCGCCCGGTATCGTGTGGATAGCGCGGATCAGCGCCTGGCCCATGCGGCCGGCCGCGCCCACCACCACCAGGCCCATTTCACTAACGGTCGAAGTGTCACTCATGAATGTCTCCCGGCCGCCTTTTTCGCGTGACCATTTTGGGTCGCAGTCTGGATTGGCTTGCCGTCATCGACAAGCCCCAGCCCTTTCCTGCCCTGCACCCGGTGGAACCGGGCATAGACGCTATGCGGGTCGGCCATCAGCAAGGCATGCGTGCCCTGTTCGACCAGCCGGCCCTGCTCCAGCACGATGATATGGTCGGCATTGACCACCGTCGACAGCCGGTGCGCGATGACAATGGTAGTGCGCCCTTCCATGACATGGGTCAGCGCCTGCTGGACGCGGGCCTCGGCCTCGTTGTCGAGCGCCGAGGTGGCTTCGTCGAGCAGCAGGATCGGCGCCTGCCGCACGATAGCGCGGGCAATCGATACGCGCTGGCGCTGGCCGCCCGACAGCGTGACGCCGTTCTCGCCGACGGGCGTGTCATAGCCTTGCGGCTGCTGGCGAATGAAATCGTCGGCCGCAGCCTGTTGGGCGGCGCGTTCAATCTCGGCGTCCGTGGCGCTCAGTCGCCCGTAGCGGATGTTGTCGCGGATGGTGCCTTCGAACAGATAAGGCTGCTGCGATACATAGGCAATCGAGCCGCGCAGCGAATGCTTGGTGACCTTTGAAATGTCCTGGCCGTCGATTTCGATGCTGCCCGACTCGACGTCGTAGAAGCGCTGCAGCAGCGCAACCAGTGTCGTCTTGCCGGCGCCCGAGGCGCCGACGATGGCGGTCACCTTGCCGGCGGCGGCGACAAAGCTCAGATCCTGCAGGACCGGTGCCTCCTCGACATAGCGGAAGGACACGTTGTTGAAGCGCACTTCGCCAGAGGTGAATTTCGCCTCGGCGGCTGCCGGCACGTCACCCTGCTGCGGCTCAAGGTCGAGAAGCTCGTAGATCATGCGCGCATTGACCAGCGATTTTTCCATGCCAACCTGCATACGCGCCAACCGCCTCGCCGGATCATAGGCAAGAAGCAGGGCGGTGATGAAGGCAAACACCGCGCCCGGCGGCTGGCCGCCGGCGGTCGCCCGGTAGCCAGAATAGGCGATGACGCCGGCGACGGCGAAGCCGGCCAGCATTTCGGAGATCGGCGTCAGCCGTTCCGAGACGCGGGCGATCTTGTTTGCCCGCTGCTCGGCGCCCGCGACGAGGCCGCCGATGCGGCGCGACAGCTCGTCTTCCAGGGTGAAGGCCTTGACGATAGCGATGCCTTGCGTCGCTTCCTGCATCGCGCCGATCAGCCGCGAGTTGATCTGCACCGATTCACGGGTGATGCGACGCACCCGGCGCATCAGATAGGTGACACTGTAGATCAAAGGCGGGCCGATCAGCAGCGACATCGCCGAGAGCATCGGGTCCTGCCAGATCATGACGCCGACCAGCGCGACAAGCGATACGGCATCGCGCGCCAGCGATGTCAGCGTCATCGACAGGAGATCGCGGATGCCGTTGACGTTCTCATTGATCTGCGCGGCGAGCCGGCCCGAGCGGGTGTCGTTGAAGAAGCTGACGCCGAGCTTCATCAGATGGTCGAAGATGCGGCGTTGATAGCGCGCCACCAGATTGTTGCCGATTTTGGCCAGCGTCACTGCCTGGCCGTAGCTGGCCAGCCCGCGCAGCATGAAGGCGGCCAGGATCGACACGCTGATCAGCGCGATAAGATCGCCGCGCTGTTGGTAGAAGATCTGATCGATGACATCCTTCATGATCCAGGCTGTGAAGGCGGTCGTCGCCGCGATCGTCACCAGGCACAGCACGGCAAGAGCATAGTACCAGCGATAATCGCGGCTGTTCTCGGCGATGATGCGGCGGATCACCGCCACGATCTCGCTGGGACGGACTTTCCCTTTGGTTGGTGCTGGAAGTGTCAAGTTGGAGCGCTTTGTGGTTTCGGTTCGGCCGGGCTGCAATTCGGCAACCTCTTAACGCTGCAATGGCGGCTTGCCTATGGCCGGGGACGGCGAAACTTCGTCGCGGCGCAGCTTATGTCCTAGACCCGCCAGCGCCGCCCCGCCGTCTGCACGCCGAACAGCGACGGATTTCTGGCATAGGCGGCCAGTCCTAAAAGCGCCGCCAGCGGATGGGTGATGACATAGACCGGCATGCTGCGCATCAGGGCGCTGTGCGGCGCCTTGTCCTCGAAGGCGGCGCGGAAATTACCGGTGCGCAGTGCCGGCAGGATTTTTTGCGCGATGCCGCCGGTGAGAAACACGCCGCCGCGGCTCATGAACACCAGAGCGAGGTCGCCGGCGGTGCGCCCCAGGCAAGTGACGAAGATCGACAGCGCTTCTTCGGCCACCGGATCGTTCTTTGCCAGCGCCGCGGCGGTGACCTCGGCAGGCGTGGTGAAGGGCGACGGCTTGCCGTCCGCCTTGGCCACCGCCCGGTAGGCATTGACCAGGCCGCGCCCGGACAGGATCTGTTCGCCGGAGATGCGGCCCTCGAGCTTCTCGATATGCGGAAACACCTGGAAATCGCGCGGCGAGCGCGGGCCGATATCCATATGGCCGCCCTCGCCGGGTACCGGTATCCAGTGATGCAGCGCATAGACCAGCCCGGCGACGCCGAGCCCCGTTCCCGGGCCGAGCACCACCCGCCCGGAATTCGGTTCCGGCGCGTCACCGCCGATCTTCTCCATATGCTCTTCGCCGAGCGCGACGACAGCCAGCGCCTGTGCCTCGAAGTCGTTGAGCACCACGACGTCGCTGAGACCGAGACTGGCAAACATCTGTCTCGGCTTGACGATCCATGGGCAATTGGTAAGCGGGATCTCGTCGCTTTCGACAGGACCGGCTACCGCCAGCACAGCTGAATTCGGCCGGACCGACGAGCGGTCGAGCACGGCCGACTGTATCGCCTCGTCTATCGTATTGAAGTTGGCGGTCTGGACGATCGTCGGCTCGCCGGCTTCGGAATTCGCGTCAAGCACGATCGAGAAGCGCGCATTGGTGCCGCCTATGTCGCCGATCAGGATCGGAAATCGCAACAGAGTGTCGTCGTCGCTTACGCCTGGCATGCTCTCGTCCGTTCCCGACGCGTATCGCCGTTCTCTCGTTGACTAGCGCATGACCGCAAAAAGGGAAATCGGTTTTCGAAGTGGAGATGCACGGATGCAGACAGCGAACACGCTGCCCCATCAGTGCCCCGGTCGTGGACGCGGCAGTGGAATGCGGATCTCGGGGGTCGCCACAAAGGCGTTCGCCGAGGCCGGAAGCGCTGCCCCGCCGGCTGCGACCGTCGGCGGCGGCGAAGGCTCTGCCGCGGGAGCAGGTACGGCCGCGATCGGCACGCCGTCGCCATAGTAGGTGACTGCTTCCGCCGAGGCCGGAGCCGGCGCGTCGAGCACGAACTGGCATTGCCTGGGCAGGTTCGCCATCGTCATCACGTCGCGTGCCTTCGGCTTGTCCGGATTCTTGTTGGGGCGCCACGGCTCCTCGGTGAACCACCAGGCCAGCGCCTGGTCGCAGCCATCGCCCGACGCCGTCGCTTCCTGCGCCTTGCAGTCGGGTGACCCAGGCTGGCAGCCGATGCGAATGTGGAAGTGGTAATCGTGGCCCCAGAACGGCCTGACCTTGCGCAACCAGCTGCGGTCGCCTTTGACCGTGTCGCAGAGCTTCTTCTTGATCCCAGGATTGACCAGGATGCGCTCTACTTCGGGATAGCTCGCGGCGCGCTTCAACAGCCGCGTATGCATCGGCGTCCACAGGCCATCCTTCACCAGATGGGTCTTTTCATCGACCATCAAGGTAGCGCTGATGTTTTCGCGCTCGTCGGTCGAAAGCGTGCGGTCGGGCATCGGCGTCAGCCAGATGTCGGCGTCGAGGCCGATCTGGTGCGAGGCATGGCCGCTCAGCATCGGCCCGCCGCGCGGTTGCGAGATGTCGCCGATCAACAGGCCCGGCCAGCCGTCGGCCGCGGCATCGCGCGATAGTTTCTCGATCATCGCGATCATCGCCGGATGGCCCCAGCGGCGGTTGCGCGACGGCCGCATCACCTCCCAATGCCGGCCGTCCAGGGGCAGGGCGACGCCGCCGGAAAAACAGCCTTTGGAATAAAAGCCAATCGATTGCGCTGCTGCGAGTGCCGGCAGCTTTTTGGCGCCGAACAGGTCTTTTGCTCGTTCCTCGGCGCTCGTCGTCTGCGCTGCAAGCGCCGTCAAGCCGGCGACCGCCAGTGCTGCCGAAAGCAGCAGCGTTTTGCCGGGCAACGCTCGCTTTAACGTCTTCCCCAAGCTGGACCCCTCCGCGATTTGAACCGCATCATACCACGCCCCGCGCAACGTATCGATCACGACCGTTTCATCGGACTGCGCGCCTCGCCCTCGCGCCAGTCGCCGCTTGCCCACATGGCATCGAGAGCCGAGCGGTAGTCAGGGAAGCGAAAGCCATAGCCGGCCGCCTTGATCGCTGCGTTGGTGACACGTTTGTTCTCGCCATAGAAAGATCGCGCCATGGGCGAAAGTTGGGCGGTCTCGAACGGAATTTCGGGCGGCGGCTCGATGCCCATCAACCTGGCGGCATAGGCGACCACGTCCTGCGGCGGCGCCGGCAGGTCGTCGGTGACGTTGAAGATGCCGCCGCGCTTGCCTTCGGCGAGATGCCAGAGCGCGCCGGCAATATCGTCGCAATGGATGCGGTTGAACACCTGGCCCGGCTTGACCAACCGCCGGGCGGTGCCGTTTTCCAGATTGACCAGGGCGTTGCGGCCTGGCCCATAAATGCCGGAAAGCCGCAGGATCGCCACCGGCCGGCCGACGTCGTGGCCCAGTTTCAGCCAATCCTGCTCGGCGGCAACCCTCATCACTGATCGCTTCGATACTGGCCGGCATTCGGCGGCCTCGTCCACCCAATTGCCGCTATGGTCGCCATAGACGCCGACGGTGGAGAGATAGGCGATCCATTCGAGCTCCGGCATGTTGGCCACGATCACCTCGCGTGCCGCGCCCAGCACCGGGTCGCCGGCCTCGTCCGGCGCGACCGAGACGACGAGATGGGTTGTCTTCCCAAGCGCATCGCCGATTTCGGAAGTCAGCGTGCCATCGAAACGCAGCGGCACGATACCGGCTTGCCGCAGCGCCGCGAATTTTTCCAGCGACCGTGTTGTACCGAAGATCGTTGTGTCGGCATCCCTGTTGCGGGCGAAGGCCTTGCCCGAATAACCGGCGCCGAAGATGAAAATCTGCTTTTTCGTCATGTATGGGCCTCGATCGGCTTTGGCAGGGCCAGAAGCCATTCGCCTCTTACCGCCTCGTCATCTTCTGCTTGCAAAGCGGCTGCGGCACGTTCGGCAAACTCCCGACCCGGCACCAGCCGCGACAGCGCCCATATCGCGGCTCCGCGAACCAGGGGCGAGGCGTCGTCGAGCAGCGCGCGGACGGCGCCGGCAAGCGACAAATCCTGGGAATTGCCGGCGGCGATCAGCACGTTGCGGATGAAACGATCGCGACCGATGCGCTTGATCGGCGAGCCCGAAAAAAGCGCGCGGAAGGCAGCGTCGTCGAGGCGCAGCAACCCGGCGAGCGAAGGTTCGCGCAAGTCCGCGCGGGCGGCAAGCTTAGCCTCGGAGGCAGCTTGGGCGAACTTGTTCCACGGACAGGCGGCCAGGCAGTCGTCGCAGCCATAGATGCGATTGCCGATCTTTTCCCGGAACTCATGTGGGATCGGCCCTTTGTTCTCGATGGTGAGGTAGGAAATGCAGCGCCGCGCATCGAGCCGATAGGGCGCCGGAAAGGCATCGGTCGGGCAGGCGTCGAGGCAGGCCCGGCAGGAGCCGCAATGATCGTCCTCCGCCGCGTCCGGCACCAGTTCGGCCGTCGTGAAGATGGTGCCGAGGAACAGCCAGGAGCCATGCGCGCGGCTGACCAGGTTGGTGTGCTTGCCTTGCCAGCCGAGGCCGGCCGACTCGGCCAGCGGCTTTTCCATCACCGGCGCGGTGTCGACAAACACTTTCACGTCACCGCCGGCGCGCGCCACGATCTTGCCGGCGATCTCCTTCAGTCGGCCTTTCATCACGTCATGGTAGTCGCGGTTCTGCGCATAGGCCGAGATCGCGCCGCGGTCGCGCTTCGCCAGCACCTCGCGTGGGTCGTGGTCGGGGCCGTAATTCATCGCCAGCACGATGATCGAGCGGACCTCCGGCCAAAGCATCGTCGGTTTGCCTCGCCGCTCGAGCGTTTCGGCAATCCAGCCCATCGAACCGTGAAAGCCGTCGGCAACGAATTCGGCCAGCCGCTCCGGCGCCTGCGGGATCGCATCGGGTGTGGTGACGGCAACGGCGTCGAAGCCGGCGTTCCGCGCCTCGCGGTCGATGAGCGCGCGCAGCTTTGCCGCGTCAGAAATCGAGGTCCGCATAATGTGACACCGGCGACAGGCCGCGCACCCGGTCGGACAGAAGCGGCCGGAACGAAGGCCGTGATTTCACCCTTGTATACCATTCGCGCGCAGCGCTGTGTTCGCGCCAGTCGATCTCGCCGAGATAGTCGAGCACCGACAGTGCCGCCGCCGCCGCGAGATCGGCATAGGTGACCTTGTTGCCGGCCAGCCAATGACGGGTGCCGGCCAGCCAGTTGGTGTATTTCATGTGCTGGCGGATATTGGCGCGGGCGGCGCGGATCGCCGCCGAATCGGGCGAGCCGCCGCCCGCCGTTTCCGGCATGACCGGCTTCAGGACGCGCTCGCGCACCAGATGCCGGGTAACCTCGCTTTCCGCCTTGTTGAGGTACCAGTCGGTCAGCCGGCGGATTTCGGCGCGCTCCATCGGATCCTCGGCGAACAGCCGCTTGTCGCGCTTGAGTACGCCGCGCGTCTCGTCGAGATATTCGGCAATGACCACTGCGCCGACGATCGGCACGTCGCCTTCGGCGAGCAGGATCGGCAGCGTGCCGGCCGGATTCAGCGCCAGGAACTCCTTGCGCCGCGTCCACGGCTTCTCTTCGATCAGCGCCAGTTCCTCGCCATACTCGCCAAAGGCGAGGCGGACGAAGCGGCAGCTGGCGAACATCGGATGGTGGAAAAGCGTCAGCATGGTCCCGCGATAATAAAGCGCACTGGCAAATCGCCGGCTGCGCCGGTAAGTCTTGGCCGCCCGATTCAGGGGCTGTCAGGGTGCTGGGACCTATAGGGGGAGTTCCGTGCCGTGACAAGCAAGCCGTTTCTCAAGCCCTCACTCCAACGCCGAGGTTGCCATGGAAAGCCAGACCGTCGTCGAAGCGCTGCTGCTCGGCATGCTCGAGGGCCTGACCGAGTTCATTCCGGTGTCTTCGACCGGTCATATCCTGCTCGCCGGCCATTTCCTCGGCTTTCATTCGACCGGAAAGGCCTTCGAAATCCTGATCCAGCTCGGCGCCATATTGGCGATCCTCAGCGTCTACTTCCGCCGTCTCTGGAAGATGCTGCTCGAACTGCCCTACGACCGGCTGACGCGGCATTTCGTCCTTGGCATCCTCATCGCATTCCTGCCTGCGGCAATCATAGGCGCGCTGGCGCATGATTTCATCAAGACGGTGCTATTCGAATCGCCGCGGCTGATCTGCATCATGCTGATCATCGGCGGTGTCATCCTGCTGTTGGTCGATCGCATGAAGCCGAAGCCGTATTACCACGATGTCGAGCGGTTTCCGACCAGGCTTTATCTGCAGATCGGGCTGTTTCAGTGCTTGTCGCTAATCCCCGGCACGTCGCGCTCGGGCTCGACGATCGTCGGCGCGCTGCTGCTCGGTGTCGACAAGCGGGCGGCGGCGGAATTCTCGTTCTTCCTTGCCATCCCGACGATGGTCGGCGCCTTCGCCTTCGACCTGTTCAAGAACCGCAATGTGCTGAGCAGTGCCGACCTGCCCATAATCACCATCGGCTTCGTCGCCGCCTTCGTCACCGCGCTAATCGTCGTGCGCTTCCTGCTCGACTACGTCTCGCGCCATGGCTATGCGCTGTTCGGCTGGTGGCGGCTGGTCGTCGGCATCGTCGGCCTGACGGGGCTGGCCATCTGGGGGTGAGCGGCGCGGATAGCGCAATCCCAGCCCGAACTCTATTCTTGCCCCAAGCCGAGCCATACGATCTTGTGGACGTATGGTTGGCAGGGGGAATGCATGAGCGAAGTTCTTGACGCCCTCGTTATTGGCGCCGGTCCGGCGGGGCTCGGCGTCAGCTATTTCTTGAAACGGCAGGGCCGCGACCACCGCGTGCTCGATCGAGGCCGGATCGGCGAGACGTGGCGAACGCAGCGGTGGAACTCGTTTCGACTGAATTCGCCCACCATTCGCTCCATCTTGCCCGGTGATTCCTACGAGGGACCCGAGCCCTGGGGCGCGATAACCCACCACGAGTTTGTCGCGTATCTCGAAGGCTATGCCGAGCGGCACCGCCTGCCGGTAAGCACCCAAACTCCGGTGCAAGAGCTGACGAGAGACGATGGGATCTTTCGCATCACCACGACGGACGGGGCGTTTCTGGCGCGCAATGTGGTGATCGCCACTGGCGACCAAAACCGGCAGGTTCGGCCACCAGGGTCGACTGACTTGCCAACCGCAATTCGCCAAGTCGATTCCTCGGCTTATCGCAACCCGGCCGAGTTCGAGAATGGCGCGGTGCTGGTGGTCGGCAGCGGCCAGTCGGGCGGGCAGATCGCCGAGGATCTGGCGCTGGCCGGACGTGTGGTCTTTTTGGCGACCAGCCGCAACGGCCGTTGGGTGCGGCGCTACCGCGGGGGCAACATACTTAAATGGCTGACGCTGTCCGGTTTTCTCGACGTTCCGCGCAAGGAACTCGTCCTCCCCTCCGGCAAGCTGCAGGCCCGCGCGCTGATCGGCGCGACCCATACGATCAGCCTGCAGTCGCTGAGTGCAAAGGGCGTGGTGCTGCTCGGCCGCTTCAGGGGTGTGGAGAATGGCAACCTCGTCTTCGGCGGCGAACTCGACGACCATATGCGATTTGCCGACGAGGTTTCGGCGAATGCTAAGCGCCTGGTTGACGAGTACATCGAGCGCACCGGCCTCGATGCGCCACTGGCCGAGGACGATCCGGATGAGACGATCGAACCGCGCTTGCCTGATCCGCCGATCCGCTCCCTCGCCTGGACGGCGAGCGGCATCAGATCAGTGATCTGGTGCACGGGCTTCACCGGCGATTTCTCATGGGTTCGGCTTCCCGGCGCGCTCGATGCAGCCGGCCAGCCCGTCCACGAGGATGGCGTCGGCGCTGTTCCAGGTCTCTTTTTCGCCGGCCTCGATTTCGGATCGACGCGGAAGTCGGGCACCATACCGGCCATTCCAGAGGAGGCGGCCGCCGTCGTGGAGCGACTTGTCCAAGCGGGAGCCGACTTGCCACGGAACGACGTCTAAAAACGAGCCGTCGAACGCGGGTTCTTGAACGTGCAAGAACATGACAGCTCTGGCGCGATCAAGACGACGCACGCTGCCTTTTGTCGAAGCGCACCGACAATTTTCCGTAGTCCGATTGGTGCGACAGCCAGAAATCGGCGGCACCTTCGATACGGCGCTCCGATTCGGCGGCCTTGACCTCGGCTGGTCGTCGTCGAGCTGACAGCACTGGCCATATGGGATGAGCCGGTGCAGTCGTTCGGAATAGTCGACCTAAAGCGGTTCCCCCTTTGACGGAATCAAAGGGGATTCCAGATTTATCTGTTTTGTGATTCAAGATGCTGGCTGGAGTGGAGGCCAGCATCGGATGAC